>JBEKEJ010000133.1:0-8611 GCA_050013895.1 Verrucomicrobiota bacterium | reverse complement strand
CGATCAATGAAACCGCCGTCGAAAATGGTCTGGTAGTCGCGCGTGACAATTTTAGCTTGGTCGAACAAGCCGCGAAAATGAGTAAATAGCCTCTCGCCGGAGTCAACGTGGGCCGGCACTTCGAGTTTCGGCAATTTGAACCGGCGATTGCGCCGGAGCGCCTGGTAAAATACGAGCTTGTTCGCGGTAATGTAGCAGGCCAAGCGTGTCGCGCGGTCCACATTGTCACGCAGCAGTTGATCATCCTCGGAAAGCAACCACTCCTGGTCGCGCATCCACTTGTCGAGTTGCTTCTTGAAGGTCTTGTTCGTTTTGCACAGTTCGAGGGCGTCCGCGAAGATGACGTTTGCTGTGCTCTGTAAAGCGGATTCAAGGCGACTGATGAATCGCTGGTCGAGAGGTCTGATACCCGCCTCCTCCTCGCCTTTGTAAATGGCAGCATACTTTTCAAGAAGGCGTGGAATGAATTCCTCGCGAATCTGCCGTTCGACAACCGGATATTCCAGTTCCTCACGGCAGCGGATGCGAACAACATCGAATACAGCTATCTCGTGTTCCCCCTGGGTTGGCCAAAGAACGAACCGATTGACATTCCACGTAAAGAAGAATGGTGCGCCAGCTTGCGCTGCCTTGCGCCTTGCATCGGTGACGAGTTTTGCATTGTAAGGCGTTTCGCCGTCTATGGCGTCAGGAAAGCGGATCTCACCTGTTAACGCTTTCTTGCCGTCACGGTCTATGAGAGAGAGGTCTCTGCGTTTTCCCGAAGCTTTTTGTTCCACCTTTGCTTCCTTGAAGGGCATGGATTTTCGCCCATGTAAATAGACGGTCATCCACGTGGCTGCATCCGCGGCAAATGTCCACTCAGTTATCTCGGCCATATTTGGTTGGCGACTTTTTCGCTAAGTCGGAATTCGGCACGACGTTAGCAGCAGGGCGGCGGGGCAGACAAGCACGGGAATTTCCGATTTCCAAGCCACGTTTTGGCCGTGTTCATATTTTGATCCACCTCGCCCCGATTAAGATTAAGATTGGGACGAACCCTGCTCGTTTCTGTTTCAATCCCACAAACGATAGGGCAGTCCGTTCTTTTCGAGGTAATTCCCGCAGCGCGGACAGCGGCCCGGAGTATTCCAGATTTCTATCCGGTGATACCCGGCAATGGGGCAAGCCGGTTTTATCTCTGCCCAGCGTCGTCGCCGGGGCGGATCCGAAGAACGTCTTCCGGGTGCAAAGACGCTCCACGGATTGTCCACCAGCCAGAACGGCGGAATGTTAACACCGGTGGGCAACAACTTGCGGCCGGACCTGGTTTTGACCCCGGCGGCAACCGGTTCCTCATCGCCGTCGCGCAGCCGGAGGCGGGTGAACACGTCGAAAAGTCGGCGGCAATCGAAACAGACTATGGTTTGCACGGCACAGTTGATGCCCGCGTCGGCGCCGCCGGCAACGCGCGCCTGATATTGGCAATGGGGACACTCGAAATGGAACGTCCGGCCCATGTCTTGGAAATACAATTTTGGCCGCCGCCTGGCAATCCCGTGTTGCCTCTGGAGCGCGCCTCGTTCCAAACCACAGCACGGACGCCAGCGGGAGCCGGCTTGGAACACTCCACAAATCGTTATGTGCGCAAAAGACTGTTGCGAGTTGAGAGAACTCCCGCTCCAATGTGTAGCGTGACGCAGACTGGCTTTCGGCCATTGCGCCGAGCTGCCGGGCTTTTCTGGAGACGCGAGCCTCACCAGCAACGGCGCCCGGGCCGGCGTCAATCATGGTTCGCAAATCAAGTGTTTCCCCGGATACGCGAACTTCACCAGCAACGGTGCTCCCCGGATCAGGTAGAGTCCCACGAGCAAACCGACCACCCACCTGATAATCAGAGGCACCGATGGCGTCCACGTGGGGAACGATTCCAGAGCGTGACGCACGATAAATATCATGCCCAGAATCCCGACGACCCGCAGAAACAACGTAAACAGCTCTTTTGAGTTCATATACGCCTTTCTTTCTTGTGTGGTTTTTGTTGCTCAACCTGTTTCCCGCAGGCCAAGGTCTGTGGTCAAACACGGCAAGGCTGATTGGGGTTGCAGGTTAGCGCCCGGCCCTGCCCTGTCAATTCTTTCCGACAGGCGGACGGTCGTAAGCCAATTGGTGGGGCGCGCGTGCTCGCGAGCCGAAGATTTCGGGAGTGCGCCAACACGCCGGCGCTTTCAAAGCGATGACACGTCACCGCACTCAACAAAATGACGCTTCCAATCTGAATTCCCAGGTTCGAACCGTGAAATACACGAACTGCACGGAATTTCTTTGAACCTGATTTTCTTTCGCGCGTTTGGCGTATTTCGCGGTTTTGCATGTCGGTTATGGCTTAAACCGTTTCTTTCCCCCACCATCAGACTTGCGTTCCGGCCCTGTTCCGCGCAAGAGAAGGGCATGGTTTACCAAAGACAAATCCTGCTGGAAACCCGCGGACACCGGCACCTGCACGACCTGACCGCGGACGTGGTGCAAATTGTTCATGACTCCGGCGTGCGCACGGGCACGGCGCACGTCTTCAACGTCGGCAGCACCGGCGCGCTGGGCACCATCGAATACGAAGCGGGCTTGCTCGAAGATCTGCCCGACCTCCTCGACAAACTTATCCCGCCCAGCCGCAACTACGGACACGAACGCGCCTGGCACGATGGCAACGGCCATTCACATTTGCAGGCCACGCTGTTGGGACCATCGTTGACCGTGCCGGTGGCCGACGGGAAGCCGGTGCTGGGCACCTGGCAGCAAATCTTCCATCTGGAATGCGACATCAAACCGCGCCATCGTATCATCGTGGTAACCATCGCTGGTGACTGACGTCCTTACGCGAATGGCGCGAATAGACGCGAATTCCATCAACGCCAGGACGCCAAGCCGCAAAAAATGCCCAATAGTCCAATTCGCTGGCGAATTCGCGTCAATTCGAGAAATTCGTGTCGCTATGTTTCAGTTTTCCGTAAAGACGAAGGCGCCGTAGCCCACCACGCGCTCACGCTCGCCTGAAGTGTCGCCGGAGTTCCGCAAATCCACGGCGCGACATCGCAGACCACGCTCCTTCGCCGCAGACAGCAACCCGCAAATCGGCATGCGCCCGCAGGCCTGTTCCACGCCGACCGCCTTCCAATTAAGTGATTCGATGGCGCGCGCCGTCCCGGAGTCGGTTCGTTGCGCCGTTTCATAATCGTGGTAGTGGCTCAAGTCCGAACTGATGACAATGCACGTTTCCACACCGTCCCAAAGGCTCTCGATGACTTCGGCGACTTCCTCGTCGCGTGCCTCGCCGACGAGCAGAGGCATGATTTTGAAATCGGCGAGCACCACTTGCAGGAATGGCAATTGGACTTCGAGTGCGTGTTCGTCGGCGTGCGCGTCGTCCCGCACGCTCACCTGCGGCAGATGCGAGCAAAGGTCGCGGACGACGGCAGTGTCCACGGGCACGGTGCCGAGAGGAGTCGCGAAGGCTTCCGCGCCGGGCGCCGCCAGGCCATCGAACGACACAAAATGAGACGGGCCGAGCAGCACCACGCGTTTGATGATTTCGCGTGCCGGTGCCAGCCGCGCGTAGGCCGATGCGGCAATTGGTCCGGAATAAACATAGCCGGCGTGCGGCGCGATGATGGCTTTGGGGGCAGACCCTGCCGGGGCATTCGCTTCACCCAAGAAATTTTCGACCATCGCGCGGAGTCTGACGGGGTTGCCCGGATAAAACCGTCCTGCCACCGCCGACGGGCGGACATTTGCCGAGTCCTTTCGAACAAACCTGCGCATTTTGGGTTTGATTTTAATCGGGCCTATTCACCACGAAATACACGAACCACGCGAAAAACCGCCGGAAAATCCGGTCGGATTTGCTCACGGAAATCATATTCAGTCAGTTGCCTTCGCTTTCGTGTTTTTAGTGTGTTTCGCGGTTTGCATGAATCGTCATGGTTCAACTTGGATTTACCCGGCGTGGCACACGTTCGCGAAAATTCGCCGTCGAACCGCCTGATTTCATATCAGGCGCGCCGCCACCCGGCCAAATGCCGGGAACCGTCCTCTGGCAACGCGGGCATCTGCCGTCGCGGGTGATTCGATAGTCACGCACGAGGTAGCCGCTGCGTTCGACAAGCAGTTCGTCGCAACCCGGACAAAATGTGCTTTCCCAATGCCCCACGCGTCCCGGCGCATTCCCGGCATAGACAAAGTGCAAGCCCTCTTCTACGCCGATTTCCGCCGCGCGAATAAGCTGGCGCACGGTGGTCGCAGGCGGGCCGGTCATTTTGTAATCGGGATGAAAGGCGGTGACATGCCACGGGATGTCGCGGCTGACCGAGGCAATGAATTTCGCGATGGCGCTCAGTTCCGCTTCGCTGTCATTGAATCCGGGCACGATCAATGTGACTATCTCCAGCCACAAACCGCGTTCATGCACCATGCGGATGCCCTGGCACACGTTCTCAAGCGTGCCGCCGAGCGTGCGGTAACGTTTCTCGTCAAAACCTTTCAGGTCAATTTTGTAGGCGACAATCCACGGACGCAGAAAATCGAGCGCTTCCGGCGTGGCGTTGCCGTTCGACACAAACGCGCAGGCAAACCCGGCCGGTTTCGCCTCCCGGAAGACGGCCACCGCCCACTCGGCGGTGATGAGCGGTTCGTTGTAACTCGACACAACCAGTCGCGCGCCGCAACGGCGCGCCATATTCACGACCTGGTCCGGCGTCAGTTCGACGATGGGCGTTACGGAGCGCTCATCGCGCAGTGCCTGGCTGGTGACCCAGTTCTGGCAATACCCGCAATGGAAGTCACACCCGAGCATCCCGAATGTAAGCGCGTCGCTGCCGGGATAAACGTGGAAGAACGGTTTTTTTTCGACCGGGTCGCTGGCCAATCCGCCGGCCACATAACCAAACGGCACGCGAAGCTGGCCGCCCTCGTTGAAGCGCACCTTGCAAATGCCCCGCCGCCCTGCCGGGATCAGGCAACGATGACCGCAAGCCACGCAGCGCACGCGATCGCCTTCCGTGTGCCAGAGTTGGCCGACGGCAGTCTGCCGGTCGAGCGTGTCGGCGAGAGCCCGGTTGACCACCGGCGCCTTCCACGGCGCATTCGCAGGAGAACCTTGTTCCCGCGGTTCATTTGAAGGCGTCGTCTGCATGGAACAATAATTTGACACCGGATGCCCCGAAACGCCAAACGTCGGTCCAGGAAAAAGCTTCGCGCTCCACAAATTTTCGATGAACTTGAGACATCGGACCTGACAAAACAGGACAAGCCATCACTTGAACAATACCAAATAACGCATCGCGTTCAAACATTTTCCCCGGCAGACGCAAGGCGTCCAATTGTTCCGGTGCCGGCTTGCTGCCGGGCGGCCCGGCCACGCCTTCCCGACCCGTCATATCCACTTGAAATTCCCGTTCCATTCATCATTCCAGCCTGGCCAAAATCCCCGTACACAGGAGGATGAGCGTCAAAATGACGACCAAGACCGGCGTAATTCGTTTCTCCAGCGGCTTGCGTTCAATGGATTTTGTCCGCAACGTGTGCGCTGTGCAGGATTTGCTAAAAAAAATCGAGGCGGACGCTCAAGAGCGTTTGCCGTCGCCGCCAAACGCCGCAACGGCGGAAAAGCTCGCGCGTTGCAAGGGTTATCTCAAGGTGGAGACGCACCGGCTCAAGCTGTTGCACCGTTCCGGCGGAAGCGGGTGTGAGGTTTGCCAGGGCCGCGCCACGATGCTCGATGCGTTGCTGCGGCATCTCTGGGGGACGGCCAAAGGCAGCCTGTCGGCGCAGGCGCAAAAGGAATTTCCGCCGCTGGCGCTGGTGGCCATCGGCGGTTACGGCCGCGGCGAGCTGAACCCGCACAGCGATATTGACTTCATGTTTCTGCACGACGGCCAGATTGCGGCGGGCAAACCGCTGCCGTATCTGTCCCGGCTGATTGACGGCGTGCTGTATCCGCTGTGGGACGTCGGCCTGAAGGTCGGGCACGCGGTGCGAAGTATTGACGACTGCGTGAAAGTGGCGAACACGGACATGCAATCGAAAACGTCGCTCATCGAAGCGCGGTTCATCATCGGCGAGGAGGCGTTGTTCGCTAAGTTCCAGAAAACGCTCGTCAAAAAGTGCGTCGCCGGTTTCGAGGAAAAATACATTGCGCTGCGGCTGGAAGACCAGGCGGCGCGGCGCGCCAAGTTCGGCAACTCGGCCTGCATGCAGGAGCCGAACGTCAAGAACGGCTGCGGCGGCCTGCGCGACTTCCAGAACCTGTTGTGGATGGCGTTCTTCAAATACCGCGCGCGTTCGTTGCGCGAACTGGAACAGCAGGAATTTGTCGGCGAGGCCGAGCGCCGGCTATTGGAGGCGGCCTATGATTTCCTGTTGCGCGCGCGGACGGAACTGCACTACCACGTCAACCGTCCGCTCGACGTGCTGGGCAAGAACCTGCAGCCCGCCGTGGCGCACAACCTCGGTTACGGCGACCGCTCGCCCAGCAAACGCATTGAGAAATTCATGCGCGACCTCTACACGCACATGCGGAACATCTTCCTCATCACCCGCATGCTGGAACAGCGCATGGCGCTGCGGCCGGCGGAGGCGGGCCTGCTTTCGCTGCGCGCCTGGCTCCCCAGGCGGCGGCGCGAACCTGAAATCGTAGACGGCTTCACCTTCATCAACGGTGAAATTCACGCCACGTCGAACCGCATTTTTCGAGACTCGCCCCGCCGGCTCATGCGCGTGTTTTTGCACGCCCAGCAGCGGCATCTGGCGCTGCACCCCGACCTCGCGCAACTCATCCGCAACCAGCTTTCGCTCGTGGACCGCGAATTTTTGAACGACGGGCGGGTCGCCGAAACGTTTCAGGCCATTCTCGAACGGCGCGGCGAAGTGGCGCCCATACTGCGCGCGATGCACGAGGTGAATCTGCTCGGCAAATACATTCCCGAATTCGGCAAGCTCACCTGCCTGGTGCAGCACGAATTTTATCATCAATACGCTGCCGACGAGCACACGCTGGTTTGTCTGGAGCAACTGGACCGCGTCTGGGAGGCCAAAGACGAACCTTACAAGAATTACGCGCCGCTCTTTCAAAACCTCGAACGCCCGGGTCTGCTCTACCTGGCATTGCTGTTGCACGATGTGGGCAAGGCGGAAAGCCACAAGCAGGGCAGGCATCCCGAAGTCAGCGCGTCGCTGGCCCTGCGCGCCGCCAGACGGCTGCGGCTGGACGGTCCGGCGGCCAGCACGCTGCACACCGTCATTGAAAACCATCTGCTCATGGCCGGCGTGTCCCAACGGCGCGACCTCGACGATCCCACCGTCATCCGGAATTTTGCCCGGGAGGTCAAGACGCCTGAAACTTTGAACTTGTTGACGTTGTTGACGTTTGCCGATTCGCAGGGCACGAGCGACAAGTTGTGGAACGGATTCAAAGACGCGTTGCTGTGGGATTTGCATGCCCGCGCCATGCCGTTGCTCACCGGCGGCACGGAATTCATCCGCGCCGGAAAGGCGCAGCGCGAATCCCTGCTGCAGGAAGTGCGGGAGCTGGCGCCGGCGGAAATCAGCGGGGAGGAACTGCAGGAATATTTCATCGCACTCCCGCCGCGCTATTATCAAATACACACGGCGGCGGAGATTCTCGACGACCTTCTGCTGGCGCACCGCTTCCTGCAACGTCAGGTGCTCGAAGACGGCACAGCCTGGTCGCCGCTGACGGCGTGGCGAGACGAACCCAACCGCGGTTACAACCTCGTCAAAGTCTGCACCTGGGACCGGGCCGGGCTTTTCAGCAAGATCACCGGTTCGTTCAGCGCTGTCGGCCTGAACATTCTCGGCGCGCAGATTTTCACCCGCGCCGACGGCGTCGCACTCGACACGTTTTTCGTCAACGACGCCGTCACCGGCAACCTCGCCACGCGCGAGCAACACGACAAATTCGACAGCCTGCTCGACCGGGTATTGACCGGCAAGGAGGTTGATCTGCCCGCGCTCATCCGGCGCCAAATCGTGGCGCGCCCGCAATATCAGCCCTATCTGGGCGAGCGCATTCCCACGCAGATCCGGATCGACAACGAGGCCTCTGAAACGCGCACGCTCATCGAGGTTGAAACCGAAGACCGGCTCGGTTTGCTTTACACCATTTCGCAAACACTGGCTGAACTGGCGTTCGACATCTCCGCCGCGCGCATCGTGACCGAGCGGGGCGCGGCGATAGACAGTTTTTACGTCCGCGAACTGGACGGCAACAAGGTCGTGTCGGTTGAACGGCAACTTTTGATCGAAGACCGGTTGCGCACCGCGATCCACCGGCTCGATATCGGACCGTGATCGTCACGCCGGCGATCGCCGGCCGCCGGAAAGATTGGAACTGCAATTCATTGACTGGTTGTCGCAATCTGCTATGAATCGTCCATTGAAAATTGTGAGATTTTCTTCCGGAGTGTGGTGTAGTTCCGCGCACCCGGTGAAGGCGCAACAGCGCATCTGCATCATGGCGGCGCGGCCGGGCGCCGAAATCTTTCCCGCGTGGAACAAGCCGGACCGTGATCATCCGATTGCCGGCTCTGTTCCGTCCGGAACGCGCCCACGAGAGGCC
>JBEKEJ010000132.1:0-8616 GCA_050013895.1 Verrucomicrobiota bacterium | reverse complement strand
CAGAGAGGAAGAAGCCGGAAATTCTTTGTGATCTCTGCGGCTGATTGTCACCCCATGCAAACTTGCGAATTTCAAACTTGTAAGAGCCAAAGTTAATCAGCAAACCGTGCTCAAACCGCGAAGATTTCAGGTAGCCGAGGATTTGCGCCTCGTGCTCGGCGGCCAGCGCCTTCGCAGCCTTCAATTCTACAATCAACTGCCCCTCCACGAGCAGATCCGCCAGATAATCACCAACCAGTGTTCCATCCTCGTCATACACCTTGATCGGACACTGTTGCTTCACGTCGAGGCCTGCCTTCTGCAACCGATGCGCCAGTGCATTTTCGTAAACTTTCTCCAGGTGGCCGTGCCCTTGATAAACATGAATGTCATATGCAGTCTGTCGGACTTGGTCGCTCAACGTTTTGATGTCTCTCATAAAATTGGTGGTTAAAGTTCTTTGTGTTCTCTGTGTTCTTTGCGGTTGATTTTCTTCCTTTCAGGCCGCGAACTCCTTCACTGCCTTCCCGCCGGCCGCCAGGTTCGCCAGACGCATCTCGGAATATTTGCGCGAAAAGATAAGGCCGTCGGCGCCGGCAGCGAGCGCGGCTCGGGTGGCGGCGTAGGTGTCGTCGGGCGAGGCTTTGCGCGAGTGGTCGGCGGTGGGGATACCGATGTCCACACCGGGAAGAATTTTGCATTTGCCCTGCACGCCGGCGAGGGCGCGTCTGGTTTCGCGCGCCACGTAGTCGGGCGAAAGGCCGGCCGCGGGGAGATCGGCGAGCGCGGCTTCGTGATCGTAGTTCAACAGATGATTGTTGAATGCGAGCAACTCGTCCTGAGGCACATCGCGGAAGACGGTCGAGCCGACGTTCTTGATGAAGTTCGCGTAGCGTTCGCCCCCGCAGTTGTTATAGACGACGATCTTGAGGAAGTCGGCTTTCTGCGCGAGATCGGCGTAACGCCGCGTGGCACGGAAAATCGGGTTGAAGGAGTTCACGTGCTCGATGTGAAAGCCCACCTGGAGGTTCTTGCGGACGGACTTCACCGCCGCGTTCACCTCGACCAGCACCTCGTGTTTGCCTTCATCAAAGAGCCGGTCCCAGATCATGATCTCGGGATACTCGACGAGCAACCGCCAGAACTCGACGAAGTAACCGTCGGCGGGCCGTTGGCCGGCGAGCGCCGCCTGCACGAACTGGTCGAGCTTCCGATAACCCTCGCGGGCGCGTTCGAAGCTGATGCCGCGCTCACGCGCCGCCTTCTGATGGAACTCGCAAAAGCAGGTGACGCGCGACGACGCGATAGCCTGGCTATGACTGGCACCGAGCGCTTCCAGCAATGGCCCGTTGCGCTCGTTGAAAAACATGATGCCGTCAATGTCATACGACCGGCAAAGGTCGGTGGCCAATCCCGTCCAGAAAGCGCGCACTTCGGGATGAAACAGGCAGAGCGAGGTGGCGGTACGGCGGCCTTGCAGGTCAATTTCCGTGAGCGCATTCAAGCCGGGCACGTCCGCGCGAAAAACGTCTTCCATCGAACAAAACAGTTTCATGCCGCGCTTTTTCGCACCGGGCAGGACGGCGGCGACGATGTCGAGGTCACCTTGATCCGGCGCGTGGGGCACCTTCAAAGCCGTTTTCTTGTAGAACTCCGCGTGCGGCGTGGTGTAGTTGCCGCCGTGAAACGTCTGCTCGTCGGACTCCTGCCTGCCGTGATCGGGAAAGGGCTGTCCGGGCACCTGGCGCCCGCCCAGGCCACGGCCGTAGGTGAACGTCGTCAAAAAAATCGTGTTGATCCCGCCCTGCTCCTGAAACAGGTCGAGCACCGGGTCCACGCCTTCGTCCGTGAACGACACGGAGCCAACCTGGATGCCGATCATTTTGCGCGCCTCGGGCTTTTCCGCAGCGCGGGCCAGCGGCGAAAGCAACGCCGGACCAGCGGCAGTCGCGGCCGCGATGAGGGCGGAGGTCTGGATGAATTCCCGGCGGGCGATGGGGCGGTTGGTTCTCATAAGTTTGCTGGTTAGCGAATATTTCCTGACAAGTCAATGGCGACCATCTCGTGACCGTGATGGCAGATCTCTGTGGTGAATAAATCCGTGTGGAAGGCTTTCATTTAACCGCAAAGAGCGCAGAGAGCGCAGAGAGGATACTCGGACTGAATGTTGGATGTTGCATGTTTTCCCGCCACCCTCAACCCTCAACCTTCAACCGGTTTTAGCGTTTGCCCCGAAGATAGTTTTGCATTTCGTCGTGATCGCCCGCAAAATCAAAAGTCAGCACGCCCTTGTGGGCCTCAAAAATGAGCCGCCACGCCAGACCGGTGCGGCATTCGTAAAGATGTTTGCCCAGCTTCCTGATCGCCAGCCCGGTATGCGCGTGCGGCTGGCCAAAACCATCCAACACCGATTTCAGGGTGGCGGAAACCTCCGCCTCCCGCCCGGCTGCCTGCACAATCTTTTTGAACCGCTTGGACAGTTCAACGGAAATCATCTTTGCTCCCGGTAAAGCGTGTCAACTCACCGCGCTTCCGCGCGGCTTTGAGTTCCGCGCCGATGCGTTTTTCCGCCGCGGCCATTTCTTCGGGCGTCAAACCGTATTCCTGAAGCGCGTAATCCGTGGAAACCACTTCCACCGGACGCAACGCCACAATCTTGTCCCCAAGCACAAAGCCGATATCTTCTCCCTGCGTCGCCTTTTTAAGCCAGTAGCCGAGCCGCCCGCGTCCCTCGGTAATTGTCAGAGTCTTCATACGCTCATTATAGCGCACACCAGCGGGTTGGCAAGGACGCTTTTCTCGGATCCAGTCTCACCTTCACTTTCGTCCGCGTTTGATTTTCAGGATGCGGAAAAATGTCACTCTTCCCGGACGGCCTCCCTTCACTTCATTACAAAGTTCCACAGACCCAGCGCCATCATCAGCGGACCAGAAAGGCGTCCGCCCTGCGCGCCGAGCGGGGCGAGCTTTTCCAGCAGGACGAAAATTGTGAGCGCACCGATCCACCAAAGATTCATCACGCCGCCGGCGAAGAGCAAAAGCATCAGCGCCCAGCAGCAACCGAGACAGTAAGCCCCGTGGACCAGACCCAAACGAAAACCGCCCGCGACGCCGCGTTGCCAGTGCCGGGCAATGAACGCGGCGGGGGACCGGCAGGATTCGAGACAGGTGCGTTTGAAGGGTGTGAGTTGATAAAGTCCGGCGACGATCAGCAGCGCGCCGCCCACTGCGCTGCCGCGCACTTCCATCATGGGTGTCAGCAGCAGCAGGTTCGCCAGCCCGCGCTGGAGCCCAGTGGCGACAAGGCTGAACGCCGTCCACACAAGGAGATAACCGCCTGCGAACGCATACACGTGGGCCGGCGCCCGTTCGGCCTCCGGGCTTTTCCGGATCACACCTGCATACAGGAGCAACGTCGGCGCAGCGGACGGCAGCATCATGCCCGCCATCATCACCACCCACATGGCGAAGAGCAGCGACAGATGTGCGAAATCCCAACGGTCGGTCATCATCCAGGCCGCCGGACCGGTCATCGCGCCATACATGTCGCGGGCCATCGGCACAATCCAGGCCCAGCAGAGGGCGACGGTGACGGCGAGCGCGCCGCCAACGAGCCACCGGTCCCGCCGCAGCAGGGATTCGAGAGAAGTGCGGCCATCCATCGGCGCGGGGGAGCTCAACGCACGACGCCGTGCGTGCTCCAGTGAATGCGCGCCAGATGCGCGTGCGACCCGTCGAGATTCAGCTCAATCGGGCCGGTGGCCCTGGACTTGCCACTCACGACTTCGCAGTCCGTAAACTCGAAACCCGTCGGCAGGTTGAGGCGAACCTGGTGCAAAGCGCCGGTCACCGGATTGCGAATGGACTCGGCCTGGCCTTCGATTACGCCCGGCACCTTCACGCGCGCCGTGCGGGCCGGATAATCAATGCCCAGCTCGATGGGTTTGTAGAGAGTGGGCAGGAAGTCGGTGATGGTGGTGGAGAAAACCTGCCAGATCAGCGATCCCGGCTCAGTTTCGCGTCCGTGTGACACGGCTTCAATTCCCTTCCGCTGTTGCGAGTTCGCGCGTTCGTCAATGATGGTTTGAAACTTGCCGTTGCCCAGGTGGACGGCACCCGGCCAGGCGGCCAGGATACCCCAGCGAAGTCCGTCCAGCGGCACGTCGCCGAAATGTCCCCGGTCAATCTGCACAAAGCAAAGTGCGCGGCAGTTGCCTTGCGTG
This sequence comes from Verrucomicrobiota bacterium, assembly GCA_050013895.1. Classification (GTDB taxonomy): domain Bacteria; phylum Verrucomicrobiota; class Verrucomicrobiia; order Limisphaerales; family UBA11358; genus UBA11358. The sequence goes on along the minus strand of JBEKEJ010000132.1, from coordinate 4,414 downwards.
GGCAGTCCGTTGAACTGGCACGGACAGCCCCAGCTGCAATTGCAGTTCCCGAATTCAAAACCCTGCATCGCCCAATTCACATAGTCACTCATAGATGATTTGCGGTTGCTGGTTGACCCTCACCGGAGCGCGGAGCACCCCGTCTAATGCTGACCAACAGACAAACTGTTGCCACGAAGCCGGCGCCTGTCAAGCGCAGTGTGATTTGCAAGCGGGTCCTGGCTTGAATACCTGGTGGTGGCTGGTCCGCTGCTCAGGCTTGGCTGTCGAACTAAACTCTTCCATCGCCGCAAGTTACGAATTTACGCGAGATATTTTCGGTTTCTACACTTTGGCTGTGGTGTTTTTCTCACAAAAGCGGCGCGGGTGTTAGATCAGAATTCGTCGAAGGGGCCGATCCTGATCCATCGGATTTGTTGCTTGGCGATGGGGCGGATTTCATCCGCGACTTCTGAAAGGTCCTAGTCCTGGCTGAAGATGAGTACCACGTCGTAGGCTTTCTGGTAGGCCAGACTGACGATGTCCAGGGCGAGACGAACATCCACCCCTTTCTCCTGTCCGACCAAGAAGGTATGAGTCTGTCCGTCGGAGAGCCGAACAGTCTGGTTACGATAGCGAAGCGCGCGGGAGAATACATGAACGCCCTGTCTTCCCATTTGCGCGAGCTTGGCCGTCCAGAAGTGGTTCCAGACCGGGTCGTCCGCCGCGTCCGGCAGGCCGGTGTAAAAACGAACTTGGGCCAGACCCCAATTTTGCTTCTGGCAAATTGCTGTCGCAAGTGCGGAAACATCGTAGTTTGGATAGGTGTGACCAAAAGCGTTTCGGGCCGCGTAAAACAGATTTTGGCCGTCAATAAAGGCAACGGTTCTTTTGATGGGTGGTTCAGCAAACATTGGTCAGAAAAGAATAACCCCGCCCGAGGCCGTTTCCGGCGTGTCGAACGGGGAGTAGATAAAATCGGTTATTGTGTTGCTGCAAAGAATCATAGCAGGTTACCTGCCTGTGTCAATGGCCAAAATGCCTTCAAAACCCTTCATTTTGACCCTCCATGGGCCGATGCGCCCTCTGTAATACGGTCCAGCGCCTGATCGAGATCGGCGATGAGGTCTTCGGGGTCTTCCAGGCCCAGCGCCAGGCGCACCAGGTTGTCCACCATGCCGATGGATTCGCGGTATTCCGCCGGGTAATCGAAGAACGACATCGTCGCCATCTGCGTCACCAGGCTTTCGGAACCGCCGAGGCTGGGCGTAATCAAAAACAGTTCGAGCGCGTCAATGAACTTGCGCGTCGCCTTGCCGTCGCCCTTCACCAGAAAAGTGATGACGCTGCCGAACCCGCGCATCTGTTGTCTGGCAATGGCATAGTCGGGATGCGATTTGAGACCGGGATACCAGACTTTCTCAACCTGCGGATGTTTTTCCAATGCTTGCGCCACCTGCAGGCCGGCACGGTTGTGATGTTCCATGCGCAATGGGAACGTCTTCAAACCGCGTTCGAGCAGAAAGCAGCTCAACGGCCCGGGCGTGGCGCCGATCATCCGTTGAAGCTTGTTGAGGTCTTCAAGCAGTTTGTGAGCGCCGAGGGTCACGCCCGCGAGCAAGTCGTTGTGGCCGCCGAGATATTTCGTGGCCGAATGTATGACGAGGTCCACGCCCAGTTCCAGCGGACGGATGTTGCAGGGCGTGGCGAGCGTGGCATCAATCATCGTCAACACGCGGTGGCGCCGGGCGACTTTGACCACGGCCGGGATGTCGAGCACGCGCAGGTAGGGATTGGTGGGCGACTCGGTGAAGATGATGTTGGTGTTGGGCCGGACGGCTTTTTCGATGGCGTCGGCCGTGGGTGGCACGAGGGTGTTCGGGATTCCGAATTTGCCGAGGAAATTGGTCGCGAAATCGCGCGTCTGCCGGTAGCAATCGCTGGTGAAGATGATGTGGCCGTCCTTCTTCATGTAAGCCATGAGCGTCATGATGACCGCGCTCATGCCGGTGGAAAACAGGATGGCGCGCTCGGCGCCTTCGATGGCGGCCAGCTTGCGCTCGGCTTCCGCCTGCGTGGGATTGCCGTAACGGCCGTATTCCTGCTCGCGGATAATGCGGCCCTGACCCTTGGCGGTCATGAACTCGACCACCTCCGTCATGGACCCGAAACTGAAGTTCGAGGTCTGAACGATGGGCGTGGAGACGGCGTGATGGGCTTTGGGACGGCGTTCGCGTCCGTGAATGGCCAGGGTGGAAGGACCGCGTTTCAAGGCGTTGGGATGTTTGTGGGGATTTATTTCCGGTCTGGACGTTGAAGCGGGCTGAAGCCCGCGCTCCGGAGCGCGGCGTTTACGCCGCTTCACCGCCGCCAACGACATCCGCGTTCCATCGGCAGAGGTCTCTTTTCGATAGTTTCTGGATGATTTAGACATCGAACCGGCCCCTTTCCTTGAGCGCTTTCTTGAGGGCGTCTTTCACCGCATCAAGCCGGGCGGGCAATTCAATCGGCTGGTTCGCGTGGCGGCACGGGAACCCCAATTCCTTCTGGTGATATTTGACTTTCATTTCCACAAACTTCAATCCATGCGCGGTGGAGATAACCACCACGCGCTCGGATTTGTCAATCTTGCCGGCCTTGAGCAGTTTGATGAGCGCGGCGAGCGCCACGCCGGTGTGCGGGCAGTTGAACATGCCGGTCTTGTCGCCCAACGCCGCGGCGTCCGCGAGTTCCTCCTCGCTGGCCTGCTCCACAATGCCGTCGAATTGTTTCAGCACGCGGATGGCTTTCTGGACACTGACGGGGTCGCCGATTTGAATCGCGCTGGCGAGGGTCTTTTGGGCCTGCATCGGCTCAAACGATTTGAAGCCGTTTTTGAAGGAGCGGTAAAGCGGATTGGCATGTTCCGCCTGGGCCACGACGAGGCGGGGCATTTTATCAATCAAGCCCAGGTCGCGCATCATCATCAGCCCCTTGCCGAGCGCCGAAACATTGCCCAGGTTGCCGCCGGGAATGATGATGACATCCGGCGCCTCCCAGTCGAATTGCTGGACGATTTCGATGCCGACCGTCTGCTGGCCCTCCACGCGCAGGGAGTTCATCGAATTGGCCAGGTAGAGCGTTTCGTCCTTGGTAATCTCCTGCACCAGCCGCATGCAGCCGTCGAAATCGGTGTCCAAATACAACACGAGCGCGCCGCTGGAAATCGGCTGGACCAGTTGCGCGATGGAGATTTTGCCCCGCGGCAGGAGGACGATGGACGGGATGCCCGCCGCCGCGCAATACGTCGCCAGCGCCGCCGAGGTGTCGCCGGTCGAGGCGCACGCCACGGCCTTGATGGGCGCGCCTTCGGAGATCATCTGTTTGACCTGCGAGACCAAAACGGTCATGCCGAGGTCTTTGAACGAACCGCTGTGGGTGTTGCCGCAAAGTTTGATCCACAGGTCGTTCACGCCCACAATTTTCCCGAAGCGCTCGGCCCAGAAAAGGTTCGTGCCGCCTTCGTAGAGCGAGACGATGTTATCGTCCTTGATCTCGGGGAGCACCCATTCCTTTTTGGCCCAGACGCCGGAACCATAGGGCCACTGATTGCTCTTGTAACGGTCCTCAAAGAGTTTCATCCATCCCTTCGCGTCGCGGCGCTTCAATTGTTTGAGGTCGTGCTGCACCTCCAAAAGCGACCCGCAGCGTGTGCAGTGATAGACGATGGAATTCAGTGGATAGATGGCTCCGCATTCCGGATTGATGCATTGAAACCAAGCTCGATATGACATCGTTCAAGTCTCCTGTGCCGCCGGGGGCACGCGTTGTTCGGGCATTAGAATGGCAGCGAAATCACATATTTCAAGGAAAGAGAGAAGAATTTGACCCCCGGCCGGTCCGCCGGCCAGCCGAATCACCTCACTGATACCAGTTTTGTGGTTATGACTTGGCTCATCTTGTTCGTAAGACTCTGCATCCGGCCGTCGGTACCCAGGTTGCCGCGCGGATTCATGGGTATGTTCATGATCATATTCATGTCCTGGTTCATGGTCATCTCAATCGTCATCCCCAGTTCGGGGTCAAACCAGGACACCCCCGAAGCGTTGCTGTCCACAGTGGACATGGACACCCCGCCCGGAATTGCATTGGTGCCGGGTGTGGAATTGATGGTCCCCTGGAACTCGATGCGGGCGCAGTTGCGTTTCCCATGCATTTCCCATCTCGGGAAGGTGCAGCCGAAATCAGTGACCAGGGTGCCCAGCGGGCCCATTTCAAAGCTCTGTTTAATCGGCCAGGTGTCGCCCGGTTGCACCGCCTTGGGCGGTATGAAACGGTTTGCGCTCATCATCTGTTTGAAACGCTCCTCGCTGAATACGACGCCCTTGAGGATCGCCTGCGCGCTGGAAGTCAGCCGGTTCGTCAGTTCATCCATGCCTTCGACCCGCTCAACCTC
>JBEKEJ010000131.1:0-8619 GCA_050013895.1 Verrucomicrobiota bacterium | reverse complement strand
CATTGGCGACATTTATTTTGTCCTCAAAACGCAAAACGTGGACGACGACCTCATCGTTGTGGCCGGCGACAATCTGTTCAGCGAGAAGCTGGGCGGTTTCGGCAAATTCTGCCGCGAGAAAAATGCGCCCGTGCTGGCGCTCTACGACGTGGGCGACCTGGAACAGATCAAAAAATACAACGCGATTTCCGTGGACGGCGACGGCCGCATCACCTTCTTTGAGGAAAAGCCGGCGAACCCGACCAGCACACTCACCGGCATCGCGCTGTATTATTATCCCAGGTCCACGATCCCGCTCATCCGGCAATACATCGCGGAGGGCAACAATCCCGACCAGCCCGGACGCCTCGTGCAATGGCTTTATGCGCGCACGGCGGTCTATACCTGGCGCGTGCCGGGCCTCTGGTTCGACATCGGCTCCAAGGAAACGCTCGAGGAAGCCGGCCGGATCTTCGCAAAGCTTTCGCGCACGGAAAGCTGATTGCTTCCCGCTTCTTTCGGGGCAGGGAAGGCGGCGGCGGAGTTAAAAAGTCTCAGGGACGCTAAAAGAATTGCGTGCCAATCCATGGAATTCGGTTCGTTACGAAATAATCCCGTAGCCGCAACCTTCAGGTTGCATTTGCCGAATTGCGCGGCTTGAAAGCTGCGGCTACCATGCGCGCGATGAACATTCAAGTGGCCGTTCTGTGCGATGCCGCGACGGACGACAACGGCAAGCTCAACCTGCTCGGCTCGTTCGACACGATTTACGCGCCGCAACTGCCCGCCGTGCATCCGCAATGCGCCGTGGCGTTGCGCGTCACCTTCAGCGCCGGCGACGAGGGCCAGCACCAGCTCGCGCTGAATTTCATCAACGCCGACGGCCGTTCCATCATGCCGCCCATCGAGGTCCCCGTGGCGGTGGCATTGCCGGAAGACGCGCATTTCATCACGCGCAATTTCGTCGTGAACATCCAGCAATTGAGGTTCGCCGAGGCGGGCTTGTATTCCGTGGATATCCGGCTTGATGGCCAGTCGCAGGCGGGCATTCCGCTCCTGGTCAAACTCATCCAGCGCGCGGCGGCGTAGTTGATTTATGATTTACGATTGATGATTGATGATTTTTCGAACGGTCGCCGGACAGATCATAAATCGGAGATGATCAATCATAAATTTTGCGGCGACTTTGGGCTTTGAACTTTGGAACTGGGACTTAATAATTCGCGCATGGCAAACGAACCGATTCTGCGACTCGATTTACCGGGCGTCAAAAAACTGAAAAGCGGCAAGGTGCGGGAGGTCTTTGATCTGGGCGACCGCCTGCTGTTCGTCGCCACCGACCGCCTCTCCGCCTTCGACGTCATCATGCCCAACGGCATCCCGCGCAAGGGCGAGGTGCTGGCGCAGATTTCCTATTTCTGGTTCGCGCAAACGGAATCGTTCCAGCCGAACCACCTCATTTCCCGCGCCGGTGATCCACTCCCGAATGATTTGCAACCCTTCGCCGGGCAGCTCGCCGGCCGCAGCATGATTGTGAAAAAGGCGAAACCGCTGGCCATCGAATGCGTCGTGCGCGGCTATCTCGCCGGTTCGGGGTGGAAGGAATACCAGAAGTCGCAGACCGTTTGCGGCATCAAGCTGCCGCCCGGCTTGCAGGAATCCAGCGAACTTCCCGAACCGATTTTCACGCCGGCCACCAAGGCCGAAACCGGCCACGACGAAAACATTTCGTTCGAACGGGCGAAGCGGATTGTCGGTGACGACATGGCCGGGCAGGCCCGCGCGGCGAGTTTGCGGATTTACAATTTCGCCCGCGACTACGCGCGTCAGCGCGGCCTCATCATAGCCGACACCAAGTTCGAATTCGGTCTGGACAACGGCAGGCTCATCCTGATTGACGAGGTGCTCACGCCGGATTCCTCGCGTTTCTGGCCCGCCGACCAATATGCGCCGGGACGCGGCCAGCCGAGCTTCGACAAGCAATTCGTCCGCGATTACCTCGAAACGCTCGACTGGGACAAGACGCCGCCCGGCCCGGTGCTGCCGCCGGAGGTCGTCGCCAGGACGAGCGCCAAGTATTTGGAAGCTTACGAGCGGCTGGCGGGAAAAAAGCTTTAACCCCGAAAACCGAAGTTGGGCGTGAAAATGGTGGTGGGGACAGCGCGCTGAGACTGTCTCAATCGTGTCGGCGGGGCGAGTTATACGAGCCCCTGACTGATCGAATGCATATGAAAAGGGGGGCTCGTGTAACTCGCCCCTCCGACGGGAAATTGTTTTGAGACAGTCTCCGCTGCGCTGTCCCCGCCTGCCCGTCCTCCGTAGCAGCTACTGCGGAGGGTGGACGTCCAGCGGGCGGAACGAATTGTGCGAGGGTGGTGGACGCGCGCCTCGGGTCGGTTCCGCGCCTGAACGGCGCGATGACGGCGCAGCGCGCCATCCCTGCCAATTTCGGTTTTCGGGTTAATTCGCAGCGGCGGTCGGCAGACTGCCGATGACTCGGGCCGGAGGCCTGTGCCGCATCTTGAACCATGCAAACGCTTGTCGAAGATTTTCTGCAATACCTGCGGCACGAACGCGGGCAGGCGGAGCACACGCAGAAAACCTACGCCGCGCTGCTCGGCAAGTTCACCGCCTGGGCCGCGAAACAAAATCTGACCGACTGGAAGCAGGTCGAGCTGAAGCATCTCATGGCGTTTCTCCAGCACGAACGCGAACGCCCGCTGGCAGATGAACCGGAAGAATCCACCAGGCGCCTGAGCAGCGAAAGCGTGTATCTCGAAATCGCCGCGCTGCGGGTGTTTTATCGCTTCGCCGAGAACGAAAAACTCTTGCCGGTGAATGTCGCGGAAAATCTCTCGTTGCCGCGCCGGTGGCAGCGGCTCCCGAAGGCGTTGTCGAACGACGAAATCAAAAAGCTGCTCGAACCCGAAAATCCCGAAACGCCCGAGAACTTGTGCGATCAGGCGGTTCTCGAACTTGCCTACGCCTCCGGTTTGCGGCTGGCAGAGCTGCGCAACCTGCGGCTGGAACAGCTTCATCTCGAAGCCGGTTTCATCAACGTCATCGGCAAGGGGAACAAGGAACGCGTCGTGCCGGTCGGGCGCAAGGCGGTTGAAGCGTTGAATCGTTACCTCGAGGCCGGACGGCCCAGGCTCGTCACGCCGCGTTCGCCGGCGAATGTTTTTTTGACCAAACGCGGCACACCGTTCGCGTCAGTGACATTGTGGCTGCGCATCAAGAACCGGGTTCGCCGCGCCGGGGTTGCGCGCAACATCACGCCGCACATGCTGCGGCACAGTTTTGCCACGCATCTGCTGGAGCACGGCGCGGACCTGCGCGTGATTCAGGAGCTGCTCGGCCACGCGAATATCAGCACCACGGAGATTTACACGCACGTGACGGGAAACCGGTTGCGGGACATTCACCGGAAGTTTCATCCAAGGGCGTGAAATCGGAGGGCGGAGCTCCGCGACGCCCCGTTTAAATGGGGCTCATGGAACTCGCCCCTCCGAAGACAGTTACTCTGAACCAGCTGAAGCTTGAACTGCCATCATGCCGGAGTAAAATCGAGCCATGAACGCGCGAATAAATCTGGGGTTCGCCGTCGCCCTGTTCAGCTGCCTGCTGACCGCCAGTTGCGCGGACAACAAATCCCGGAAGGAGGATATTATGAGCATCCAAATCACCAGCGCCGCTTTTGCCGACGGCCAGCCCATTCCGGCAAAATACACCTGTGACGGCAATGACGTCTCGCCGCCGCTGCAATGGACGAACGCGCCCGCGAACGTCAAAAGTTTCGCGCTCATCGCCGACGATCCCGATGCGCCCGTCGGCACGTGGGTGCATTGGGTGGCCTACGATTTGCCCGCCGGCACCAGCGCGCTACCCGAAAATGTCGCCCAAACGCAGACCATTGCCGGCAACGCCAAACAGGGGATGAACGATTTTCGGCGGCCCGGTTACGGCGGGCCGTGTCCGCCGCCCGGCAAACCGCACCGCTACTTTTTCAAGATTTACGCGCTCGACGTAACACTCGGCCTCAAGCCGGGCGTAACGAAAAATGATTTGCTCAAGGCGATGGAAGGCCACGTCCTCGCCCAAGGGCAATTGATGGGAACGTATCAAAGGAAATAAAACACGGTTTCAACCGCGGATGGGCACGGACAAACCCAACGCGCCTTGCACCGCAACCACGATTTTTGGACTGCGGCGGGAATCCCGCAGAGCGGGAGCCACGCCGCTTTCGGAGGCTGGTGGACGTGCGAAAAGCGGTGTCGCCGCTACGCTCTGCCACCGCACTCCAAATCTTTGCATCCGTGTTTATCCGTGTCCATCCATGGTCAGATTTTTCATTCTTTCTCTGAGGCGCGGATTCGTGTTTAGTATCCCGCCGCATGAGCCAAATCGCATTGTTGTTTGCCGGCCAGGGCGCGCAGGCCGTCGGCATGGGCAGGGACCTCGCCGGAAAATTTCCGTCGGCCAGGGCCTGGTTCGACCGCGCCAACGACGCGCTGGGTTACGACCTCGCCGCGATTTGTTTCGACGGGCCTGACGCCGAGCTGACCAGGACGGAAAACGCACAGCCGGGAATTTTTCTCGTGAGCTGGGTCGCGTTCCAACTGCTCAAAGAACATGTGCCGACGTTCAAATTTGGCGCCACCGCCGGCCTGTCGCTCGGTGAATTCACGGCCCTGGCGGCGGCGGAGGCGATGAGTTTCGAGGACGGCCTGCGCGTAGTGCGCCAGCGCGGAAAATTCATGCAGGAAGCGTGCGACGTGACACGCGGCGGCATGGCGGCGGTGATCGGCCTCGACGAAGCGCCGACGCGCGAGGTCTGTGCCGAGGCGGGTGTGGTGCTGGCGAATTTGAATTGCCCCGGCCAGCTCGTCATTTCGGGCGAAACGGATAAAATTGCCAAAGCCGTTGAACTGGCCAAGGCGAAGGGCGCCAAGCGCGCGATTCCGTTGCCGGTTGCCGGGGCATACCATTCGCCACTGATGGCCAGCGCCCAACCGAAGCTCCAGGCGGAGCTGTCGAAAATACCCATCGCCGCGCCGTCCGTGCCGGTGATTTCCAACGTGACCGCATTGCCGCAAGGCACGCCGACGGGCATCAGCTCGCGATTGGTCGAACAGGTCACGTCGCCGGTCCTCTGGGAAAAGTCCATGCGCTATTTGCTGGCGCACGATTTTACCCGGTTCATTGAACTCGGCCCCGGCACGGCGTTGAACGGCTTCATGAAGCGCATTGATAAAAAGGCGCAGATGCTCAACGTCGCCGACGTGGCGAGTCTGGAAGCAACGGTTAAATTGCTGGCGTAGCACCTGCGTCCCGCGGGTAGCTTTGGGCGTCGCGCCCAAAGCGGGGATCGCAGAACATTCACGCGATCATTTCCAGTCTCACGAATGGGTTCAGGCGGGACGCCTGAACCGACCCGTCGGAGGCGGGCGCCACCGGCAGCCTTCGACCCGTCAAATTTTTTGTGTGCATTCGCACCGATTCGCGATTAAACCATGGCCCGCCATGAAACAACTTGAAAATCAAATCGCCGTCGTGACCGGCGCGGGCCGGGGCATTGGCCGCGCCATTGCGTTGAAATTGGCCGCCCACGGGGCCGACGTCGTGGCCGTGGACCTGAAAACCGATTTTGTGCAAGAAACGGTTGATGCAGTCCAAAAGTTGGGCCGCAAAGCCTGGGCTGTTGCGGCCAATGTGGCGGATGCCGCCAGCGTCGCGGCCGCTGCCGGCCAGATTCTGAAGGAGCCGGGTCGCCTGGACATCCTAGTAAACAACGCCGGCATCACCAAGGACGGCCTGCTCATGCGCATGAGCGAGGTGGATTGGGATGCCGTGCTGGACATCAATCTCAAGGGAACGTTCCTGTTCACCCGTGAACTCTGCCGCCCGCTCTTGAAGCAAAGGTCCGGTCACATCGTCAACATCGCCTCCGTCATCGGATTGATCGGCAATGCGGGCCAGTGCAATTACGCGGCCAGCAAGGCCGGCGTCATCGGTCTCACCAAGTCGTGCGCCCGCGAGTTCGCCAGCCGGGCCATCACCGTCAACGCCATCGCGCCGGGGTTCATCCAGACGGCGATGACGGACAAATTGTCGCAGGAACAGAAGGAATCCATCACCAAACAGATCCCGCTGGCCAGTCTGGGTCAGCCGGAGGACGTGGCGGAGGCGGTATTGTTTTTCGCCTCCCCGGCGGCGCGGTATGTCACGGGACAGGTTTTGGCGGTGGACGGTGGGATGGTGATGTGAGGGGTCAAACAATTAATTTGAAAAAAATGTGATTCGGGGCTTGACGCCCTGCGTTTTCATGGCATAGACACAGTTCAAAATTTAACCGGAGCAACCCATGGCTGAAAAATCTATTGAACAACGCGTAAAGGACATCATCGTCGAACAACTCGGTGTGAATGCGGATCAAGTGACGCTGGAGGCAAAGTTTATCGAAGACCTCGGCGCGGACTCGCTGGACACGGTCGAGCTGGTCATGGCGCTGGAGGAGGAATTTGGCATCGAAGTGCCGGACGAACAGGCCGAGAAACTTCAAAGTGTCGGCGATGTCATCAAATACATCGAAGACGTCCAGCAAAAGTAGTTGCGACGTGAGAACTTCGGGGCAGTATCGGCTGGACTCAGCTTGATCTGCCCCTTTTGATTTTATGGGAAGCCAGTCAACACAGTGCCGCGTGGTCATCACCGGCCTTGGTGTGGTCACACCGCTCGGACACCGGCTCGACGCCTTCTGGAGCAACCTCGTCGCCGGGCAATGCGGCATTGACCGCATCAGCGCGTTCGATGCGACGCCATTTGACACGCAAATCGCCGGCGAGGTGAAAAACTTTGACCCCGCGCCCGCCTTTCCGTCGCCGAAGGAGATCCGGCACACCGACCGGTTCTCCCAATTCGGTGTCTTCGCCGCGCACCACGCATTGCTCGATTCCGGTCTCGAGCTGGACCGGGAAAATCGCGACGAAATCGGCGTCATCATCGGCTCCGGCATCGGCGGCCTGGCCACCACCATCCAACAACACAAAGTCCTGCTCGACCGCGGTCCGAACCGGCTCTCGCCGTTCATGATTCCGATGCTCATCAGCAACATGGCTTCGGGAATATTCTCCATGTACAAGAACCTGCGCGGCCCAAATTTTGCCACCTGCTCGGCCTGCGCGACGGCCAACCACGCCATCGGCGAAGCCTGGCGTGCCATCAAAATGGGCGACGCGCGGGTGATGTTTGCCGGCGGTGCAGAGGCGACCGTGGTTTCGATTGGCATCGGCGGCTTCTGCGCCATGAAAGCCATGAGCCGGCGCAACGATGATCCGAAGCACGCCTCGCGCCCGTTTGACCGTGAACGCGACGGCTTTGTCATGGGCGAAGGCGCGGGCGTCGTCGTGCTCGAAGAATTGGAGCACGCCAGAAAACGCGGCGCGAAAATTTATTGCGAGATCGTCGGTTACGGCAACACCGCCGATGCGTATCACCTCACCGCGCCGGCACCCGACGGCGAAGGCGCGGCGCGCTGCATGAAAATGGCCTTGAAAACCGGCGGCTTGAACATCGAAGACGTTTCCTACATCAACGCCCACGGCACTTCCACGCCGCAGGGCGACGCCTGTGAAACGCTGGCCGTCAAAGCCGTTTTCGGCCAGCATGCAAAAAAAATTGCCGTCAGCTCCACCAAAGGCGCGACCGGCCACATGCTCGGCGCGGCGGGCGCCGTGGAAATGAGCGTTTGCGCGCTCGCCATCAAGCACGGCATCGTCCCGCCGACCATCAATTACCAGGTGCCCGACCCCGAATGCGATTTGGATTACGTGCCGAACACCGCGCGCGAACTGAAGGTGAACGCCGTCATCAATAACTCGTTCGGTTTTGGCGGCCATAACGCCAGCATCGCGGCAAAAAAGTTCGCGGGTTAATCCGTGAACTTTCTTGCGCTCATCGAAAACAAGCGCGAAGGGAAAACCCTTGCACGCGGAGATATAATCACATGAAAACGCAAAGAATTGAATTCGTCGGTTTGGTGTTGTCGCTCGCGTTTGCCTGCACAAGTTGCAGCGTGGTTTACCGCGCGTACACTCCTCCTAATCTGGCAAGAGCGCAGGTAGCCCAGATGGAATCGTATCCCAAGGTGATCGAGGTTGATGGACAGACGAAAAGCCCAAGAGGCGACGAGTATGCCAAAATGCAGAGAACCTCGGCCAGGGGTCCGCTCAGGCTGCAACTTCCTCCCGGGGCACACACGTTCCTATTAGAGGCTGGGAAGGAAGGGTGGTTGGGGCCAGGCACCAGAGTGGTGGGAATGCATCCGGATTTTTATTACACGGGGACTCCGGTGCGGTTTGCTTTGAGTGCCACGCTAGAGGCTGGCAGGAATTACGAGGTTGACTTGCGGCTGACGCGCCGGCTGACCGCGGGGGAAGGCTTCCGGGTGGGCGCTGTTTCCGCACTCGGCTCCTCCTCGACGATAAAGGGAATGCAAATCAGGGATGTTGTTGTTGTTATACTATTTTGCATTCAATGTAACATTAACGATCCAGTCAAAGCCGGTGAGGGATTGGATTTGGGCAGGGGAGGATTCCAGTTGACAGAGGCGGTGTGCCAAGGCGCTTTCCACCGTGTCCA
>JBEKEJ010000130.1:0-8709 GCA_050013895.1 Verrucomicrobiota bacterium | reverse complement strand
TTAGCCGGACGATAATGATTGTAACGCTCGCGCCCAATTGCGCGTGCAAGTTGTTGAGTCGTTTGAGGAATGCTCGCATCCAGTTTTGTCACCGAAAGCCCTTTGCGTTCGGGAAACGCCGCAATGAAAAGTTTCAGATAATCCTCCTTAGTGAAGAAATCTTCAACATCTGCGGGCCGCGATGGTGACACAAATTCGTCACAGTATCGAATCGCAGATTCCTTCACTATTTTCTGGCGAACCATATCCTCTAGCCGTTGCTTAGCCGCAGGGTCTGTCATGGTGTCCAAGAGACAAGCAATTTTCAGTTTGTTGCCTTTTAGTAGTGATATGAATGTGGCAACCTTGTCGGCACCACCGACCGGAACAATTACGATCGAATCAGCCAAACGCTCACGGCCAGCCTTTTCAAGAATGGCAGACATGACCGTGACAAACACAAGATCAGCCGCCCCCTCAACAAGCAAATTGGCTTTCCCAATGAACAGGTTTTGGGCGATGTCATAGCCCAAGGCTGCCTGCAATGGAAACAGCGTATCCGGGTCGCGCTCCTGAATCCCGTCAGCGATGGATGCGCCTTTTTCCCGGTCAACAACGGTTCGCACTCTATGCAAATGTGCCGTATCAATCATGAATGGCGAGTGGGTTGTGAACAAAATTTGATATTTTTTCGATAGTTCCTCAATGAACGCCAAAAAGTCCGACTGAGCCGACGCATGGAGGTTTAGACCCGGTTCATCGAGTAGCAAAATATACTGCCGGTCACGCTTTTCCTGAATTTTGCTAAACCATACGACAAAAGAAAAAAACCAATTGAAACCTTTGCTCCTGCTGCGAAGCGGCAACGAAACTGAATGCTTCAAATCTTCGACGCGGATGTCGAGTATCGGGTAAAGCGTGTTATGCCGCATCTGTTTGTCGATTTGAAACCGGATGCGAAGATCTTTGTTGGTTGTCCAATATTGGAAAAGCTGGTTTGTAATCTCGTTTGCGGTCGCCTCCAGTTCTGCGATATACATTTCAAAATCCGTTGCATCAACCAACTTATCGAGTTTAATGTCTGCCAATTCGAACAAGGCTTTTGCGGTTTTCTTCGCTTCGGTGTTTTCACCGCTTCCACTTTGAAGCTCGCGAAGGTCAATTCGTGACGGCAGTTCATAATAATCGGAATAATAAATAAAAGCTGGAAGCCGTGGCGACAACCACACCCTTGCGACATACTCACATAGCGGACACGACCAATTATCCCATTCCTTTTCATAATATTTGGCCAAACCCTCAACCATCTTCTTTTTTGTTGGATCGGCCAGAGATTGGACAAGCGTATTAAGTGATGCCTCACTGGTAACGACTCCAAGATCTTTTTCGAGATCATGGTCGTTTATACCGGCCCGTGCCATCACATGCTTCACGAAGGCGGGCCTATCCACAGTCACATTATTGAAAGTGCGAGTGCCGTCATATTTTCGCGATACTTTCAGGGTGCTATTCGTAAAAACATCCTTGCCTACGTCATCAGCGATGGCCTCCAAAAGTTCTGGTTCGATGATAAAAACACAATCGATTGGTGTTCCAACCTGTCCGCTGCGGTCATATGCCTTTTTCTCGCGTCTCGGATAATCAACAATCGGTTCAAATTTAAAGTCTGAGTCGTCAGCAAAATAGTTGCTCTTTGCCAGAGCCTGGAGCACAGATGTTTTACCTGATTCGTTCTTCCCAACAAGAACCGTCACTTGTGGATCGACTGCAAACGATTGCTCTTCACTAAAGCACTTGTATTTTCTGATCAATACGCTTTTTAACTTCATATCGTTCTCCGTTTCATTTGCACTTTTTCAAAAACACTTTGACTCGAGGAATTCGAGAAATACCCGTTGCGGTCCGGCAAAACTGCCGGCATTGATGACGCGATCCGTGATGATGCCCAGTTTCTTCATGGACGCTTCGTGTGCCAGCGGTGAGATAAGCAATTCGCCGTCGTTTTCAAAGGAAATAAAGCCGCGGTCAAACAGGTATTCAATGGTCGGCGTCAGCAGCGGGCCGCTCGTCCGGCGGAGCCCCCTTACTAAGGGTTGCGTCGGTTTCATTTGGTTGCTCCTTCCACGATTTGGATTTCGGCGGGGGTGAGGGCGTAAAGGTCATAGACCAGGGCGTCAATCTGGCGGTCGAGGCCGTCGCAGCGGTTGGTGTAAAAATCCTTGTCCCGCTCACTCTGCGCCCCGGCCAGTTGCTTCCGCGCCGCCAGCATTTGCTCCACCAGTTCCACCATCCGGGCGTGCCGCGCTTTGTCGGCAGGGTCTTTCAGGTCAACCGGGCGAATCGGCACCTTCTCCATGTATTGATAAATCAACCGATAGCGATATTCCCCGGCGCGGATTCCAAACGGAATACTGATGTTGCTGATGGCGAACCAAAACAGGCGACTATTGAGCAGGCCGAGCAGGTAAAGGCTGTCCGAACCAAGGCAATAGGCCGTGTTCGCCAGATATATTCCGCTGCGATCTACGTAGAAACGCGGGTTCTTGCAGATGTCCGGGAAAACGATTTTGGGCGCGTCGAGGTGAGAATAATAATCGCATGGCCGAAGTTCCCACCAAAAATCTCCCTGGTCCTGACGCTTTCGCAATGGGGCTTCAAATGGCGTGAGATGCCTGGCGATGCCGGAGTGGTTTTTTCTCAACCATTCCCATGCGTGTTTCTCCGTGGAATTGGCAGCACCCTTTTTGCCCTTCGCCATTTCGGAGCGTGTCCAGCCGCAGGGAATAACAATCATTAACTTCCCGTCATCTTCAATGTAGTAACGGCGGATGTCCTCACCACCGAGAAATGGTTTGATAAGCGATGCGCTCGCTGGAGATTGCTCGACGATTTCCCGACGCTGCTGGGCGGTGATGGCAAACGCCTCATTCAAGCCCGTTTTCAAACCATAAAACATTTTACGGTCAACATATTCGCCGAGCGGACGACCAACCTGCGTGATCTTTTCAAAAACGGCCGTCTCCGCGTCCGATTTCAATGCCCAAGCCTCGTTGGAAAACCGTTCCGCCGGGATGGAGAACGAATGGTCAGCCACATAAGGCGTAAGGTTCTGAATCTCAAGAGACGGAATTTTGCTAATTTCAATTCGCGGCGGTTTGGCCATCGAGCCTTTGGCGATGACTGGGATACAAACATAGGTGTCCTTGGCGTTGGCAAACACTGGCAATCCGCCAAAATCCACCAAGCGCCGGACAGTCCCAACTTTTTTCAGGAAACGCCGGAGCGGCTCGCCATAGGTTGCGCGAAGGAAGCTGCTGGACACGATGTAGCTGAATAGCCCGCCAGATTTTAACAGGCGCAACGACCGTTCCATGAAATAAGTGTAAAGGTCTGCGATGCCATCAAATGATTGATAATGGGATTCCAGATAACTCTTGATTGCCGAGAGCGATTCCTGTCGGACATACGGCGGATTGCCGACAATCGCATCAAATCCGCCTTCAGTTTCAGGAATGGTGGGCCGTGCGACCTTCGCACTTTTCTTTTTGTAGTTGAATGAGCCGTGGAGCGGCACGCCAGGCAGGTTGAAATCCAGCGGCGTGGCGGTTTCGCGCAATGCGCTGGCGCCCGGCTTGAAGATGTGCGGGAAGTGCTGCTCGAAATCCATCGGGTTGAGTTTCTTTTCTTCATCCGACGCGAAAAGCTGGCCGGTCAGGATGTCGGTGCCGATGAGCGAATTGCCGCACACGATGTTTTTGTTGAGCGTGGGCAGGAGCGTTTCGTGAAATTCCAACTGGTAGTTGCGGGCGGACGCGGGCGTTTCGTCCTGCAACAGTTTCAGGTAGAGCGAGAGTTGCGCCACTTCCACGGCCTGCGGGTCAATGTCCACGCCGTAGATGTTGGCCAGCAGGATTTCGCGTTTCTTCTGGAGCGACAGGTGCAGGCCGTCGTCGCGTTCCACCACATCGCCCTTTTTGGCTTTGCCGGGGTTTTCGTTGTAAAACTTGGTGTGATGGCGGATGAGCAGGTCATAGACGCCCAGCAGGAATGAGCCGCTGCCGCAGGCGATGTCGGCAAAGCGCATTTCGGCAATCTGCCCGGGCGATTTGCCTGCAATCAGTTTGCCGACGGTGTTCTCGACGATGTAGCGGACAATGTATTCGGGGGTGTAATAAACGCCGCCGGCCTTGCGGACTTCGGGCTTTTCCTCTAGTCGGGCGCGTTTGTCGGTGGTGATGATGACCTTGCCGAGAAAGCGTTCGTAGATGCTGCCGAGGATGTGGATGGGAATGGCGTTGAAATCGTAGGGCGAATTGAGATGGGACAGACGTTCGCAGACGCCGGAGAAGGCTTCGTCGTCCAGCTTGAAGCCGGGGGCGTCGAGGATTTCGTGCTTTTTATAGACGATGCCGTTGTAAATGCCGTCGAGCCGGCGGGATTCGGCGATAAAATCCTGCCAGGCCCTGCCCTTGTCGCCGAAATAGGCGATGCGGTTCTCCGGTTCGATGTGTTTGTCTTCGAGGAAGCGCAGGAAGACAAGGCGATCCAGCGTGCGCTGGGTGAGTTCGGTCAGGGTGTCGCCGTCGAGCCTGGGATTGTGGTTTTTGAAGGCGCGGGCGAGTTCGTCGCGGAACTGGTCCAGTTCTTCGAGGAACGAATCGTCTATGGTCTGGTCGGCGGTGCCAATCAGGCCGCGCTGGACGCCCCGGCCGCGTTTTTTGGGGAGCGTGGCGGCGAATTTTTCGACTGAGCCATTGGCGACGGCTTCGCGGGAGAAGAGCCAGTAGATTTCGGCAAATTTCTCCGAATCTTCGTATTGGCTGAAATGGTCTTTGCGGAGGTTTTGCCCGAGCGCGGTTTCGATGTGCGGACGGTAGCGGCAGTCCACGATCTCGAATTGCTCGAAATCGTGCAGGACGGCGATGGGCGTGGAACTGCTCCAGCCGTAGCGGATGGTCTGGAAATAATTGTCGGCGGTGGCGATATCGCCGTGTGGTTTCTTGGCCTCGACGTAGAATTTCACGTCGCGGAAGTTCGGCGCGAGGTAAAAGGCGTAATCGGCGCGGCGCTGGGAGAAGCCGTGTTCGCGGCGCTCGACCTTGACCTCCTGCTCGTAGGGGTTTTTCTGGGTTTCGTGGCTCACGTCCCAGCCGAGGGCGAGCCAGAATTTGTCAATGAAGTCGCGGCGAGCCTCTTGTTCCTGATAGGCCGGGGCAAGGTAGAATTTCTCGTTGGCGCGGAAGTCGGCAACCAATTCTCTGATTCGCTCGAAGGCTGTGTCAAACCCTGACGGCATGGTGGGAATGAGTGTGCGCCTGAAAGTTATCAGCGTCAACCACCGCAACGGCGTTGTACGGACGGCTGACAGTGAGGTGATACACGTCCCATGGACCGCCACAGGTGGGTGCAATGAACATCAACCTCGGCCAAAAGGTCAAAGGTTGCGGGTTAAAACTGGGCCTGCTCAACTTCCGCGAGACTCGCCCGCCCGGTCGGCCAGCGCCCCACCCGTATTACCCAGCTGGACCGGCACGCTGATTTGCGCGCATCATCCGCCACGCCGGACAATGACGCGGTGGCTGGAATGCTCGAAATTGGAAAAAGCAACTACGGCTTCGACAGGCGGAAGAACTGGCTGCCCGTCCCAACGTTTAGGTATTGCGAATTCGTGCTGGCCGTGGCGGTAAAGTCCGTGCCGAAATTCGTCCAGCCAGCAAAATCAGGCGAGGCTTGGAGTTGGTAAGTCAGCGCTGGCGTCAAGCCACTGTATTCCAGCCGGAACGCGGGGGTGATATTCGGCGGCAACACTGGAACTGGGGGCGGATCAATCTGAATGGTAGGCGTATTCGTGTAGCCGAAACCCGCGTCCATGATATTGATGGCCGTGACCACGCCATTGCTTATCGTGGCCGTGGCTTGCGCCCGGACGCCGCCACCACCGACAATTTGCACTACCGGAACGGAAACATATCCATAACCGCCATCGTTGACCGTGGCTGCCACCACGAAACCATAAGCCAATATCGGCGTGGCCGTGGCTTTATACGGAATCGGTAATGCCACTAGCCGATACAATGAGCCGTTGACTGACCCATCGAAGTATTGCGAATAGTTGCTGGCGGACGCCACGAAGGATGAGCCGAGGTTTGTCCATATTCTAGCCTGTGATACTTGAAGCTGATAATTGGTGCCAACCGTCAAGTTCGTAAAAGTGAGATACGTTGCAGGCGCGATGCCAAGCATGAGCGGAAACGGCGGGGTGATGGCGACAATAGGCGTGCTGGTATAACCGAAACCAGCATTGATGACGGTGATACCCGTCACCACACCGTTGCTCACCGTGGCGACGGCTTGAGCGCCACTCCCGCCACCGCCCACAAGATAAACCGGCGGCGTATTGGTATAACCGATACCCGCATCCGTAATCGTGACCGCAACGACGAAGCCGTAGATCATGATTGCTGTAGCCGTGGCAGGGTGAGGAGTTAAATAACCCGCCGTGATGGTGGTCGTTTCATCGACATTAACAGTCACGACCTGACTGACGGGCACGCCCCAACCCGGCACTATCGAAAAGGCCACCGTATGGCTGCCCACTGGTAGACCGGCAACAGTTGCGCCGCTGTTCTGCCATGCGCCACCATCCACCTGCCACTGCGCCCCAGCGCTCACCGCCGCCGCCGGATTGATTGTCACCTGCAAAGATCCATCTATTAATGCCCCGAAAGCATCCGGCACACGATTCAAATCGCCGTTAACCAGCTCGGAACCCAGGTCCGAGAAGGCAACCATCGTGCCGTCATAACTGATCACGGGCTGGGACACCCAGGGAATTGGGCCGGATCCGGCCTGCCCGACGGTCAGCACCACGTTCGATCCCATTAGACGGTCGAAGAGGAGCATGTTCGGGGGCGCGATGTTGACTCCAAGGACCGTATTGGTCGCGATACTGCGATATGCCACGAACCGTCCGTTACCACTCATCGCCGGCCCATCAGACACCGTCGGCCAGCCGTTGGTGCTTGGACCGGCCACGCCAACGAAGAAAAGCGTGCCGGCCTGGAAATCGCGCAGGTAAACCCTGTCGGTGCTGTCGTATCCGAAACCCAGGTTGGTGGTGGATAAAAAGGCCAGCCAACGGCCGTCATCGCTCCAACAGGTGGCGTTTCGGATGGGAGCCGGGCTCATGATTGAGAAAAGATTCGACCCGGTGGCGATGTCGTCCACGCAAATGGTGGGGGAAATCCGATAAAGTATTTTTGTCCCGGTTGGATCGATGGCCGCCGAAGTTACGCCCGAACTCGCATTGGTGTAAATGTTCTTGCCGAGCTGGGTGTCCCAGATTTGCACCCTTGTGGTTAAAGGAGAGGTGCCGGACGCGTAGCCAACATAACGACCGTTGTCGCTCAACGTAGGGCCGAATGCAGAACTGGCGCCACTCAATCCCATGGTCTGCCCCAGATTCATGTCCCGCCAGTACAGCCCGCCGGTTATCCCCGCAGCCAAGTTTGACGCCTGGCTCAGGAAAACCACATACCGCCCATCCGGGCTGATCGCCGGAGCGGATGCATCATTGTTCCCGGGACTGACACCATCGGTCCCCACGCTCACCAGCGCGGTGGTCCCGGTTTCAGGATCTCGGCGAAACACATTAGCTTTGGTATTGACCGGGCCCGTGACTAGATTGGTTGCTGAGCTGATAAACACCACGTAACGACCGTCCGCGCTGATGACCGCGTTTCTGGAGTTGCCCCCCAAGGCTGGTCCTCCGTCGAACCCGCCGCTCACCAGAATACTGGTGCCGTTCACCAAGTCGCGCACAAAAATGTCCCAGTTCTGGTTCGTGTCATTGAACACCAGGTTGTCCGCCCGGCTGGTGAAAGCCACCCATCGCCCATCCGAACTGACCGATGGTGGGGACAGAGTGCTGAACCCATCAGCCGCTTGTAGAATCACCGTCGCATCCCGTTGAGAAACCATCTCCGTGGCGCCGGCGACCATGTCCCGCACGAAAACATCCTCGGCGCCGTTTATGTCCAGGCTAGTCAGGCTGCCATCCGGACTGCTGAAGGCGACGCATCGCCCATCCACGCTCAGGCTCAAGGTCGTCATGGTGTCGTCGGTCGAGCCAATGCCGTTGGTGTCCACGTCCACCAATTGCGTGATGTGGGATTGCAGGTCGCGCAGGTAAACATGAAACTCATTCGTCACGACATTGCCGACCAGATCGGAGGCGTTGCTCAGGAATGCCACGAACCGGCCGTCGGGACTGATGCTGGGCGTGTGCGAGGTCGTATTGGGCGGAACGCCGCTGCCATTATCACTCACCAGGATGTCCGTGGCCAGTTGCACATCCCAAACGTGAACACTGGAATAACCCGAACTAAAGGAGCCTTCATGCTCGGCGAACGCGATGTAACGTCCGTCCGGTGTCATTTCGGGACCATAGGCTTCATCAGGGTCAACCCACCCTCCGATCCCGTTGGTATTGACCACGGTGGTCGCCCCCGTGGTTGTATCATATTGCAGAATCACTGCGGTCGCCCCCATGGTTAAAAGAAAACCTGCGACGCTCGAATTCGTCACGACTTTGAAGGCGACGTATCGTCCGTCGTCACTCAATTGCGGATGATAGGAGGTCGCGTTGTTCTGGGCGAACAGGGCCGACACAATCGCCGCGGCATTCGTGCTGGCCCAGATCGTCATGCCCGCAACCCGGTCTCGCACATA
>JBEKEJ010000129.1:0-8769 GCA_050013895.1 Verrucomicrobiota bacterium | reverse complement strand
GCCGGATACAGCATCGGCAGGATGACGCGCCGGAACGTCTGCCAGCGGTTTGCGCCAAGGCTGGCGGCGGCCTCCTCGATTTCCGTGTCGAAGTCTTCCAGCACCGGTTGCACGGTGCGCACGATGAACGGCAGCCCGATGAAGGTGAGCGCGATGAACACGCCGAGCTGCGTGAACGCAACCTTGACGCCCAGCGGCGCGAGCCACTGGCCGATCCAGCCGCTCGGCACATACAACGCCGTCAGCGTGATGCCCGCCACGGCCGTCGGCAGCGCAAACGGTATGTCCACCAAGGCGTTCACGACTCTTTTTCCAAAAAATTCGTATCGCACCAGCACCCATGCGACCATGATGCCGAAAAAGACGTTGGTGAGCGCCGCCAGGAACGACGCGCCGAAGCTCAGGCGATACGATGCCAGCGCGCGCGGCTCGGTGACGATGTGCCAGAACTGTTCCCACGAGAGCGTGCTCGTTTCCAGGAACACGCCCGCCAGCGGGATCAGCACGATCAAGCTGAGATACAGCAGCGTGTAACCGAGCGTCAAACGGAAGCCCGGCAGCACGCGGAAACTTTTGCTCGCCATGTCTGCTTTCTTTTAGTGTATATGCAATACGCGAGAAAGAAATTAATGCCAACTATTCGGGTTGGTAAATCTGGTCAAACGTGCCGCCGTCCGCGAAATGGGTTTTCTGCGCCTTTTGCCAGCCGCCAAAAATCCCGTCCACCGTGACGAGTTTCACCGGGCTGAACTGGCCGGCGTATTTGGCGGCGGCCTTTTCATTGCGGGGACGATAGAAATTCCGGCCGGCGATATCCTGGCCTTCGTCGGAATAAAGGTATTCGAGATAGGCCTTCGCCACATCGGCCGTGCCGTGCTTTTGGGCGACCTTGTCCACAACGGCGACCGGCGGTTCGGCCAGGATGCTCTCCGACGGCGTGACGATTTCGAACTTGTCCGCGCCGAATTCTTTGATGGCCAGATGCGCCTCGTTTTCCCAGGCGAGCAATACATCGCCGATACCGCGCTCGACGAAAGTTGTCGTCGAACCGCGCGCGCCGGAATCCAGGACCGGCACGTTTTTATAAAGCCGCTTCACGAAGTCGCGCGCCTTTGCGTCGTCGTGGCCGTATTGGTCGAGCGCGTAGGCCCAGGCAGCCAGATAGGCCCAGCGCGCGCCACCGGAGGTTTTGGGATTGGGTGTCACAACAATGACGCCCGGCTTCACCAAGTCGTCCCAGTCCTTGATGTGCTTCGAGTTTCCCTTGCGGACGAGAAACACGATGGTCGAGGTGTATGGCGCGCTGTTGTCCGACAACTGTTTCTGCCAGTCGGCGGGAATTGCGCCGGTTTTTTGGGCAATGGCGTCTATATCATACGCCAGAGCGAGTGTGACGACGTCTGCGTCGAGGCCGTTCACGACGGACAATGCCTGCTTGCCGGAACCGCCGTGCGATTGCGAGACGACCACGTCGTCGCCGGTTTTCGTTTTCCAGTATTTGGCGAACGCGGCGTTGTAATCCTGATACAACTCGCGTGTGGGGTCGTAGGAAACGTTGAGCAGTTTGATTTCCTTCGCGTCCGCCGCGGTGGCGAGCGACAGGACCAGTAGAATGTTCAGAAAAGCTTTCATGTTGGCATGTCGTTATTTTTAACGGTTAAAATGCCAGTTGCAAACGGGTAAACAGGACGTCTTCCGGCTGGGCCGGCGCGGCGGGGGCGGTGCCGGTATTATATCCGGAGAACGTCGTGCGCGAGAAGCTCGTGTTCACACGAAAGTTTTTATTCAGATACCAGTTAAATCCGGCCGACCATGCGCGCGCCGATGACGCCGAACTGCTATGACTCGCGAAGGTCGGGAAGGCATTCTTGTCCACATCCAGATTAGCATAGCGCGCGACGATTTGCCACGCGCCCCACTGGCCGTTTTTGGGATCAAACGGATGTTTCGGCGTCACGCCGTTATAGGAGGCGTCTTCACCCGTCAACACCCATCCACCGGAAATCTCCCAGGCCGTGTTCTGCAAGTCGGCGGAAGCGGACGGCGGGCTGCCAACCGTTTGTTTGGCGACCTGTTGATCGGAAATCACATACTCGCCCAACAGCCCAAACGGCCCGTAATAATAATACGCCTGCGGCGAAAGTCGCCAATGCGCGCCGTTTTCAAATACGCCGGAACTGTAGGAGAAAAATTTCTGCTGGCCATCCGTCGTGTAACCCGGCGTCAAACCCGTTGGCGTGTTCGTCGCGGCACGGTCCACCTCATAGCTGCCGCCCAGGCCAAAGCCCAAGCCCTTCAACGCCGCCATGTCCGATGTCTTCCACGGCTGAAAAAACAGACGCCCGGCAAAGGCCTTGTTGTCCTCGTAATCCGCATTTGTCGTTGTGCCGTTGTAATCCGGCGCGCCGTCGAAGATCCCGACGGCGTAACTCACCGTGCCGCCGAACAAATCGCCGCGCAATTCCACGCCCAAATCGCGGTTTGGCACCAAATCCGTCGCCAGCGAGCGTTCATTGAAGGATGTGTAAGGGTCCGACTGCAATTGTTCCAGGCCAACGGGTGATTTGAATTTGCCGGCCTGCAATTGCAGTTCCGGCCGGTAACGGTAGTTCAAATAGGCATCCTGGATTTGCACCGTGCTGCCGCCAAAATCCGGCACGAACAGAAAGTCGAAGTCACGAAACACCGTGCCCGACAGAATCGGCCGAGCCCGGCGCAGGATGAAACCGTCGTTGCCTTTGATGCCGCCGTCCGCCGGAAAAGTCCGGCTGTCCAATTGCACCAATCCGTGCAACGAGACGGCGAAATTCGTATCGGCCGAGCTGAACGCCACCCCGTTTGCCCCCACCGTCAGGTGCGGCTGTGCTTTCGCGACCGTGGCGGCATCGTCCTTGTCAAGTTCGCGTTGCCGTTCAAGAATCCGCACCTTCTGGTCAAGCGCCTGGATTTGCTCCTGGCGGGCATTGGGAGTCGAAGATTGTTCCAGATTGCGCTGCTGTTCGAGGGCGCTGACCTTTTGTTCAAGCTCCTGCACTTCCTTTTTCAAGGCTTCAATCTCCGCGGCTTCGGCGGAACCGGCAGGCGCAATTTGTGCGGCCTTGGTGGAATTGGTGGCCGTGTCATCGGCAGCCAATGCCGGGAAGATGAATTGCAACCCGGCAATGCTTGCTAGAATCAACCGGTTTAGTTTCATATTGTCTTTGTCTGTTGTTTGTCTCTCTTTCGTTTTCCCGCATCACAACAAATTTCAAATTCAATCCGTCTCCAGTTAAATAACGACTTAATATGTCGTTATTATCTACGAAAAATCGGCGGTGTCAACAGTTTTTTTGAATTTTTTATTAAATGCCTTCCCCGCCGATAAAACCTGTGGAAATCTCCTGTTTTGACACCGGCAGGCCCTTGGCGATCTCGGCCAGGGTTGCGCGATCCATCAATCCCGCCACGTAATTGCGCGCGTCAAAAAAAACGCGCCGAAACCGGCAAACCGGTTCCTGCGAACAGCGTTTGTAAGCCATGACGGAAACGCAGTCAATTGGGGCGATTATACCATCGAAATGCCGCACCACTTCGCCCATGGTGATCTTCGATGGACTTTTTGCGAGCCGATAACCGCCGCGGATTCCCGCCACGCTGTCCACCCAGCCTTGGGCCTTCAACGCCAGCATGATTTGCTCCAGAAATCGCTTCGGCACGTCGTTGCGCCGGGCCAGTTCACGGATGGGAATCGGCGCGCCGCCGAAATGATCCACCAACGTAAACAAGGCGCGTAACGCATAATCTGTTCTCTTCGATACTCGCATCAGAAAAGACGATAAGACTTGTCGGAATTAAGTCAAGTCCGCCGAAACTGCGCGAGCGGGAAATCCCAAACCTTCTCAGCTGAGGATGCGCCGGCCTTCGTCGAGGAAGATGCCCTTGAAATTCATCTCCAGCGCCTGCGGATTGCTGGCTTTCGACATGGCTTCTTTTTCCGTCACGCGGCCGGCCTTGACCAGATTGAAGAGCGACTGATTGAAGCTGATCATTCCGTCATCCAAACCGGTTTCGATGGCCGCGGCAAGTTTGTCCAACCGGTTTTCCTCGATGAGCTTTCGCACCACCGGTGTGTCGAGTAAAATCTCAAACGCCGGCGTCAGCTTGCCGTCCACCGTGCCGACCATGCGCTGGCAAACCACCGCGCGCAACGAGCCGGTGAGCTGCCGGCGAACCTGTTCGCGTTCCTCCGCCTTGAAAAAATCGAGAATGCGATGGATGGACTGCGACGCATTCGTGGTATGCACGGTGGACAAGACGAGATGTCCGGTGTCCGCCGCGCTCATCGCAGCCGTGAAACTGATGTCGTCGCGCATTTCGCCGATCATGATGATGTCCGGGTCCTGGCGTAATACGTGCATCAGCGCGTGGTGAAAGGACAGCGTATCCAAACCGATTTCGCGTTGCTCGATGACGGACTGGTTGTCCTCGAAAACATATTCGATCGGGTCTTCGAGGGTAATGACGTGTTTCTTGAAGTTGGAGTTGATATGCTCAACTATGGCCGCGAGGGTGGTGGATTTGCCGCAGCCGGTCGTTCCGGCCAGAAGCACGATGCCGCGCGGCGATTCCGCAATCTGCTTGATTTGCGGCAACAAACCGAGTTCCTCGAAGCTCGGCACGTGCGTTTTGACGAAGCGCATGGACAGGCACCACTCGCCACGCTGTTGGAACAAATTCGTGCGGAATCTCCCGACCTCAGGGACGAGAAAGGAAAAGTCAACTTCGCGCTGCTCCTCGAGACGGGCTTTTTGATGCACCGGCGTGATGGTTTCGACAATTTTGTTCATCCATTCCGCCGTTGGGAAGGGAGAATCCACGGCAATCAATTCACGGTTGATGCGATAGATGACCGGCGCGGCGATTTTCAGATGCACATCCGACGCACCGCCAGCAACGGCTGTTTTGAGAATTTGATAGAACAGTTCCATCCGCACAGCATATCTGATTGTTTTCATCAATGCCAGCCGGGAAAAGGCAGTGGGACAATTTGTGGTTTTTGGAGCGCGGAGCATTGCTCCGCCTGAAGCCGGTCCTGAAACTTGCGGAGCAATGCTCCGCGCTCCATCCTGCTAATTGAACCGCTACACTTTTTCCGTGTGTTTTGTGTATTTCGTGGTTAAACATCCGCCATGTCTGATTATCGCATCGGCATCATCGGCGGCACCGGCCTTTACAACATCAAAGGCTTTACGAATCAAAAATGGGTAACAGTCAAGACGCCCTTTGGTCCGCCGTCAGATAATTTGCTTGCCGGCAAATTGGCCGGGCGTGACGTTGTCTTTCTGCCGCGACACGGCCGTGGCCACCGGATTCTGCCCAGCGAACTTAACCATCGTGCCAACCTCTGGGCGATGAAAAAACTTGGCGTCGCCTGGATCATCAGCGTCAGCGCCGTCGGCTCGTTGCAGGAAAAATGCAAGCCTTGCGATATCATGTTGGTTGACCAGTTCGTGGACCGCACCAAACAATCGCCCGCGCACACCTTTTTCGGCCGCGGCATCGTGGCGCACATCGCGTTTGCGCATCCGATTTGCGAGGAACTCCGGCAAATCCTTCTGAAAACCGCTCGTGCCTGCCAAGCCAGTGTTCACGACGGCGGCACTTATGTGAACATGGAAGGCCCGGCGTTCAGCACCCGCGCTGAATCACTTGCGAATCATCGCGCGGGTTACGATGTCATCGGCATGACGAACCTTGGCGAAGCCAAATGCGCCCGTGAGGCTGAAATCGCTTATGCCACGCTGGCGATGTCCACCGACTACGATTGCTGGAAGGAGGACGAACACGTTACGCTGGAGATGATTATCGGCAATCTGCATCGAAACGCTGACATGGCCAAAAAAATCGTCGTTGCCGCCATTGCCGAAATCCCCGCCGAACCGGACTGGCCATGCCACTCCGCGCTCAAGGACGCCATTCTGACCGACAAAAAACTCTGGCCGGCAAAGGCAAAAAAGGAACTCGCGCCTTTGCTCGCAAAATATCTCTAATTTGCCAGTGGAGTTGCGCTTGATTCATTTTGAGACGTCCACCGGGCCGTGACGATAGTTGACGCCGAGTTGGTCAAAGCGTTCGTATTGAATTTGCAGCCGGCGGACGAAATCATCGAAGTTGCGAGCCGACTTAGGCGACCAATCCACTTCTGCCAGCGCCGTCAGCCGCGGAAAGATCATGTACTCCGCGTGTTGCAAGTTGGGCACAAATTCGGTCCACAGGTTGCCCTGCGCACCAAGGATATGTGATTGCAACTGCGGCGGCAAATCCGCGGGCACGGGTTCGAAGGCATAGACTTTATTCAAGGTCACCGGATCACCCCAGGCGGCGGCCTTCGGCTCGGTGGCGCGATTGGACGACTGGTAATAGTCAAAGTAGCAATAAGCCGTGGGCGTCATCACGACATCGTGTCCCGCGCCGGCGGCTTCCTGGGCGCCGCCGATCCAATCCATGACAGCCGCGTTTTGCGCCAGTCCGCCCCGGATGATCTCGCTCCAGCCAATCATCGTGCGTCCGTGGGCGCTGACGAATCTTTCGATGCGCCGGGTGAACCAGCTTTGCAGCTCGTCCTCGTTCTTCAACCCTTCCCGCTTCATGAGCGCCTGACAATCCGGGTTGTGTTTCCAGGTGTCCTTGGGCACCTCGTCGCCGCCCATGTGAACGTATTTGCCGGGAAAGAGTTGGAACACCTCCCTCAGCACGTCGTCCAGAAAGTTGAAGGTTCCGTCATTGGCCGGGTTGAAAACACCGCCACCGCCTTCAGCTGGAACTTTGAACGGCCCGCCGGTGCAACTGAATTGCGGATACGCCGCCAGCGCCGCCGTCGCGTGGCCGGGCATTTCGATTTCCGGCACGATGGTGATATGCCGCGCGGCCGCGTATTTCACCACTTCGCGGATGTCATCCTGCGTGTAAAATCCGCCGTAGCGTCCGTCCGGGCCGTAAGCCGTGCTGGCTTTCGGGTCCAGCCCGTTGCCGGTGCCGTCGCGCCAGGCGCCCACTTGCGTCAGCTTCGGGTATTTTTTGATTTCAATCCGCCAGCCCTGGTCGTCCACAAGATGCCAGTGGAACATATTGATCTTGTGCAGCGCCATCGCATCGAGCAATTGTTCCACTTCGTCCTTCGTAAAAAAATGCCGGCTCACGTCCAGCATCAGCCCGCGCCACTTGAACCGCGGTTGGTCTTCAATCTGAACGCAGGGTATTTGCCAATCCGCGCCCGTCACAGAATTCGTGGAAAAAATATCCGGCGGCAGCAATTGCAACAACGTTTGCGCGCCGTAAAACAAACCCGCCTGGGTCGGCGCGCGGATGACAACTGAATTTGTGGCGACAACCAGTTCATAACCTTCCACGCCAAGATTGGTGCTGGCATTTTTGGTGGTGAGCAGAATGTCGCCTTTGACTGCCGCGCTTGAAAACAATTTTGCGCTGACTTTCAGCGGGTAACCCGTGGAAGCGCGGAGCTTGCCGGCCAGAAAATTTCCAGTCTGCCGCGAAGCAAAATTCACATAAATGCGCGTGTCCGGCGTAAGTTTGAATGCGCCGGAGTGAAGCGTCACTTCTTGTGGCCACGGAATGATGGCCAGGCTGTTGGCGTCGGCGGCGGGGGCAGTTACCGCCAACAGGAAAAGGAGAATTCCGGCGATTGCAATTTTTGTTTTCATTTTCAATTTCATTATCCAGTGGTTGAGCGATCAAATTGTTTCCCGCCTTTAAAGTGTTCCTCGATTTCCTCCAAAGTCTTGCCCTTGGTTTCCGGCAGGAAGAACACGGCGGTGACAAAATAAATCACCGTGCAGCCGGCGAATGCGAAGAACATGCTGGAGTAACCGTATCGGCCGACGGTCGGCAAGAAGACGCCCGCGATGGTGGTCGAGACGGCCTGGTTGATGAGGAGTGCGATGCTCATGCCGTTGGAACGGATACGCGTCGGCATGAGTTCGGACAGCGCGAGCCAGACGCAAACGCCCGGCCCGACGGCGAAGAAGGACATGAAAACAAAAAGGCAGATCGCGGTGAGCCAGCCGTTTTGTTCGTCCGGCACGGGCGTGATGAGCGCGTTTTCAATCTTCAACGGTGCCGCGCGCGCCGCGTCAAGATCGGCAAATGGATTTGAGAAAAACGCGACAACTTTGTTCGGAGAAACACAATTTCCGCGTGTGATTTCAACGGGTTTCGCAGTTTTGTCGTCGGAACGAATCGCGGTTGTCGCCCCGTGAAAACCGCCATAGGAATAAATGACAACCAGTGAACTTGGCAAATTCCGGCCGGTAAAATTTGTCATCGTCGTTTCGTTGAACGCGAGTGTGAGCGTTTGATTGGCCGCAACCATTGCCTGCACGGCATCTCTCACGTCCAAACGCAGTTTTTCGGTCTTATGAAACAAGATCCCCACGCAGAGGAGCGAGACGATGATTCCGGCGCTGCCCAGTGAAAGCAGGAATTTGCGGCCCCTGCGATCCACCAGTATGATGCCGCCGATGGTCGCCAGGAAGTTGACCGCCGTGAGGATGGCGTAACCCCAGTGCGCCTGAACGTCGGAAAGGCCGGCCTGGATGAGGATGGTCGCGTTGTAGCCGATGATGGAGTTGACGCCGGTGAGCTGGTTGCACGCGAGAATGATGCAAGCTAGCACGAATGGAATGACATATTTGCGATGCCGCAGGGATTCCCTGATTTCTTCGCCGGTCGCCTTGGTTTTCTCGGCGGCAGCGGTTTCTTCCATCTCCTGCA
>JBEKEJ010000128.1:0-9429 GCA_050013895.1 Verrucomicrobiota bacterium | reverse complement strand
GGTTCGCGCGCCGGTCACCGCTGAACCGCCGCAGGTATTCATCAATGCCGATGAGCGTGAACGCCAACGCGCGCGGTGACATGAACTCGGCGGCCACGGGCAGGGCTTGTTCGAACAATTCCGCCGCCAGCATTTGAAAACTGCCCTGGCCCGCCTGCGCCACACACAACCCCAGCGCCCACAGCGCGTGACCCTGGCAATCCTCCGAGCCGACCTCCTCCAGCCAGCGCCGGTCGAAACTCATGAAATTGCGGAAGCGCCCGCGCTTGCGGTCGAAGGCGTGGTTCAGGAACGCGGCGTAGGTGGCGGCCTGCGCGCCGAGGCGCAGCGAGCCGTGGCCCAGCTTTTGCAACATCAGCGCCAGCACCAGCGCGCGCGCGTTGTCGTCCGTGCAATAGCCTTCGGCGAAGTTCGGCACGGTGAAGCTCGCGTGCTGGAAAATGCCGGTCGAATCACTCATGCGAAACAGGTGATCCAGCTTCAACTCCGGCAATTGGCCGGGCTGTTCGTCGAGCGTCTTGATGGGCGACGATTTTCGGCCCACGAAACTGTGGTCCTGCCGCGCCTGTTCGAAGGACTTAGCATACAATTGCGCCACGCGGCTCCACACCATGTCGCGCCCCAGCTTGTAGGCGTTCTTGCGCATCGAGTGGCGCGACGGCTCGTCGCGCAGCAGTTCGACCACGGCGACGGCAATGGCCTTGGCGTCGCGGAAGGGCACGAGCTTGCCGCGTTCCGCAGTCAATAATTCCGCCGCATGCCAGTAGGGCGTGGACACCACGGCGTTGCCCGCGCCGAACGCGTAGGCCAGCGTGCCCGAAGTGATTTGCGCCTCGGTCAGGTATGGTGTCAGGTAAATGTCCGCCGCGCCGATGAACCGCATCAACTCCTCCACTTCGACGAAGCGATTGAAGAACACGACGTGCTTTTGCACGCCGAGGTCTTTGGCCAGCCGTTCCAGGCTCAAGCGGTAAGCCTCGCCCTCGTCGCGCAGCAAATTCGGATGCGTCTGGCCCAGCACGATGTAAACAATGTTTGGAAATTCCCGGATGATTCCCGGCAACGCCCGCAACACAAACTCGATCCCCTTGTTCGGTGAGAGCAGGCCGAACGTGAGCAACACCTGCTTGCCCGCCACGCCGAATTCGTCCTTGAAATAATTCGGGTCCGCAAAAGGCATGTCGGGAATGCCGTGCGGGATAAGATCAATCTTCGCCATCGGCGCATGATAGACTTCGCGCAGCAACTCCCGGCCACGCTCGGTCATGACCACCAGCCGTGTCGAGAGCCGGACCAGTTCGCGCATCGCGCGTCGCTGTTCCGTGTTCGGGTCGCGCAGCACCGTGTGCAATGTGATGACGATGGGCATCCGCAGTTCGCGCAGCAGGGCCAGCACATGACTGCCCGCCGGCCCGCCGTAAATGCCGAATTCATGCTGCACGCAAACCACGTCCACATCCGTGATGTTCAGAAAATCCGACGCGCGCAGATACGATGGCAGGTTCTGTTCCGCGATCTCGAAGCGCACCTCCGCCGGGTAATCGTATCCACCCGCGAGATCATTGACCGGCACGACAAGGCATTGCATCGCCGGAAACTCCGCCGCCACCGCGCAGCGCAGATCCGTCGTGAACGTGGCAATGCCGCATTTCCTCGGCAAATAATCGCCGAGAAACGCGACCTTGCGGATGGCAGATGAAGGCTGCATGAATCGTTGTCCGATGGCACAGGCAAACCTGCCAGTGCTGATAAAACGTATAGTGCGCCACACAGCAGCATTCACCAAGAACCATTTCCAGTTTTCGCGGCGGACAGTGCCCGAGGGCAGTTCGAGCCGCAGCCAGACTGGCGAAGCCAACCATCAGCCGGTGGTTTACGGCGATGATGATTTCGATCCCCGATCCAGCGTTCAGTGGACTCTCCTCCGGCCGGGACACTTGTGCCGGGGCTGAACCCGCGAAAAACCCACATGGGGTGAACACCCCATAGCCTCCGCCCGTTTTCCCGGTTATTCTTCAAAACATGAAACCTAATTGCAGGAAGAAAGTCCTGAATTTTGGCGGGTTCATCGCGAAATTGCGCGCAGCCATCGCATTCCCTGTGCCGGCCGGTTATGAGGATGAAACCGGATTCCATTACGGCGCGCAGGCAGGCGACCGGTTCATTTTATCTTTTGATTCGGGCAAACAACCGAGGCAACACGAACAACAGCGCTTTGTGATTTCTTGAAAACTTCAACCCAGGAACAAAGATATGAACACTCCAATTGAAGTTTCCGCCTACGAAACCGAAAGGATTGACCTTCGCCATGACAATGCCGGGGTCGCCTGGAATGCATTCCGAATCTTTCTCAATCGAGGCGGCCCCGCGCCGCTTTGGGTGAAGGCGAGAGCCCGGACGATTGGTTTCGGGCGTGACGACCTCGAACGAACGCATTGGAAGAAGGTATCGCATTCAATGGTTGAGGATTGATGTGGCCGCGCCGGAAGCCGGCTTCATGGAATTTCTGGTAGGGTAACACCCCATAGCATCCGCCCGCTCGCCGGCTTATGCTTGCAGCATGAAAAATAAAACGCTCAACCAAAATGGAGGCAATCTATGTCACTGATATCTCTCGTCGTCACTCTGGTCGTTATTGGCGTGCTGCTCTGGCTGGTTAATACCTACATCCCGATGGACGGGAAGATCAAAAGAATTCTCAACGTCGTCGTGGTAATTTGCGTCGTCGTGTGGCTGTTGTTTGCCTTCGGCATTCTCAATCACTCGGGCGATATCCGTGTCCCGCGGGTCGGGTAGCCGCGAAAAAGGCCTTGCGGCCTCACGCGGCAAACCGCCGTCAAACACACGATTTGGCTGCGCCGCTTCCCGCAACCGGCTGATCACTTTGTGCATCGCCTGAAAATTTCGTGGTTCCTGTTGACCGGGTTGGGTCGCATGGTTCTGGCCGTCGCGCTGGGAGGCGGCGTGATTGCCAGTTCCCAAGCCCAAACATTGGCAGCGGTTTCAACCAACCCTTCGCATGGAGCGAATCCGCATCAAACCGCCGCGGAGGCCGTTGTTCTCCCCAAATCGGTTCCCGACCCCCTCGAACCGTTGAATCGGGTGATGTGGGCCTTCAACAAGGGGCTTATGACCGACGCCGTCAAGCCCACGAGCAAAGTTTACCGGTTTGTCGTCGTGAAACCGGTCCGAACCGGAATCAGCAATTTTGGCAGGAACCTTACTTACCCGGGACGATTGATCAACAATCTGTTGCAGGGAAAGTGGAGCGGAGCGCGCGATGAATCCTACCGCTTTCTTTGCAACACCACCGTCGGGTTGGCAGGGATCTTCGACGTGGGAACCAAATGGAAAATTCCGAAATCGGACGCGGATTTTGGCCAGACGTTCGGCCAATGGGGTTGGAAGCCGGAGTGCTTCCTGATGCTGCCGATTTTTGGACCGAGCAATGAACGGGATACCGTCGGCCTGGCCGCCGACACGGCGGCCAATCCATTGATCTATATCGCTCCCTACAAATTCGTCGCCAACGATCCGCTGACCTATCTCGGCCCCTACACCTACCTCAGCTACGCGGTCATGTATAACGATCTGGCCGACAGCGTGGGCGAATATGTGCGCTTCAGCCAGGCCGAAATGGACCCGTATTCCGAGATTCAATACGCCTGGACGTTCGCGCGAGAGAACCGGGTGGCGAATTTCCAGGTGAAGGGAAAACAGGACGCAGCCTCGCTGGAAACCCTCGAATCCGTCTTCTTCACCTTCAAAGACCCTGAATTCCCGGGCCACGGCAAGACCCGGTCGGTTCTGATTCCGGCGACGGACCGGAAATTAAAATTCACGTTCTGGCTGCAACCGGGAAAGGCGAACGTGGTTTACATCGTTCCCGGACTGGGTTCGCATCGTCTGGCTGAAACCTCACTGGCGCTGGCTGAGTTGGTTTATAAAAATGGCTTCTCCGCCGTGTGCATCAGCAGCCCTTTCAATTCCGAGTTCATGGAACATGCTTCGACGGCGGCGATGCCGGCTTATCTGCCGGTGGATGGCCACGAATTGCACGTCGCTCTCACTGAGATTGATCACCGCTTGCATGCCTTGTATCCGGATCGGTTGGGCAACCGGGCTTTGATGGGCTATTCCATGGGCGCATTTCAATCCTTGTTCGTCGCAGCCACCGAACCGACGAATCCGCCTCCGACTGACTTCCCTCTTCACCAGGTTACGGCGCGACGAGTCGGCGCGACAGGTCAGTTGCCCGTCCGCCGAAGCCTCGGCGAAGGCGGACCGTTGATTAAATTTGACCGCTTCGTCGCCATCAACACCCCGGTCCGATTGCTCCAGGGCGTTTCCAAGCTGGACGAATTTTATCGCGCGCCCCTGAAGTGGCCGGTCGCGGAACGAACCGACGACATCGAAAACACCTTTCTCAAGGTGGCCGCCTTGAGCAAGAGCACACTCACGCCGCAAACCTCGCTGCCCTTCAACGCCATCGAGTCCAAGTTTCTCATCGGCCTGACGTTTCGATTCATGCTGCGGGACATTATTTACAGCAGCCAGCGGCGGAATAATCAGGGAGTGCTGCAACATCCAATCCACAATTTCCGGCGCGACCCGGTGTATCAGGAAATCCTGCAATATTCCTACCAGGATTATTTTGAGAAGTTTGCGATTCCGTATTATCAGACGCGGGGCCTGGCCTCGCCGACGGCGGAAGCGCTGGAAAAAGCCGATGATTTACGGACGTATGACGCCGGTCTGCGCGCCAACCCCAACATCCGCGTCATCGTCAATCAAAACGATTTTCTCCTGGCGGACGAGGACCTGGCCTGGCTCCACGCCACGTTTGCCCCGGAACAATTGACGGTCTTCGCGCAAGGCGGTCACTTGGGAAATCTTTCCAATCCGATGGTGCAAAAGTCCATTTTGGCGGCGCTGACACCCATGAGGCCACCTCAACCCAAATCTGAATGAGCTGCTTGAAAAGTTCCGTCCACCTGAGACTGCAACATGGGCAGCGCATATCAGACGTAAGGGTTACACCCCATGGTGAAGTCCCCGCCCATCGCGTAACGTCCTCCAGAAAGCAATACAAACAAAATATGAAAATGATCCTGTTATTTACCTGCGTTATTCCCCTCCTCACCACCGGCTGCCTTGTTTCCGAGGGCGGACGGGGCGGGCATGCAAGATACGAACATCATGACGAAGTCTTGGTGGGGCGTCCGGCAGTGGTCGTGCGCACCCCGGAAGTCGTAGTGCGCCCGCCGGAAGTCATCGTGCGGTAGTTCGCGTTCGTGCTGAGTAACGGCAGCCCGGTTGAAAAAAGCTCGGTCACAAAACCCGGGGTTTCCACCATGCGCCAAGCGGTTTGAAAATGTCCCATTGCAAAATTCCCCTGGCCGCCAAAGTGGCCGGCACCGCCTTTCTCGCCGTCCTCATTCCGATTTATTTGCACACCTATGGTCCCACGAACTTTTTATGGTTCTGTGATGCCGCCCTCATTCTCACCGTGGCGGGCATGTGGTTGGAAAGCTCGCTGCTCATCAGCATGTGCGCCGTGGGCATTCTGCTTCCGCAATGTCTCTGGCTCGCAGACTTTGGCAGCAACCTTCTGGGAATTCATCTCTTGGGCCTTACCGGTTACATGTTCGACAGCCATCTGCCGCTTTTCACCCGCGGACTTTCGCTCTTTCATGGCTGGCTGCCCTTGCTACTCGTCTGGCTCCTGTTCCGCCTGGGCTACGACAAACGGGCTTTGGCTGCCTGGACGGTCCTGGCCGCAGGGATGGTGCTTGTCGGTTATTTTTTTACTCCGCCCGCTGGCGCCCATCTGGCCAACCCCAACCTCCCCATCAACATTAATTATGTTTACGGATTCAACGACCAGCAGTCGCAACACTGGGTCAACCAAAATCTCTATGTCATCCTGTGGCTTGGCGTGCTGTGGCTCGCCGCCTTTCTCCCCACCCATCTGGCCTTGCGCAAAATCCTTGTCGTGCCGAAGCGTAGCGAAGGCGGATCACCACGCCACACCCAGCGGCCGGCCTGAAACTTTGGTTCCTTTGATCTCAAAGAACGAAGTCCGCATTGGCAACAGGAACCAAAAGAGATGCCAAAGAGGCATCCGAAACACCCAACATTCAACCCCGAGCCTCCAACGCCCAATTCATTGGGCGTTGGATGTTGGATGTTGGATGTTTCCAACTTGAGTTCGCGTCGGTTTGGTCCGACCACAAGAGTTTGGTAGGGTAACACCCCATAGCGCCCGCAAGGTTTCCACGCACATAATGGAGTTGTGAAATGGAATATTTTTCCGAAATCGAAAGTCAACCGTCCCGATGAATCATCAAATATGAAACACAACCATAACCAGGACAACGCCCGGAGCGCCGGAACCCAACTCGTGCCCGTTCGCTTTGAATTC
Source organism: Verrucomicrobiota bacterium (assembly GCA_050013895.1). Lineage (GTDB taxonomy): Bacteria > Verrucomicrobiota > Verrucomicrobiia > Limisphaerales > UBA11358 > UBA11358. The sequence goes on along the minus strand of JBEKEJ010000128.1, from coordinate 3,005 downwards.
ACTCATCCGACGGCCACCACCGTTTGCGTCGCGGGAACATTCAACCAGTGGCAACCCGAAGCCAAGACTCTGCATTCCACCGGCGTCGGTCGCTGGTGGAAGGAAACGGCTTTGGCGCCCGGCGCCTATGAATACTGCTTCATCGTAGATGGTCAATGGATACCAGACCCGCTGGCCAGGGAAACCGTACCCAACCCGTTCGGCGGAAGAAACTCGGTTCTGAGGGTGGCCAGTTCGCCGGAAGCAGCCCATCGCGCCGACGCTGAACATTTGCCGTTGAAAAACACAAACAAATAGAAAGAGCCGGGCATGATGGACAAACAAACAAGAATGTGTGAATGTGAAATGAAAGGAATCGAAGATTATGGACAAACAAACACAAACAACCACCAATGACAAGGGTACGCTCGCCGAAGACGCGCGCGCCTTGATGGCGGCCACCGCCGACGTCGCCGGAGAAAAAGTCAGCGAAGCCCGCAAACGTCTCGCCGCCGCGCTGGAACGCGCCAAGGATATCGCGGGCCGTGTCCGCGAGAAGGCGGTCGAAGGCGCGAAAGCCACCGACAAAGCCGTGCACGAGCATCCCTATCAAGCCATCGGCATCGCCCTCGGTGTCGGTGTGCTCCTCGGCTATCTCGTCGCCCGCCGATGTTCCTGCAACCGCGACTGATCACGCCATGGAACCGGCCCCCGCCAATGCCGGGCAACTCGTCGAAACATCGAAGCGTTTCGCGCAACGGCTATTGACCATCGGTGAAAACCGCCTCGAATTGCTGATGGTGGAAGCGCAGGAGGAGCGCGAGCGCCTCCTGCGCGCCATCCTGCTGGCCCTCGGCGTGGCGGCGTTGGGCCTGCTCGCCGGCCTTGCGCTCACGGCTGCCATCGTGGTTTGGTTGTGGGCTTGGTCACCCGTGGCCGTCCTCCTGGCCTTGACCGGCCTCTACGGAGCCGCCGGGATTTGTCTTTACCGGCGACTTACCGGACTGCTCCGTGACTGGCAGACGCTTTCCGCCTCGCTTGATCAACTCCGAAAGGACCGCGCATGTTTGGAAAAAATCCTCGAATGAATCCCCTGGAATCGCGGAAACAACTTTTGATTGCGGAAAGCGAACTCAATCGCGCCCAACTGGTTGAAGACATGGCCGCGCTGACGGCGGGAGTCCGCACGCTCGCCGACCGCGCCAAATCCTTCGGTTCGATCGCCTCGTCGGCCGCAGTTCTGGCGGCGAGCCTGGCGCCCTTCCTGCGCAGGAAACCTGTGGAGGCTGACGCGAAACTTTCCTGGTTGCAAACCATTCTCAAAAGTGCGGGCCTGGTCTCTTCAATCTGGCTGGCGTTCCGCGCGCGGGGCCGCGATCGGGCCGGACATTAATTCGTAATATCCGCAGGTAGGGTAAGACCCCATGGCGCCCGCGCTCATTCGGACTATTCTTATTCCATGAATGAACACAAATTTTTTTGCCAAGCCAGCAAAGCCGGGTTCGTGTTGGGCGCTGTGCTTCTGGTAACGCTAACCGGATGCGTGGGTTACGTTGATGGGCCGCGCGCCGGTGTCTACGTCGCGCCTCCCGTGGTGGAGATTCAGGACGACTACGTTTATTACCCCAATTATGAGGTCTATTACAGCAGCAGTCGGCGCCAATACGCATACCGGGAAGGCAGCGCGTGGGTTGCGCGGCCAGCGCCGCGCGGTGTCTCGGTTAACGTGCTGCTGGCTTCACCGTCAGTGAAGATGGATTTCCACGACTCTCCGGCAAATCACCATGCGGCGGTGGTTCAGAAGTATCCAAAAAATTGGACGCCGCCGGGCTCGAATCAAGGCCGGAACGATAATCGGAATGGCAACCAGCGTGACCAGCGCGGGGACAATCACGGCAGGTAACCCAACGAACCACCTTCGCGCATTGAAAGGAATCTTATGTTAGGAACCATTCTATTGGTTGTGCTCATTTTTATGCTGCTCGGCGCACTCCCCACTTGGCCACACAGCCGGAGTTGGGGTTATTACCCGAGCGGAGGACTGGGCTTGCTTGTAGCTGTTCTGGTTGTCCTGCTTTTGCTGGGCAGAATTTGAATAGGATGGGATGTGCTCCATCGGCAGCACGGGTTGGCGGTTGAATGGATCGAATTCCGGGCACGCTATCCTCCCGGGCAACGGCCCACGCAATTATCAAGAAAGGCAGATTTATGTTACGAAGCATTAAACAATTATGCGGAGACAAACTCGGGGCGCCGGATGGCGAAATCGGCCACGTGAAGGACTTCTATTTTGACGATCATGGCGAAATCGGCCACGTGAAGGACTTCTATTTTGACGATCAGAACTGGGCGGTGCGTTATGTGGTCGCGGATACGGGTTCCTGGTTGTCGGGACGTCTGGTGCTTATCTCTCCCCATGCCTTTGGCAGCCTCGATCAGGCCGGAAATGTCCTGCACTTGAACCTGACCCGGAAACAGATTGAGAACAGCCCCTCGATCGAGGCGCACAAGCCGGTGTCGCGACAATACGAAGAGGAATATTACCGATATTACGGCTGGCCGTTCTACTGGCAGGGTGATGCGTTATGGGGCATGAGTGGCTTCCCGATTTTGGAACTGCCGCCGGAAACTCTTACGGGTGAGACGGTCCCAGTGAGTCCCCGCCCCCCTGAACGTACCGATGCTCATCTGCGAAGCGCGCAAGCCGTGAACGGTTACCACCTTCAGGCGAGCGATGGGACGGTCGGCCACGTCTGTGATTTCATGATGGACGCCGAGAGCTGGGCGATTCGTCAACTGGTCATCAAAACCGGGCACCGGTTTTCCGGCAAGGAAGTAGAGATACCAACGCGCACGGTTGACCGGATCAGTTGGGATGAATCCAAGGTGTTCGTAAATTTGACCAGGGAAGCCGTCGAGCAGAGTCCCGCACATCATGTATCTCCATTCAGTGCGGCCGCTTGACACCGCCAGACAAAACCAATTCACAGGCAATCAACAAAAGAAGAATCAATTAATGAAAGCTT
>JBEKEJ010000127.1:0-8946 GCA_050013895.1 Verrucomicrobiota bacterium | reverse complement strand
GGCGTGATTTCGTAAAAGGCTTTGATGCCGGAACTGTTGCCGCCAGCTGCCTGCAGCCGTGTGGCGTTTTCGCCGATGACGGCGATGGTCTTGATTTTTGCCGCATCGAGCGGCAGCGCATGGTTCTCGTTTTTGAGCAGAACCATGCCTTCCTCGGCCACGTGGCGCGCCACCAACTGGTGGGCGACGGTGTTCAGCGAGCCATTGGTCCGGCCCGGATCGAGAACGTGCGTCGCAAACATCACGCGCAGATTGCGCCGAACCTTGTCGTCCAACCCGGCCATCGGCAATTCACCCTTTTTCAGCAAGTCAAGGTACGGCTGCGCGAGATAATAATTGTTGTAACTTCCACGCGTACCCATTTCGAGGTCGAGGCCATTAAGCGCGCACTCGCGCGTGTCGTGCGCGCCGCCCCAATCGCTCATGACCAACCCTTTGAAACCCCATTGGTCCTTCAGCGTTTTGTTGAGCAGATAGTCGTTTTCGCAGCAGTGCTGTCCGCGAAACTGATTGTAAGCGCCCATGACCGACCACACCCCGCCTTCCTGCACCGCGGCCTTGAACGCGGCCAGGTAAATCTCATGCAATGCGCGTTCGTCCACCTCCACATTGATGCGGCTGCGCTGAAACTCCTGGTTGTTCAGCGCGAAATGCTTCACGCAAGAGGAAATGTCCTGCGATTGCTCGCCGCGAACGAACCCGACCGCCATGCGCCCCGCCAGAAACGGGTCTTCGCCAAGGTATTCAAAATTGCGGCCGCCCAACGGCGTGCGCAGAATGTTCAAGCCCGGCCCGAGCATGATGTCCTTGCCGCGCTCGCGCGCTTCCTGCCCGATGGCTTCGCCTTCGCGGTAGCCCAGCTCGGGATTCCATGTCGCCGCCAGGCAGATGCCGACCGGCATCGCCGTGGAAAAATCATCGGTGCGTCCGGCGGGCGTCCAGCTGTAGGGACCGACCTCCTCGCGCACGCCGTGCGGCCCGTCGTCCATCCAGCGGCGCGGAATTCCAAAGCGTGGAATGGCGGCGGTGGAGAAGGTTGAATCGCCGTGGAGGAACGAAACTTTTTCTTCGAGCGTCAACCGCGAAAGCAAATCCTCGACGCGCGTTTCGAGGGGTTGATTGCTGTCGAGATAAGGCGGTTGGGGTTCCGCGCCAATAACGGAAGCGCCAGCCACCAGGCACAATGAGAGCAGGTATGATTTCATAATCGATTTCTGTCACCGGTCACTTCAAAACCAGCCGGCCGGGGCCGAATCAGAACCAGCCACCCGGGAGCGGGGATTACATAACAGGTTCATAGGTTAACGCAAGAGTTGTCTGGTTGGGAACAGCCGGCTCCAACTGCCGGATAAGCGGGCCGGTGCTGCGGGCTGGGTGGGAAGGAGGGTTAGTCCGTTATGGACAGCCGGAAGAACATCTGCATCGAGGAGCCGATGCTGTTGGTCGCCCAAACCGCCGCGCCGGTGCCGGGTACCGGGTCGCCCACCGGAAGCCACGTACCCGAACCAAGGTTCGTAGTGTACTGAAGCTGGTAGCTCTTCCCGGAAACAGTCGGGTAGCTCAAAACAAGGTCCGCGCCGCTGAAGCCGATGCCGGCAATCTGCGGCGGCGCGACGATGGTCAGGGTGGTGCTCGTATCGGTTGCGCCATTGAAGCCACCGGCGGCGGCGGACCAGTAGGTAACGGGATAGGGCGTGGTGCTGGCAGGAATGCCGGCGGTGTTGTAATTGATGCTGAAATCCCCCGTTGAATTGTAAATGGTGGTGGCTTGCAGCGAACCATTGATGCTCAGGGTGACAACGGTGCCGCTGGCCGGATAAACGCCATTGGCGCCCACTTTGCCCGCCAACGTCACGGTGGAGCCAAAAGCGTTGGTGTGGCTGGTCAATCCAGAGAAAACCGGTGAGATGCCAGGGCCGGTGAACTTGATGTTGTCAAAGCCAATGGCCATCGTCTGAACGTTTGTATAATCACCGTCATACACGTAGAGAAGCAACCACCGGACATTAGCCCAGTTGGCGATGCTTCCGCCGTCAAAGCTGGCGGCTGGAATGATGATGTGTTGCCAGCCGTTGTTGGTGCTGACAGGGGCAAGTTTTGGTTGCATGGTTGATGAAATCCAACTCAAGCCGGCACCGGTCTTCATAACCGGTTGTAACGAACTGATTTGGCCATAACGGTCCAGAGGGCCCTCGATTTTAACGTCCATCTCGAGAGCGGTGCAATTGGTCACATTCAAGCTAAGGGACGCATTCTGGATTCCCTGCCAGGTTACATACCCGGGACCATAGGGGGCTTGATACAAAAGGCAACCGGTCGAAGAACCGCCCGGAGGGGCGTCACCGGCCAGAAAAGATGCGGTTCCTTGACCCTCGGTTGTTTTTCCCCATGGGGCAGTGTCGGCGCTGCTGTTGAAAGTGCCAACCCAGTAAGCAACCCCGGGCGGCGGCACTCCGCCTGTCACCGTTATCGTCATGGTGGTGTTCGTATCGGTCGCGGCATTGAAGCCGTTGGCGATGCCGGATGAGTAGGTGACGGCATAGGTCCCAGCGATGCCGGGCAGGGCGGCGGTGTTGTAATTGATGGTAAAATCTCCGGTCGAATCGTAAATGGTGGTGGTTTGCGGCGTCCCATTGATGGTCACGGTGATAGCGGTGCCGCTGGGCGGATAGGCGCCGCTGGTACCCAATGTGCCCGTCAATGTCACGCTGGCGCCATAAGCAACCGTATGGCTGGTCAGACCCGAGAAAACGGGCGTGACAGTGTTCGCGGCGGGCGGCACGAACTCGAAGACGTTGATGGAATAGGGTGCGAGGACGTAGCTGAAGTTCGTGCTGACCCCGGGAACATTGGTTTGCGCGATGTCGCACAACGAGTTGAGGCCGAGTTTGGCCGCGTTGTCCTGTGGGATACCGTAGGAATAAAGCGTGGCTATGCTGAAGGGAACGTAATTTGTCAGCATTATGTTTACCGGGCAGTTTGATGCGGAACTCTTGTTGATGGCCATCAGTGTCAGGGAACCGTTGGTTCGCAGCGCGGCGTAGGCGGAAATCAGCGCGTTATCGCTCGATGCGTTCAGCACGGTGTCGTGAGCGCCAATAAAACGGGAGATCATTTCCGCGGCGAAATATGTCGGAAAACGGTTGGTCAACGGGATACCCAGGTTCTGGTTCCACATCATGCCGAAGGCGCCGTACATCCGCCAGCCATAGAAGTTCGTGCTCATATTTCCGCCGGTGTCCGGGGCCCCGCCATCGCGCAGTTGCCACCAGACCATGGAATTGAGCTCCGTCTTCATCAATTGACCCAGGCTGTCGGCGTAATAAAGTCCATTAACCAGGCTTACGGATTGCTTGCCTTGCGGCAAAGTGGCGTTGGCGTTGTTTTCGGTCATGACCAACTCGATGTTCTCGCCCCCCGAACCGAAGTACTGGGTGATCTGTTGGCGCAAAAGCGACGCGTGGCCGGTCCAGTTGGTCCCCCAGTACAGGAGAAACTGGTCATTTTCCGGTATCGACGGCGGGTATTCGGCATACCGATGGAGAATGCCGTAATCGGGCGTCACGCCCAGTCGTCCCAACGTGCTCAGCACCACGGGAGTCCAGCCGTAAAGCACCTGGCCGGTGACGAGATTGGTGGCCGGGTGGTCGGTGTAGCCGTTGGAGTCGGCGGTTGGATCCAGGTCAAGAACGACGCCGACCTTAACGGTGGGATCGGCGGCTTTCATTTGTTGCATGTAAGCCGCGAAGTTCGTGGCGTAGGTGTAGGGATCGTGCGGGCGAGAATGGCCATCGGTTTCATACGAGCCAAAGCATTCGTTGCCCACCTCCCAATACTCGAAACCATAATGATTGGTCACGTTCGCCCATTTGACCCACGAGGCCGCCTCGGCGGCGGTGCCGCTGCCGTAATTGACGGTAATGAAGACCGTGGCTCCTATGTTGGTGGCGACCTGGGCGAAACTGCTGCAGGAGTTGTTCCCTTGATAGGAACTGGAGTTGTTAGTGATATTAAGGTACCAATGATATTGATCGGCATCTGAACCGCCGGGAAAGCGCAACGTCTGGAGACCCGCGTGGGTGAGTATGGGAGCGGCATCCAGAACGTTGAAATCGGTGTCCCAATCCCCCACGTTGATGCCGAACCAACGCACGTCGGCGGTGCGGACGGTGTTGCTGGCGTTAATGCTGAGATTAATCTGGCCGTAACCGGCCCTGGCGCTGGCGGTAAGGATCAAACAGGCCAGACCAGCCTGAAACAAACGTTTATTTAGAGGCTTTTTTAGAAGGTGACCGCATATTTTCATAGGCGTGAGTATCAAGCGACGATTCGGACTGTAAATTTGTAAACTAATTTAACGGCAAAGTCAATATAAATATGGCTGAAACCTGTCATCAAAACAGCAAGTTTGGATTGTTCCATGCCTTGGGGATGGGTCCTTTAACCGGAGTGCGCCGTTGACTGGGCGGCATTAGCGGTGAGGATCAAACAGGCCGGACCAGCCTGAAACCATAGGTTTTTATTGCCGTCTTTATGGCGTATCTGAAAAACGTTGGCGGCAGGCATCCTGCCTGCCGTAAGGCCGGGGGTCCCGCCCGGCGGCAGCACCGGTGATAACGCAAAACCGCTTGGAAATCCGCCCCAAGTCCGGGCGGCATGCTGCCGCCCTCTAGGGCTGGCGTGACGCCGCCCCTGCCATGCTCACCCGTTTTCGATTTTTCAGTTACGTTCAAAGATTTAACCCGAAAACCGAAGTTGGTAGGGATGGCAGCGCTGCGTCGTCACCGCGCCGTTGAGGCGCGGAACCAACCCGAGGCACGCGTCCAACGTCGCACAATTCATTCCGCCCGCTGGACACGGGCGGGGACAGCGCAGCGCGCTGCCCCTATCACCATTTTCACACGCCCAACTTCGGTTTTCGGGTTTTAACCGCCGAAACCTGCGCCGATTGAAAGCAAGCGCGTCTGACCGCAACCGGATTTTGAAGGCTCGGCGGGGGTGACTTTTTGAAGATGAGAAAAAAATAAGGGGTTCGTGACGCGGTAACGAAGCCCCCCAAGAAACAAAACAGCGGACGAAATTTGCTTCTGCAAGCATCATTTCGTCCGCTGACAATCTTCAAAGGGTTGTCTGTCCGGTCTGACAGGAGCAACCCCGCTTCTATGAAAACATTCTACTTAACCAGCTTCCTTCGTTGAATGGCAGTCAGCCCAAACGCCACAACTCCAAAGCCCAATAATGCCAAGGACGATGGTTCCGGAACTTGGCCGGTGAACGTGATGCCGCCGAGTTCCATTTGGTAAGCCGCGGTGGGTTGCCAGAAACCGATTCCAATCGAGTAGATCGCATTCAAGGCACCAGGCGTGGCAGTAAAGGCCGTGTTGCTAAGACTATAGGTGACTTCCTTCCAGCCGTTGGCAAGGCTGGTAACCGTCGCACCACTCCCAGGCTGCATGTAACCGTTGGCCGATGACTGAAGCACGATTTGTAAGGCGCCAGCCGAATTACCAGCTCCGGGCAGGATGAAGAAATTAACCGCGGCGTACCCGCTAGCGTTTTGGCTACCCATCGCGCTGCCCACGTTATAATACATCTGCTGGAATGTGGCACCGGGGACTAGGCTGTTTCCCCAAGTCACACCATCGGTTCCGAGGCCAGCCGGTATGGTGGCGTCGGGTGCCCACGTCATCACAGGTGTGCCTTGGCCGGCGGTCATTGCGGCTTCGCTGAGAGAAGGCCAAGCCAGGATGATGTCGCCGTAGGCCAGCCCCGTGGTGAGGACCAAAGCTGCCATGCCGGCAAGTGTTGTCAGAAGGTTCCTTTGTATTTTCATAGGTTATTATGTGTTGTTGTTGCTTGATTTTCTTTCTATTTGAGACTGCAAATCTTAGATCACAGCCGCAATGCGATTATGCCACATCATTCAATCTTGTCACTAAAACATTAGTAGCTATCTATTATACATCTTTAGTATATTAGACTTATTACTTAACTTCTGAATGGCCTCTTATCGTACAGCCAATCCCATTCAAGCTCAACGACTTGGACAGTAATACCCCTCTTCGCCAAAGCAGACTTGCTTCGCCCAATCACCTGTCGCTTCAGCGGTTTACCAGGGTGCGCGATTCATTTCGAAATTCGGGTTTAAGAGTCAACCGTCGAAGCCTGCGCCGATCGAAGGCCAGCGCGCCTGGCTGCAACAGGCTTCTGGAGGCTCGCCGGCGCGGATTTTTGAAGAAGAACTGGGGGGTTCGCCACGCTGGAACGACCCCCGAAAACAGATCGGCGGACGAAATTTGCCTTCGCTTCGTTTCGTCCGCCGACAGACTGCCGAGGGTGATTCCTGTCAGTTCTGACAGGAGAAATCCCGCTCTAAAAATCCATGCTTAACTAACAACTTTCCTGCGATTCCAAGTTGTCAACCCAAGAGCCACGGCACCAAAGGCCAATAAGGCCAAGGACGAGGGTTCGGGAACGGGGCTGGTGAACACGATGCCGCCGATTTCCATCGTGGCGGTCGTGCTGCCGTCATAAAAACCAACTCCGATGGAATAGATCGCCGCCTTATCGGTGAAGTTCGGGTCCGACAGAGAATAGGTGACCTCTTTCCAGCCATTGGCGAGGCTGGTAATCGTAGGACTCAGGGAAGGTTGCATATAGCCGTTAACGGTTCCCTGGAGCACCGGTTGCAAGTTACCGGCAGCATTATTCGCTGAGGGCAGGACAAAGTATTCAACCGTGGTATACGAACTAATATTTTGGCTGCCGATCGCGGAACCCACCGAATAATACATTTGCTGGAAATTGTTGACGCCGTTTCCCCAGAGCATGGCTTGGGTCCCGAGGCCCGCTGGTATGGTAGCATCTGTCACCATGCTGTTGGGAGGTGTGCCTTGGCCCGTGCTCCAAGCGGCTACGCTGTCGGCAGGCCAAGCGATTACGAGGTCGCCGTAAGCCAGCCCCGTGCTGAGGAACAATGATGCCACACCAGCTTGGAGCCATCGTGTATTTAGAGTTATTTTCATAGATGCATGTTTTGTTGTTGTTTGAATCTCTTTCTATTTGCACTGGAATCCTATTTCACAGTCGCAAAGCGATTATGACAGAGTATTCAATTTTGTCATCAAAACATTTAGATGTGTTAATTATACGTCTTTGGAATAGGTATTTTGCATATATCTTATAATATTGGGACTCGCCAGCTCGCGGCGGGTCTATCGGCAGCTGTGTTTTCCCGGGCGGGATACGATGAAACGGCATTCAAGCGGGCGGTCAAGCGGACAACTGCTTGTCAATTATCGGGGCATCTTCAAGGCGTTTGTTCAGCGTCATGGAACGGGCGGCCTGCTTGATAGAGCCTCAACCGTGATCGAATGGCATCGACCCGCGCGGTGTCGGACTGCGTCGCGGCCAGTTGCAGGGCGCGCTGCGCGGTTGCCACCGCTTCGGGAAACCGCCCGGCCTCGGCGTAAGCAGCGGCCAGGGTGCCAAGAACGGCCGGATCGCCATCACCCGTAAGCTGGTTCGCCCGTTGCGCCAGCGCCACTGCCTGGTTGCCGTTGCGCAGCGATGCCTGCGGACAGGTTGCCAGCACCCATGCCAGGTTGTTCAGGGTTTGCACGTGGTCGGGTCTGATTTGCAGCGCCTTTTGGTAATGAACCATCGCTTCGTCCACGCTTCCCCTTTTGAGCAGCGCGTTGCCAAGGTTGTAGTGGGCTAACGCGTCATCGGGATTGATTTCCAGGGCCTTTTGGAAATGAGGGATCGCTTCGTCCACATTGCCTTTTTGGCACAGCGCGTTGCCGAGGTTGTAATGAGCCAACGCGAAGCCGGGATTGATTTGCAGCGCCTTCTGGTATTGAACCATCGCTTCGTCCACATTGCCCTTTTGGAGCAGCGCGTTGCCGAGGTTGTTGTGGGCTAACGCGTAGTCAGGTCTGATTTGCAGCGCCTTCTGGTATTGAACCATCGCTTCGTCCACATTGCCTTTTTGGAGCAGCGCGTTACCGAGGTTGTAATGGGCTAACGCATAGTCGGGTTTGAATTCCAACGCCTTTTGGAACTGGGAGATCGCCTCGATGACATCACCCTTTTGGAGCTGAACGAGGCCGAGGTTGTTGTGGGCAACCCAGTTGTCAGGCGCGCAGGCGACCGTGTGGGTCCACAACGACTCACTGTTTCGCCAATAAGTAGCCTGCACGTGCGCGCAGCAAATCAAAGCCAGGAGGATGATCGCGGCGCAGCCGCCCAGCACCGCCCGGCGGTATCGTCTGCCGGCGCACAGGTCCGCCGCCGCCCAGGTCAACAACAGATACAAGCCGATCTGCGGTAAATAGGTGTAGCGATCCGCCCGCGCCTGAAATCCCACCTGAATAATTCCAATCACCGGCACCAGCATGACGAGATACCACAGCCAGCCGGTCAAAAGGCAGGGGCGCCTCCGGCGCAGGACAAAAACACCCGTGGAAATGCCGGCCAACACCGCCAGTGACAGCGCCACTCTTGAAACCTCAACGCCCCCGGCCGTAAATGGATAGAGAACCGCCAAGTCCGACGGCCAGAACATCTGGCCCAAATAGGCCACGCAGGAAATCAAGGCGTTGCCGAGGCGCAAGGGCAGGGACAGGGCTTCGAACGACTGGGTGGCCCCTGTCTGGGCAAAAAAGGTGGCCACACACGACACGGCGGCCAGTCCGAACAAGGGCAGTTTCTCCAGCAGTAATTGGGTGAGCCGCCGTTGCTTCGCTCCGTCGCGCCATGGAGTTGAATCATTTTCGCTGCGCTCTGCCGCGCCAATGGGCTGAATGCCTGCCTTCTCGTTGCCTGCTCGCCACGCCGTAACCGAGCGAAGGCGGGTCACCCTTCCGAGCGGCCAGTAGTCCAGCAGCAACAGCACCAAGGGCAAAGTCACCAGCATCGGCTTGCACATCAGGCCCAACGCAAAAA
>JBEKEJ010000126.1:0-9002 GCA_050013895.1 Verrucomicrobiota bacterium | reverse complement strand
GAAAATCGGGAACGTAGGCCAGGCGGCGGCGCGCTTCGAGGGGTTCCGTTTGCACGTCAAAACCGCACACCCGCGCGTGGCCGGAAGTCGGTTTCATGAGGCCGGCGAGGATTTTCAACATGGTCGTTTTCCCGGCGGCGTTCGGTCCCAGCACCGCAAAAAATTCCCCGCGCGGAACGGTCAGCGTCACGTCGTTGACCGCGACGAGGTCGCCGAACTTTTTGACGAGATGGACGAGTTCGATCACGGCTTGTTCCACTCGTCGAGCACGGCCGTTACGCCGCCGGGCAGTTCCATCCGCACTATTTCGCCCAGCGAACTGGCGTAAAGGACAAGCGGGTGATCCAGCACGCGCGTTTCCACGCGATACACGGTCACCGGCTCATGGCCGATGATCGCACGAACACGGTGCGCCTCCCATTTGACGGGGCCGGCAATCGCGGCGGGCGATGACGGAATAACAACGGGCAAATCCAGTTCGCCCGCTAACCCGCCGCCCAGCGCGCGCAACAGCGCGTCGGGATTCTGCAAATCGGCGAAACTCAGCACGCGCTCGAAGTTCGCACCGTCACTGGTGATCTTGAAGCGCGCCTTCTGTTCTGCGGCGACGGAATGAATCTCCATCGTTGCCTCCCGCGTGGACACTTTCAAATTCAACTCCCGCCAGGCGCGGGCGGAAGAAAATTGAAGGCGCCCGTCAAATCGCACCGGGTTGGTGATGGCGCCGAAACTCAGGTTGCCGTTGAAGTGGATTTGATGGCCGCTTTGCGCCACCAGTCCTTCCGGCGGCACGGTGTTTTCGTCCAGCGCCGCCATGGCCTGTTCGACGCTCGTGGAAATCTGGCAGAATCCAGCCCGGCACCCGTCCTGATAAATGGCCAAGGCGGAAACATCCGGCGCCGTCAGAATTTTGCGCCAGACCAGGTCCACCGGCACGGAAATCTCGCCGCCGCGCGAACCATACTCCGTGTGCCACAGCCACACGTTCATCGTGACCCAAAATGCCGCAATCAAAAAAAATGTGACGCGTGGAACCATGCAAACCCCTCAAGTCGAGGGAATGTTCAAAACCTGGCCGGCCCGGATCCGGGCGGGATTCATGTCCGGATTCGCCGCCACCAATGCGCTCAATTTCACGCCGTATTTGCGCGCGATGCCCACCGCCGTTTCACCCGCGAGGACGGTGTGCGTGCGCGGCCTGGCCATTGCCGCCGGACTGGCAGAACGGCTGGGGTTGGCGCTCCCCGATGGAACAGAAACATTTTGCGCCGTTTGGGCCGGCGTTGGCTGGACCGTGGCGTTGCCCGGTGGCGGCGCGTTGGTTTTGGCCGCCGCCAACTGGCTCGCGTAATAGGCGTTCCACTGCTTCACGTTTTCCTGAAGCCGGCTCACCTGCTGCTGCAACTGGCGGTTTTGCTCGGCCAGGTTTTCCAATTGTTGTTGCGCGGCCGGCGCGCTCGGCAGCGGCAGCACGTCCGCCGCTAGTTGCTGTTTGCAACGGTAAATGCGCTGCCGGATGACGTCGGCGTTGTCGGCATTCGGAGACAGCTTCAAATACTGCCCGTAATGATAAATGGCCGCGGCGGGGTCGGGCGCCTTCTCGTCATAAAGCCAGCCCAGTTCAAAATGCGCCGCCGCCGAATGCGGATTGGTCTCCAGCGATTGTTCGAACGCCTCGATCGCGCCCTGATAATCCATCGCGTTCACGCGCCCCTTGCCCAGCACAAAATGCGGCTCCTTTTCCTCGTCCAACTGGCCCGGGTCCGACGACGAGCAGCCATTCAGCGCGACGCCGGCGGCCACGACGCACACGCTGAACACAAAACGAATCCAGGACAACATGCCGTGAACGTACTCAAATCACGCGGCCCGTGCAATCGCGCGCTGCGACGGGCAACCCCAAGCAGGAGCAGGGCAGCCGGCGAACGCGGTATTTTTTGTGGTCCCGACGGCAGAAGTGTTCTTTCCGTGGTTCCGAGTGCGGTAAAAGTTTTTAAACATTCCCGCTTGACAGGCATTGCAATGCTAGGTATGATACGGCCATGCTTGCGAAAGAACTCGTCGCCGCCTCGACCGTGCCGCTCGTGTTGTCGGTGCTGACGGAGGGTGAGAATTACGGTTACGCGCTCATCCAGCGGGTGCGGGAACTGTCCGGTGGCCGGATCGAGTGGACCGAGGGCATGCTTTATCCCGTGCTCCACTGGATGGAAGATGAGGATTTGATCGAGTCCGAATGGCGCGAGGCTGACACCGGCCGGAAGCGGAAGTATTACCGGCTGCGAAAGGAAGGCCGGAAGGCGTTGCAGGACGAACAACAACAATGGCTCACCGTCCACGAAACATTGACAAAATTATGGAAACTTCAACCTCGTTTGACCTGAACCGCGCCATTCAACAATGGCGCGAAAACCTTGGCCAATCGCCTGCCTTCCGCAGCGAAAACCTCAATGAACTCGAGACTCACCTGTGCGACTCCATCGCGACGCTACGTACACGCGGGCTGTCCGCCGAAGAAGCGTTTACCATCGCAACCCGGCGCATCGGCAAGGGCGGCTCGCTCGAAACGGAGTTCGGCAAGGTCAACCAACGTGCCGTCTGGCTTGACCGGGTTTTGTGGATGCTGATTGGCATTCAGATCTGGGGATTGGTGGCGGGCTTGACTGGAGCCGTGATTCGGAACGCATTGTCTTGGGGTTGGGCCGGCATTAATTACAACTACAAGGAGAGCGGCCTGGCCCTTCCGATTGCACTTTTCAGCTTGGCTCAAGTGCTGGCACTCGCAGCCAGCCTCGTCCTTTGCTGGTGGCTGGTAATCCGGAAGGGCGAAAAGTTGGGCGCGCGGCTGACACCGCTATTGAAACGACGCTCGACGCTGGTCGCAACCTGTGCGGGTTTGTGCCTGTTTTCGCTCATTGCTTCCTCTCTCAGCTCCGTCATGCCGGCTTTCCTGGCCAGATCTGTTGGCCTGGCGACCTTTGGCCCCATCGCTATGTATTTTAGTTACTCTCAGTTGATTATCAGTCCGGTCCAGATTGCAACGATGATAGTCCTCACTCTGGTGCTGGCCCGCAAACGCCTCCGTTTGAGCCAGGCATAACGGCCTCCCGCGTTGATCCAACCATGCATGGGAGCGCCGGCCTCCGGTCCGGCGTGTTATAATTGCTTGCTGGATTCGGGCCGGGTCGGAGACCGGCGCTCCGATTCGAATTGCCGGCATATTTGCGTTGTTGCAAAAAAGCTGCTTTACTTTACGGAAGATGAATTTCTTCATTCAACGCAGCGAACTGCGCGATCTCTACGACAAGGTCGCCGCCGGCGAACGCATTTCCGAGACCGACGCGCTCCGGTTGTTTGAATCCAAAGACCTGAATGCGCTCGGCGCAGTCGCCGATCTCGCGCGCCAGAAAAAATCCGGAAATCGCGCCAGCTACATCATCAACCGCTACGTCAACTACTCGAACTACTGCATCCTGTCGTGCCAGTTCTGCTCGTTCGCACGCAAGAAACGCGATGCGGATGGCTTCCAGTTTTCCGTGGATGAGATTGTTCAAAAAGCCCGTGAAGCGCTGCATCTCGGCATCACGGAACTGCACATCGTCGGCGGGCTGCATCCGTCGCTGCCGTTCAGATATTACACCGACATGCTCAAGGCGCTCAAGGCGCTCAACGGGGATAGTGGCACGGGCGTCCCGCCCGTGCGATCCGAGCACAAACTCACGGGTGAGACGCCCGTGCCACTACCGAAGCTGCAACTCAAATGCTTCACCGCCATTGAAATTTTGCACCTCGCCTGGCTGGCGAAAAAATCGGTCGAGGAAACATTGCGCGAACTGAAAGCCGCCGGGCTCGATTCGCTCACCGGCGGCGGCGCGGAAATATTCCGCAAGGAAGTCCGTTCGGCCATCGCCAAAGGCAAGGAATCCGCCGCGGAATACCTCGACGTGCATCGCACCTGGCACCGGATGGGCGGGCGCAGCACCTGCACGATGCTCTTTGGCCATGTCGAATCGCTGGCCGACCGCGTGGACCACCTTCAGCAGTTGCGCGCGTTGCAGGACGAGACCCGTGGCTTCACCGGCTTCGTGCCGCTGCCGTATCAGCCGGAGGACAACGACATTCCCGTCGAGAAACCGCCGACCGGATTCGATTCGCTGCGCACCATCGCCGTCAGCCGCGTCTATCTCGACAATTTTGACCATATCACCGCGTATTGGGTCGGCCTCGGACTGAAACTGGCGCAAGTCGCGTTGAGTTACGGCGCGGACGATTTGCATGGGACGATCATCGAGGAACACATCTTCCACATGGCCGGCGCGACCTCGCCACAGTTGCAAACCGAGGCGGACATGATCAAAGCCATCCGCGAAGCCGGCCGCACGCCGGTGCAGCGCAATACATTTTACGAGCCGATCAGGGTCCTGGAAAATCCGCCGGAGCCCAAGGCCGCGGAAAATCCAGCGCGTTCCAAAGTGCTGGAGGATAATCTGGCAACGGCATAATCAACCACCTCGTTACTGGCTGATTTCCATTCGTTGCCTTTCGGCTTTGCAACTTCGCGTTAGAACAATTCGTGTTAATCCGTGAAATTCGTGTCAAAGGGTTCCCGCGAGCAGCCGGGTTGACCGTTTCATTGAACTGCGATACTTTACAGCAATGAACTTCGGCGTCTTGTTTGAAAAAGTCGCGGACAAGGACTTTCCGGCGGGCTATTTCTACGCTCATGTGCCGAGCCTTGGCCTGACGACGCACGGGTTGGGCATCGAAGGCGCGCGCGCGGCGGCGGCGGATCTGGTCAAGCTCTGGCTCGCGGAAAGGAAAGCCAACCACGAGACGGTGCCCGCGTCGTCAGAAATCCTTTTTTCAACCCTCGATATTCCCGAAGATGCCCTGCAAAGCGCGTGAGGTTTTGGCCAAACTCCAGCGCGCCGGTTTCGTTGTTCGCCGCCAATCCGGATCGCATGTCGTGTTGCGCCATTCAGACGGGCGCCAAACTTACGTGGCCATGCACACCGGTGACGTTCCGACCGGAACATTTCGTTCCATACTTAAACAGTCGGGGTTGACCGAGGAAGAATTTCGCAATCTATGAATGCGCCTGGAGAAATCCCCAAGATCCACACGGGCTTGGCGCAGTATATCAGCAGCGCGCCCTTCCGTTATCTGGCGTTGTCCCTGCTTTCCATAGCGCTGCTGGCGGGATGCAGCACCGTCGCGACGTATAATCCCCATACGGCCGCCGGACCGGCCAAGCCAGTTGGCTATCCCATCCTCGTCTATACGGAGGACATGGCGGTTCCGCGGCCCTGCGAAGTGATCGGGACGATTTCCATCCACGCCACCAGCCTCACCATGTTTGGCGGATCGGTCGAGAGCGAGATGCTCAAAGTGCTGCGAACCGCCCGGGAAAAGGGCGCCGATGTCGTTCAGACGAAATCGATCGAAAAGCCGGATTTTTCACACGCGAATTATCGTCTGACGGCCGACCTGCTCCGTTACGCCGACACCTGGGAAACCCTTCCCATCCGGGAAGAGGGATTCGCCGCTTATCTCGGCAAGAACCAAAGGAACCTCGACCCAATTGAAGGGGTCTGGAACGGGTACGGACAGATTCCGCATCAAATCGGCATCATGAGGGACACGTCAAAACCGGGAAGGGATTTCATCGGTTTTATTTTAAACACGGAGAATCCGACGTGGCTCAAGGGCTACAAGAAAATTGACATCCAACGCGGAGCGCAACCTGGAACTTACACCTTCGATTACTATCTCGACAATTTCAGCAAACGGGAAACCACCGTCATTTGGGGGGGAACCGCGACGTTCACGCTGGCCATCCCGACCTCTGAGGAAGATACCGACATCATCACCTATTCCAAAAGCCGATAAGTCACTGTAAATCCCTTGAACCGGACACCGACTGAAATGCCAGCCGCCGAAGCGCCCAAATTCCGCATCGGCTCAGTGCAATACCTCAACGCCGTGCCGCTCACGCGCGGCATTGAGGACAAAGTCCTTTTCGCCACGCCGGCTGAACTCGCGGAGAGGCTCCGTCGCGATGAACTTGACGCCGCGCTCGTCAGCACGGCGGAGGTTTTGCTCACCGACCGCTATGACGTTCTGGACGGCATTGCCATTGCGTCGCTCGGCGAGGTTTACAGCGTGCTGCTCGCCCATCGCCGGCCGCTCGCGGAGTTAAATGAGATTTATTGCCATGCCGCGTCGTTGTCCGGTCTGAATCTGTTGAAGGTCCTGCTGGCCGAACGCGGGCTGAAGCCGGAGTTCAAGCCGCTGCCCGACCCGCGAAAGGCGGCGGAGCACGACGCCGTGCTGCTCATCGGCGATCCGGCGATTGACTTCCGACGCGCCCCGCACGAGCACGAAATTGTTGATCTCGGCACGGCCTGGCTCGAACTGACGAATTTACCTTTCGTCTTTGCGGTGTGGGCGTTGCGGCGGGGTGTCGAAAATTCCGGGTTGCGGCGACAACTTCGCGAAGCGAAGGATTTCGGGTTGGACACGCTGGATGGTATTGTCCGCAACCGCACCGAATACGACTACGATTTCCGCAAGGATTATTTTGACTGGAACATATACTATCAGTTGGGCGAGGACGGGAAGCGCGGCATCGCGAAATTCGCTGAACTGCTCCGCAAACACGGACTGGGGCCGGTGTTTGACCCGAAGTATGTGAGTTGATGAATTTCCGGGGAACATCGAACATCCAACATCGAACTCCGAACGCTGAATGGCCGCGCCTCCGATGTTCGATGTTCAGCGTTCAATGTCCGATGTTTTCTCCTTCCAATCTCGCCAGTGTCTCCGGATCACGCACGTCCACCCAGCGGCCTTGAATTTCCAGCCCGGCCAGCCTTTGTCCGGCGGCAATCATCGCGCTGATGGCGTCCGTCAGTTCGTATTCGCCGCGGGCCGACTTTTGCAGACGCGCCGTGAACTCGAAGAGCGCCGGACGGAAAATGTATATGCCCGCGTTATACCACACCGGCGCATTGGGCTTGAGCCAGCCGTCATGGCGCAATTGTTCCAACTGCCCCGGCGACGGCTTCTCCACGAGCCGTTTCAGGCAGAATTGGTCGTCGAAAAAGTTCAACCCGCCTTTCGTCACGTCCTCGCCGCGCGTGACGGTGACGACGCCCGCGAAATCGCCTTCACCAAAACGCCGAAGCATTTGCGGATAGGTTTCGGGTGGCACCAGAATGTCGCCGTAAGTCAGCAGAAACGGCGAATCGCCGACAAATGCCTTCGCCGCTTCCGGCGCCTTGCCCGTGCCGTCCTGGATCACCTGCCGTCCGCACAGGATGCGCCCCTGCCATTTTTTGCCGTCGCCAAAATGGTTTTGGATCACGTCCGCCCGCCAGCCGGTGACGATGAAGATGTCCCGGATGCCGGCCGCCAGAATTCCGGCGACGATGTGTTCGAGGATGGGTTTGCCCTGGACGCGCAGCATGGGCTTGGGCAACTCATGGGTGAGTTCCCGCATGCGCGTGCCCTTGCCGGCGGCCAGGATGACGGCTTTCACGAGCGAAATTTAACCACGGACCCGTGCTCCGTAGCAATACTGTGCTCGTCCGCCGTAGCAGCACTGTGGAGGATAGCGAGGTGAACCATCCTCCGTGGCAGGTTCTGCGGAGGGTGGATGGACACGGATGAACACGGATTTTTCGCTCGAATGGAACCATGAAAAGCGCCGGTTGACCGTAGCGGCGCTTCGGCAGAACGCCGCTAACCCGAAAACTGAGATTGGGGTCTCCTTAAGCCGGCTGCTACTTAAAACTCCGTCAGCCTCTCCAGTTCCGTCACGCGCCGGTCAATGTGGGCGCGTTTGATTTTGGAGGTTCGCGTCAGGCCGAAGCCTTCGCAGCAGAATGACGCCGTGACGCTGCCGTAAATCATCGCGCGGCGGAGGTTCGCCTCGATCGGACCGCGCGCCGTCGCCAGATGACCCATCAAACCGCCGGCGAACGAGTCGCCCGCGCCGGTCGGGTCCACGAGCTTCTTCAGGGGATAAGCCGGCGCGACAAACATGCCCTTCGGCGACGACAGGATCGCGCCGTGTTCGCCCTTCTTAATGATGACGTAACGCGGACCGAGTTTGTGGAGCCTGGGCAGCGCGGCGATGACGTTGTCTTCTTTCGTCAACTGGTGCGCCTCGCTGTCGTTGAGGATGAACAGGTCCACGCGCTTGAGCAGGCGCAGCAAATCCGGCAGCGCGATGTTCAGCCACAAATCCATGGTGTCGGCGGCGACAAACCGCGGGCGCGTCATCTGGTCGAGCACGTGAAGCTGCAATGCGGGCGCAATATTTGCCAGCAGGACGAACGGCACGCGCCGGTAAGATTCCGGCAGCATGGGCGTGAAAGTCTCGAACACACCGAGTTCGGTTTCGAGCGTGCGGCGGCGGTTCATGTTCTCTTCGTATTCGCCCGACCAGTGAAACGTTTTGCCGGGGCGGATTTGCAGGCCTTCGAGATCAATTTTGCGCCGCCGGTAAAGCTGCAGGTATTTCTTTGGAAAATCGTCACCGACGACGCCGATCAATTTGACCGGGCTGAAAAAGCTCGCGGCGACCGCGGCGTGGCTGGCCGACCCGCCAAGCAGGCGCGGGTTTTCCGCGTACGGCGTTTTGATAGAATCGAGGGCGGTGGAACCGACAATGAGAACGCTCATGGGTTTAGGGTCTGGGATCTGGGGTCTCGGGTTTCGGGTCCGGGTTTTGAGGAAATTCAATAGCGGCCCGCGCCTTTTTGAATCAATTCGATTTCGTAGCCTTCCGGCGCGTCAATGAACGCGAAGACCGTGCCGGAGGACGTGGTGGTGGGGCCGTCGGAATATTTCAGGCCATGTTTCGCCAAGTGTTTGCCGAATTCCTCGAGGCTGTCCACCTCGAACGCGAGATGCGTCAGATCGGGCTGCACCTGCACGGGATCGCTGCCGGGGAAAAAGCAGATTTCAATTTCCTCGCCGCTCCCGGGCGCTTTGAGAAA
>JBEKEJ010000125.1:0-9102 GCA_050013895.1 Verrucomicrobiota bacterium | reverse complement strand
CCGAGGATGGCCTCTTTCGCGGCTTTGGCGACGCGGAATTTGACGACGCGCTTGGCCGGGATCTGGATGGTTTCGCCGGTCTTGGGGTTGCGGCCCAGGCGCGCGGCGCGGTTGCGGAGCACAAGCTTGCCGATACCCGGCAGCGTGAAGGTGTCCTTCGCGTGCTTGTAGGCGAGCTGGGCGATGTGGTCGAGGATTTCCGTCGCTTGCTTCTTGGAGAGTTCAGCCTTTTCAGCAATCGCGGCGGCGAGTTGGGCTTTCGAGAGTGCTTTTGCCATAATATCGGTGTCCTTCCTGTTGTGTTGTTATATTGTTCTTTTGGTTAAACAGTCGTGTGACTCGGCGTGAATAAAGGGTTTTTGGCCGCGGCGCGCAAGCAAAAAAACAAAAAATTTGCAGTCCCGCTTTTGGCCCGGCGAGCGCCGGACTTGACTTCGCGGGGCGATTTCACACCATCCCCGCGTGGCGCTCTTCACGATCCAGAGCGAATTCCGCTACGAAATCGCCCGCAAAATTTTTGAGGGCGGCATGGGCATCGTCTATGAGGCGGAACAGCACGGCGCGCGGGATTTCGTCAAGCGCGTGGCGATCAAAGTCATCCGCCCCAGCTTCGCCAGCCAGAAGATGTTCATCGAAAATTTCATCGGCGAGGCCAAGCTCGTCGCCGATTTGATCCACACCAACATTGTCCAGACCTACCACCTCGGCGAGGCCAACGGCGTTTATTTCATCTGCATGGAATTGATTCGCGGCACCAATCTGGAGCAGTTCAACCAGCATCTGACCGCCAAACGCCGGAAGCTGCCGAAAGAACTGGCCGTGTTCATCACCAGCCGCGTCGCGCGCGGGCTGGCGTACGCGCACGCCAAAGCCGACAAGAACGGCCGGCCGCTCGGCATCGTTCACCGCGACGTGAGCTTCAAAAACATCATGATCGCCTTTGAAGGCGACGTGAAGCTCACCGATTTCGGCATCGCCAAGGCGCGCGGTTTTTTGACCGACCAGGAAGGCGAGGTGGTCGCGGGCAAGGCCGATTACATGAGCCCGGAGCAGGCGGATTTTCAAGTGACCGACAAACGCTCCGACCTTTTTTCCGCCGGGGTTGTGCTGGCGCATTTGTTGCTCGACCGGAATTTGTTCAAAGGCGCGGATGCCGAGGAATCGCGCCAGCGCATCCTGAACCAGCCGATCCCCGATTTCCGCGCCTTGGATGCGCGCATCGACGACCCGCTCAACGACATCCTGCATCATTGCCTCGCGCGCGACCCGTCCCGTCGATATGCCACCGCCGATGAATTGATGTATGACCTCGAATACTACATCTATCGCGGCGGCTACGGCCCGACGAACGAGACGCTCGGCAAGTTCATCCGCGAACTCTTTGGGAAAGATGAACCGCCCGCCGCCGAGGCGTTCGACTCCCGGGGCAGCACCCAAATCCTCGAACACACCGCCCGGGTCCGGCGCGCCAAATCCAGACGCTCATGAAAAGCGCCGCCGCCCGGGTCGTGAAACTCGGGCTTATCCAAACCGCCTGCTCGACAAATTCCGATGCGAACCTGAAAACAACCCTCGCCCTGGCCGAACGCGCGGCGCGGCGCGGCGCGCAAATCATCTGCACCCAGGAACTCTTCCGCTCGCAGTATTTTTGCCAGAGCGAAGACTTTAAGAATTTCAAGCTCGCAGAAAAAATTCCCGGCCCCAGCACCGCCGCTTTTTGCAGACTTGCCACAAAGCATCGGGTGGTCGTCATCGCGTCGCTTTTTGAGCAACGCGCCGCCGGGGTTTATCACAATACCGCCGCCGTCATTGATGCCGATGGTTCGCTGCTCGGCCTCTACCGCAAGATGCACATTCCCGACGACCCGCTTTACTACGAAAAATTTTATTTCACGCCCGGCGACACCGGCTTCAAGGCGTGGCCGACCCGCCACGGCAAAATCGGCGTTCTCATTTGCTGGGACCAGTGGTATCCCGAGGCCGCGCGGCTGACCGCATTGCAGGGCGCGCAGATCCTGTTTTACCCGACGGCCATCGGCTGGCATCCTGGCGAAAAGAAAAAATGCGGCCAGCGCCAGCACGACTCATGGGAGACCATCCAGCGCAGCCATGCCATCGCCAACGGCTGTTACGTGGCCGTTGTCAACCGCGTTGGCCATGAGAAACTTGCGGGCCGGGGCATTGAATTCTGGGGACAAAGCTTCGTGGCCGGCACTTCCGGTGAAATCCTCGGCAAAGCCGGCGCGGCCAAAGAGGAAGTTCTGATTGTGCCCGTTGATCTTGCCGCCGTGGACGCAACCCGCACGCACTGGCCGTTCCTGCGCGACCGGCGGATTGACGCCTATGGCGGCCTTACCCGACGCTTGATTGACTAACGCGACTCCCAAATCATTTGCCTGGATCACCGGCGCGAATGGACTCATCGGGAATTATCTCGTCCGGACTGCGCCGCGGCATGCTCCGCACTGGCGGGTGAGGGGATTGACGCGCGACCAGTTTGACTTGCTTGATTTCGCCGCGGTCGGCCGCGAGTTCCAGAAAGACAAACCGCAGCTCATCGTTCATTGTGCTGCCATCAGCACCATCGCTGAGGCGCAGGCGAATCCCGCGCTGGCACGGCGGGTGAACGTTGAAGTGACTAGATTGCTCGCCGAACTGGCGGCGGAAGTTCAGTTCGCGTTCTTTTCCAGCGATCTGGTCTTCGACGGGCGCAAAGGAAATTACCTTGAGACGGACGCAACTCATCCGATTCACGTTTACGGCGAGACCAAGCTCGCCGCCGAGGAAATCGTTTTGAAGAACCCGCGGCATCTGGTGGTGCGCACATCGCTCAATGCGGGCGTTTCGCGCGCGGGCAACCGCGGCTTCAACGAACAATTGCGGCGGGCATTGCAGGCCGGGCAGGGGATGACGCTGTTCACGGACGAATTTCGTTGTCCCATACCTGCGGTTGAAACTGCGCGCGCGGTCTGGGAACTGGCGCGGAAAAATTGCGCGGGCATTTTTCACGTCGCGGGCGCGGAAAAGCTCTCGCGCTGGCAGATCGGCCAGTTGCTGGTCGAACGATGCCCGGAGTTGGCGGACAAAATCAGGCCGGGTTCAGCCGTGCATTCCCCCGGCCCGCCGCGCGCGCTGGACACCTCGCTGAACATTTCCAGGGTGCAAAGAATTTTGTCCGCGCCGCTGCCCGGTTTGACCGGCTGGCTGGCGGCAAATCCCGATGAGCCTTTCTGACAAACCCTATCGCGGCCGGCTGGCACCGTCGCCGACGGGACTGTTGCATCTCGGCCACGCGCGGACATTTTGGACGGCGCAGGAGCGCGCGCGGGCGCGGGGCGGCGCGTTGATCCTGCGCAACGAAGACATTGACTCCACGCGCTTCAAACTCGAGTTCGTTTCGCAAATGATCGAAGACCTGCGCTGGTTCGGTTTGGAATGGCGGGAAGGACCGGACTGCGGCGGGCCATTCGCGCCATACAATCAAAGCGAACGGTTTTCGCTCTATCGCGCCGCGCTGCAGAAACTGCGCGTCGGGGGCTTCGTTTATCCCTGCGATTGTTCGCGCAAGGACATCCGCGACGCCGCCAGCGCGCCAAACGTCGAGGGTGAAGAACCCATTTATCCCGGCACCTGCCGGCCCAAAGGTGACATGTGGCAGGTGACAAGTGACATGAATGCCGCACGTGCGCCCCTGTCACGTGTCACACGTCACTTGTCACGTCCTGTGAACTGGCGTTTTCGCGTTCCCGACGCCGAGACGGTTTCGTTCACGGACGGGAATTTCGGCCCGCAAACATTTGTGGCCGGGAGGGATTTCGGCGACTTCGTGGTCTGGCGGCACGATGATGTTCCGGCTTATCAACTGGCCTGTGCGGTTGACGACGCCGCCATGCGGGTCACCGAAGTTGTGCGGGGAGCGGATTTGCTGGTGAGCACGGCGCGGCAGTTGTTGCTTTACCGCGCGCTGGAATTGACGCCGCCCGTTTTTTTTCACTGCGCACTGATGCGGGATGACCAGGGGCAACGACTGGCCAAACGGCACGATGCCCTGAGCTTGCGCGCGCTGCGCGGGCAGGGGAAGACGCCGGAAAAATTGCGGCAGGATTGGACAAAATGAGTTGTGGTGAAGGAAGCGAGGCAATTCTGTGGCGAATTTAGGCCAAAAAATGGCTTGTGAATTTTTTCACGATGGGCAAAATTTCCCGGCTTCAGACGCAACGTCGATTTGACGGAAGTTATGTCGTCTGAGGCGGTTTTTTTTTGAAGCCAATGCGGTTGATAAAAGTCATTTTTTTCTGCGGTTTGCCGGCAATGTTGGCGGCGGCGAGTTTGAAGGCGCAGATGCCGGCGACGCCGGTTCCTGCCGTTCAACCGGCAACCGCCGGCGTTGCGCCAACGACAGCGGCGCCCGCGCCAGCCGAGGCGGAACCGGCAGCGGAAGCCGTTCCCCAGGCCGCGCCGGCTCTCTTTTATATTGGGCCGGCGCCTGAAGCTAATATTCCTTCGATCTTTGCTGCCTGGTGGCCGAAACAAATTTCGCTGCCCATCACCAATTCAATGGTCTGCACCTGGATTGTGGCGGCGCTCATCCTGGTCGTTGTCCGGCTGACGACCTGGCGGATGCGGGAAGTTCCTGCCGGCGGCCAAAATGTGATGGAAGCGCTGATCGAGGGCTGGGAGGGTTTGATAGGAGATATTTTGGACAAGCGGGTCGCGCGCTGGGTTTTCCCGTTTGCGACGACCTTTTTTATTTTCATCATCATGTCGAATTATGTGGATCTGATTCCGGGCGTCGGCAGCATCGGATTCGGAACGCCCGCGCGGCACAGTCTTCTGCCCTTTGCCATTGAACGTGTGAGCCGGCCGTTTTTCCGCCCCCCGACGACGGACGCGAACCTGACCGTGGCGATGGCGGGAATTTTTTTGGTGATGAGCATTTACTGGGGGGTGCGCTACAACGGTGTTTGGGGGCTGGTCAAACATATTTTCGGCGTGAAGATGGAAACGAACAAATGGGCGTATCCCCTGTTTCTCCTCCTGTTCATTTTCGTTGGCGCGATGGAATTGCTTTCTGTTACTTTCGCGCGACCGGTCGCGCTGGCCATGCGGCTTTACGGAAACATTTTTGCCGGTGAAAGCATACTGGACATGGCGTTTCACAGCAAATTGACGATCGAAGCCATCGGCCTTTCGATATTCGTTTATTTTTACGAAACATTCGTCTGCGCGGTGCAGGCGTTTGTGTTTGCGATGCTGGTGGTGGCGTTTGTCGGGACGCTTTGCACGCATTCCGAAACGGACCACGGCCGTTAAATTTTTTGAATTTGCTCCGGCAACGGATGCCGGGGCGACAACCAAAACTCAACAAAGAAATTGTTATGATGCTAGCAGAAACAGTCGGTAACATCCATATCGGTCTCGCCTTCGGCGGCGCGGCCATCGGCATTGGCATTGCCACGGCCGGCGGCGTCATCGCCATGAGCCGCAACCCCGGCATGTTCGGCAGGATCCTGACGTTCATGTTCGTCGGCATGGCGCTGGCCGAAGGATGGGCGGTCATCGCGTGGTTGGTCGTCAAATAACGCTTTATGAGCGAACTCGGAATTCAGTGGAAAATTTTGCTGGCGCAGACAATCAGTTTTACCGTCGTCCTTTTCGTGCTGTGGCGCTTCGCCTACCAGCCCGTCTTCAACATGCTTGAAGCGCGCCGCCAGCGCATTGCCGAAGGCCTCGCCAACGCCGGGAAGATCAAGGCGGAACTCGCGCGGACCGAAGCCGAACGCAAACGCATCCTCGCCCAGGCGGGCGACCTAGCGAACCAGTTGATTGAAGAGGCGCGGAACGCCGCCACCCGCGTGCGCGAGGTGGAAACGCAAAAGGCCGCCGCCGCCGCCGAACAAATTGTGGCCAAGGCGCGCGAGGCCGCCGTCCAGGACCGCGCGCGCATGCTCGCGGAACTGAAAAGCGAGGTCGGACGGCTGGTCGTGCAAACCACGGCGACCGTCACCGGCAAAGTTCTCACGCCGGACGACCAAAGGCGGTTGGCGGAGGAAACGGCGAAACAATTGACCGCATGAGAATTTCAAATTTGGAATTCCCGATTAGACGAAGCGTGGCATGAAAATCCCCAAACAAGCCCAGCGCGGCGCCCGGGAACTGTTCCGCAGTTGCCTGGTTAACGGCGTGCTGGACGAGGACCGCGTCCGGCAGGCGGTGACGCTGGTGCTGGCGCGAAAACCGCGCGGCTGCCTGGAAATTCTATCGCGCCTGCAGAGGCTCGTGAAACTGAATTTGGACAGGCGAACCGCGCGCGTGGAAAGCGTGGCGCCGTTGCCGCCCGATTTGCAGGCGAAGGTAACGGAACAGTTGAAAACGATTTATGGGGCGGGAATGAGCATTTCATTTGCCCGAAATCCGGCATTGATCGGCGGTCTGCGGATTCAGGCGGGCAGCGATCTCTACGACGGCAGCGTGCGGGCGCGGTTGAACGCGCTGGCGCAACAATTTTAATCGAAGCGAAGGCGGATCGGGAATTTATGAGCGACCTGTTGCAGGAAATTGAAGCCCAAATCACCGGCGCCAAACTGGCGACGGTGAAGCAGAACGTCGGCGTCGTGCGCGAGATCGGCGACGGCGTGGCCCGGATCGAGGGCCTGACCGACACCATGTTGAACGAGATGCTCGATTTCGGCCACGGCATCACCGGCTTGGCGCTGAACCTTGAGGAAACCGAGGTTGGCGCCATCGTGCTGGGCGATTTCACCAAAATCAAGGAAGGCGATGAAGTCCGCACGACCGGCAGGCTGTTGCAGGTGCCCGTTGGCAAGGAATTGCTGGGCCGCGTCGTCAATGTTCTTGGCCAGCCGCTCGACGAAAAAGGCCCGGTCAAATCGACGACTCAATATCCGGTGGAAAAGATTGCGCCCGGCATCATCAAGCGCCGGTCGGTCAGCCAGCCGGTCCAGACCGGCATCATGGCCATCGACGCGATGGTTCCGATCGGCCGCGGCCAGCGCGAATTGATCATCGGCGACCGTTCGACGGGCAAGACGGCCATCGGCATCGACACCATCATCAACAACGCGCGGCTCAACCTCGCGGCCCGGCAGGCCGGCGACAAGGATTACCGTCCGCTGTATTGCATTTACGTCGTCATCGGCCAGAAACAATCGGACGTGGCGCGCACCATCGCCGTGCTGGATGAGGCGCGCGCGCTGCCTTACACGATTGTCGTGGTGGCGGCGGCGTCCGATTCGGCCACGAACCAGTATCTCGCGCCGTTTGCCGGCGCGGCCATGGGCGAATGGTTCATGGACAACGGCATGGACGCGCTGATTATTTATGACGATTTGTCCAAGCACGCCGTCGCGTATCGCCAGGTCTCGCTCGTGCTGAAGCGTCCCTCGGGCCGCGAGGCGTATCCGGGCGACGTCTTTTATCTTCACAGCCGGTTGCTCGAACGCGCCGCGCGCCTGAACGACAAGAACGGCAACGGTTCCCTCACGGCGCTGCCCATTATCGAGACGCAGGCGGGCGACGTGTCGGCCTATATTCCGACGAATGTGATCTCGATCACCGACGGCCAGATTTACCTGGAAACGGACTTGTTTTACCAGGGCGTGCGTCCGGCAATTTCGGTGGGCTTGTCGGTGTCGCGCGTGGGTTCGGCGGCGCAGGTCAAGGCGATGAAACAGGTGGCCGGGCGCATCAAGGGCGATCTGGCGCAGTTCCGCGAACTGGCGGCGTTCGCGCAGTTCGGCTCCGACCTGGATGCCAAGACGCAGGCGCAGCTGGAACGCGGCAAACGCATCGTCGAATTGTTCAAGCAGGTTCAATACGATCCCATGCCGGTGGAAGCGCAGGTGGTGGTTCTGTGGGCGGCGCAAAACGGTTTCGTGGACGATGTGCCGGTGGAGAAAATCAAGGATTTCCAGGCCGGGCTCACAGATTACATGGCCAGCCGCAAAACGGATTTGCTGGGACGCATCGCCAGGGAAAAGGCGTTGAACGACGCGCTCGCCGGTGAATTGAAGACGGCGGTGACGGAATTCAAGCTGACGTATCATTAATCCATGCCCAGCACCCGCGACATCCGCCGACGCATCAAGTCGGTCAAGAACACCGCCCAAATCACCAAGGCGATGCAAATGGTGGCGGCGGCCAAAATGCGCAAGGCGCAGCTGGCCGCGGTGGCCGGGCGGCCCTATGCCGACCTGATGAATGAGGTGCTCACGGAGGCGGCGCCGCGTATCGCCGCGTTCAAACATCCATTGATGGAGACGCGTCCGGCGAGGAGGCGCGCGGTCGTCCTCGTGAGCACCGACAAGGGATTGTGCGGCGCGCTCAACGGCAATTTATTCCGCGAAGCGGTGAAGTTTGACCGGAATTCCACGGTGTTCATCGCGGCCGGACGCAAGGCGGCGCAGTTTGTGTCGCGCACGCGGCGGCAGCTCGCCGCCGAATTCACCTACAAGGACGCGCCGCAGTTCGGCGAGGCGCGGGCGGTTTCCAAATTCGCGCAGGAGCTGTTCATCAAAGGCGAGGTGGATGCCGTGGACATCTTGTTCACGAAATTCCTTTCCACGCTGAACCAGCGGCCGGAAACCCTGCCGCTCCTGCCGGTTGGGAAAATCCATGCCCTCACGACCGGCGCCTCCGGCCGGACGCAACCGGTGGAACTGCCGGCGCGCGGCGCGACGACGGATGTTTTTGAGTTCGAACCGGACGAGACCACCGTGCTGGGTGAGTTGCTGCCGCACGGCTTGAATTTCAAAGTTTATCAAATCTTGCTGGAGGCGCGGGCGAGTGAATACAGCGCCAAACTGGTGGCCATGAAAAATGCCACCGAAAACGCGATGCAACTTATCAAGGACCTCACGCTCGAATACAACAAACTGCGTCAGGCCAACATCACGAAGGAACTGCTGGAAATCGCCACCGCGCAAATGGCCGTGGCCTAGTCAATTTCAAATTTGAAATCTCAAATCTTAGATTGAATCGCATGAACAAAGGCAGGATCATACAAATCATCGGGCCGGTCGTGGATGTGGAATTCACGGGCGAGCTGCCCGCCATCTACAACGCGCTCACGGTGGAGTTCGA
>JBEKEJ010000124.1:0-9253 GCA_050013895.1 Verrucomicrobiota bacterium | reverse complement strand
GGTCATGGTTGGTCGAGAGTCGAGGGTCGAGAGACGAGAGCGGGCGGATTTTTACGTTCGAATGGAGTTTTGGAAGTATTAACCTTCAGCGTGTGATTTAATGAAACAATTCGCTTTGCCGTTTTCTCAAAATCGTCGAACACCGGGTTAAGTTCTGGCTCGGACACATAATCTTCATCCAGCGCCAGATAGAATAGCGAGGCCGTTTCCATCAAAGAACCATAGGCCTGCTCGAGAAAATGCGCAAAGTCCTTGTCTGAATTGCGGCCGGAGCCTTCGGCTATATTCGATGAAACAGAAATCGACGCACGGCGGATTTGCGAGGTCATCGCAAACATCTCGTGATTCGGGAAGTTGCGTGTCAGGCGATAAATGGTGCGATTGATCGCGCGCGCCTCCTGCCAGACTTCCAGTTTTTCAAAACGGAATCGTGTTTTCATTGGATCCTCATTTATCACATTTGTTACGCCGATAAGGCCGTGTTTCGGTTCTGCCACGACCGATTTTCTTTTGCTCTCGACTCTCGACCTTCGCCCCTCGACTGATTGATTGGTAGCGCGTACGGGAATCGAACCCGTCTTTCAGCCTTGAGAGGGCCGTGTCCTGACCGATAGACGAACGCGCCACGTAACCGGCAAACTACCGTCCGCCCGTTCGTTGTCAATCACAGAGCGCCGGCCGGGAGCGGGTGGATGCAACTTTGCCGCGCCGCCAACCCGGACCACGGCCTCGGAAATGAACGCCGCGTTCACGCGGCAGAATGACAGAAAGGGAGCCGCTGCCAGGCTGAAGCCGGCGTTCCCAAGGCGCAACTTGAGGGCGTGTTGCCCTGAAATCGAATGGAGCGCCGACAGCCTTGTCAGCGCGAAGTTGGCACTTCACCAACTTTCGGAATTTCGCCGCGGTTGGAGGCTCGTGGACTCGGCGGTCCGCGCTCCGGGCTTTTGGGCGATGCGCCGGGCCGGAGGCCGGCGCTCCGGGCGATGCGCGGCTGCGCCGCCCGCAACCAAACCGGTTGCGCGGTGTTTGCATTCAAGCCGGTAGATATTATACTTGAATCATGAAGGGCGTCGGAAAAATTTGGCTTTGCCTCGCGGGCGGACTGGTCTGGAACGCCGGTCTGCGCGCGGCCGACCTGGCGTTGGCGAACAATCCTTACGCGCCGATAGCGACCCGCAATGTTTTCGACATCAACCCGCCGGCGCCGGTGGACCCGAGCAAAGCGAATGCCGAGCCGCCGGTAAAAATCACGCTCAACGGCATCACGGCCCATTTTGGCCAATTGCACGCATTGTTCAAAGTGGCCGTTCCGCCCAAGCCGGGACAGCCGGGCAAGGACCAGTTCTACATGCTCAGCGAAGGGCAGGCACAGGACGACATTGAAGTGACGAAGATAGATGAACAGGCCGGCCTGGTGACGTTCAACAACCACGGCACGGTCCAGGAACTTCCCCTGGCCAACGCGGCGGCGAGCGGGCCTTCCGGTCCAACGCAAGGCGCGCCGGGGCCGGGGTCGAAACTGGGCTTTTCCATGCCGGGAAATGCGCCCGGTGGCGGCAACGCCAACAATCCCGCCGAGATTCCGACTGGCAATCGTTTCGGCCAGAGCAGAAATTTTGGCGGGCAAAATCCAAACACCGCCGGCGGCGCGACCCCCGCCTCGCGTTTGGGCGTTGTCCTGGGGGGCGCCGGCGGCGGTGCCGCCAGCCCGCAACCGCAAATCCCGTTGTCGGCGGACGATCAGCAGGCCCTGCTTGCAGCCCAACACGCCATGGCCATAAGCGGACAGGTTCCCATCCCCCCCCAAATCTTCCCGCCGACCAAATATGACGATGAAGCGGGAGTTCCTTCCAACCTTGGTCCGCCGCCAGTGCCGGGCGCTCCGGCCACGCATTAAACCCGAAAACCGGAGTTGAGCTGGGGAACGCACGCGCGTCACGCGTCGTTCCGTTCCGCCCGCTGATGCGCGGGCGGGGACATCGCAGCGCGATGTCCCTACCTTTTCCAGTGGTTCGGTAGGGATGGCGCGCTGCGCCGTCCGCGCCGCGCAGTACCGGCGCAATGGATACGGAGAGGCGCTCGCGCGTCACGCGTCGTTCCGTTCCGCCCGCTGATGCGCGGGCGGGGACATCGCAGCGCGATGTCCCTACCCAAAACAACCATCGCAGGGCGATGGCCCTACCCTTAATCGGCAAATCGCGGGCGGTGGCCGCCGGCGAAATAAACAAACGGCCAGTCTTCGGGACGCGCCGCGAGGTTTTTTCGCACGGGATTGGCCAGAATATAATCCGACTTCTCCCGCCGGCTTTCGTCCGAGCGCAACCGATGCTCGAAGAAGTCGCGCTGCCAGCCGATACCCACGGTTTTGGCCGTCCATTCTTTCCATTGGCTCACGACGAGTTTGATGGGTTTGCCGGAGGGCGGGAAGGAAATCAAGGCGTGAACATGGTCGGGCATGAGCAGGAAAACATGCGGCCACCAAAGTCCCTCCTCCTGCCGGTGCCGGACGGTTTCAAAGAGGGCCGCCGCAATTTTGTCAGCGGCCAGTTGGCTGAGTCCGCGCGCCTGGCAATTGATGGTGATGAAGTAAATCTCCCGTTGCGGGTCAATCCACAACGGAATTTCGTGCGGCAACGATTTTCTGCGGGGAATGGACACGGAGAAAATAATAGACTCGGACACAATCAGACGCAACGCCCCCGACATGGCAGGGACGGTGCGCTGCGCCTTCCGCGCCGCGTAATAGCGGCGTAATGAATACGGGGAGGCGTTCGCGCGTCGTGCGTGCGTTCTGTTCCGCCCGCTGATGCGCGGGCGGGGACATCGCAGCGCGATGTCCCTACCTTTTCCAGCGTTCGGTAGGCATGGCGCGCTGCGCCGTCCGCGCCGCGTAATAGCGGCGCAATGAATGCGCGGGAGGCGCTCGCGCGTCGTGCGTGCGTTCTGTTCCGCCCGCTCTGCGCGGGCGGGGACATCGCAGCGCGATGTCCCTACCTTTTCCAGTGTTCGGTAGGGATGGCGCGCTGCGCCGTCCGCGCCGCGTAATAGCGGCGCAATGAATGCGCGGGAGGCGCTCGCGCGTCGTGCGTGCGTTCTGTTCCGCCCGCTGATGCGCGGGCGGGGACATCGCAGCGCGATGTCCCTACCTTTTGCAGTGTTCGGTAGGGATGGCGCGCTGCGCCGTCCGCGCCGCGTAATAGCGGCGCAATGGATACGGAGAGGTGTTCGCGCGTCGCGCGTGGTTCTGTTCCGCCCGCTGGACGCGGGCGGGGACATCGCAGCGCGATGTCCCTAACCAAAACGGCTATCGCAGCGCGGCGTTACGGTTGAAAAATCAATTCAATTCCAACAGCCAGGCAATTTTATCGCGCACGTCCAAAGTTACCCGGGCTTCAAACCGTCCGGCGCGGCGTTCCAACCGGTGATTTTCAATCGAGGTCAAGCCCTGGACATTCGCCACGCCTTCATCCGTGCCCGGCAACCAGCGCACGCGCGGCAACCTCACTTCATAGTCACCACCGCGAATCTGCGTTGTTAACGGCACGCATACGCACAAGGCGCGCTCCGCGTCCGCATCTTCACGCGAGACCACCAACAGCGGGCGAAGCTTGCCCTTCAGTCCCAAATCCACCCAATATACTTCACCAGGCTTTGGATTTATCATAAAAACTTTCCAACGTGGCGGCGCGCAGTTCCCAAGCCCCGGCGGGCGATTCCATTTTTTCCGGCACGGCAACTTTCGGCGCGGGCATGATCCACCAGCCGCCGTTCTCCGCCGTCACCAGGTATTTTGCGCCTTTGCGCGTGCCCCGGATGCAGACGCGGCCCTTGTCATCGGCTTTTACCAAAGTCGTTTCCATGTGGGAATATTCCCACCGGCCAGGCTCATTGTCAACGGCCTTTGGCAATGACTCAATTTGCGGTGGTTGGGACGGCGCGCTGCGCCGTCCGCGCCGCGTAATAGCGGCGCAATGGATACGGGGAGGCGTTTGCGCGTCGCGCGTGGTTCCGTTCCGCCCTCTGGACGCGGGCGGGGACATCGCAGCGCGATGGCCCTACCTTTTCCAGTGTTCGGTAGGGATGGCGCGCTGCGCCGTCCGCGCCGCGTAATAGCGGCGCAATGAATACGGGGAGGCGTTCGCGTGTCGCGCGTCGTTCCGTTCCGCCCGCTCTGCGCGGGCGGGGCCGCCGCAGCGCTGCGGCCCTACCACCAATGGACATCGCAGCGCGATGGCTCTACCTAAAAAAAACAAAGGCTCCGAATTGCTTCGGAGCCTGTTGAAAAATACTGTCTGCTTGCCTGGCCGCTTATTGGCGGCGACGGAAGGCCAACAGTGAGGCAACGCCCAGACCAACCAGCGCAAACGTGGCCGGCTCGGGAACTACCATCAGAACGATCGACGGCATAGCGCTAAGGTAAGCCGGGTTCGTGGGCGGAGAGCCGGTTGGATTGGCGAGGCCTGTCTGGTCAAAAAGTACGTCTGCAGTAGGACTATGACCGTACGCAGCGGCATAAGTGCTGAACGTGCCATGAGCTAAGGGAGAATTGTAATCCCACATCTGCAACTCAATCCAGATCGAGCCGCCAGCAGTAGCACCGGGCAGGGTTACTGAACTACCCACAACGTAAAATGTTCCGTTGCCTAGGCCAGTGTACGGGTTGTTACCGGCATTGCTGGCACTGCCAGGAAAATAAGTATTAAACGCCGTCAAGCTGCCGGCGGCGGTCGAGTTTGCCGCTCCATACGAGACGGTAACACCAACGTCGTACAAGTTCCCATTGAACGTGGTACCGTTGGCATTGTAAAGCAGACCACCGCTGGTGGCGCTAGAACCGCCAACTAGTGCAGTGTTTCCGGCATTTCCAAGCAACAAGCCTTGGCCGAATGCACAGGTTGCTAACCCCATTATCGCTATCGCAGATAGTATTTTTAGTTTCATAATGTTCGTTGTTATTTAGGTTGTTTCAGTTGTTGTTATTTCGTCAAATTTTACACATTCAGGATTGATTGTTTATTGAACCGTAAAGTTAGTGCTCCAAACGCCACCACTTGGGGCCGTTGCCAAGAGCATGACAGCCTGGCCGACAGTCAACTGAGGCTCACCACCAGTCCACGCATTATGCGAGAACACACTTGGCGAGACAGGATATGCTTGTGTCGTCGAGTTCCATGCAAAAACTGTGTCACCAGCCGTGGGCGGATAACTCAAGTAGGTCTGCATCCCGCCAGCGAGAGGAATCTGGGAGGAAATGATGTTGTAGCCGTTACTGAACGGGTGCGACAGACTGCCTTGCAATACTTGCCCCACTACGGTCACGGTCACTGGACTGCTGCCAGCTACCAGCACAAACACACCGCGACCAGGATTCAGCGCCAAGTTGGCAGCGTTGGTATCGCCGCTCCAAGCATTGTGTGAGAACACAGAAGGCGTGGGGTCATAAGCACCGTTTACAAAAGGGAAAACAGTGCTGCCGCCTGGCAGTTGCGTTCCGAGCACCGTTTGCAGGGTGTTGTTGGTGCCCGTTCCGTCCAAATCGAGCGGGTTGGAAATCATGTTGAAACCATTGGTCAACGTCAAGTTGACGTAGCCAACGACGTTGGCGGAATAGACTGGTTGAGCTTGCGAGGTGGCGTAAGTGAGCGCGAGCGCCGCACACGCCACGAGTAGTGTTTTTGTTCTCATTTTCTTGGTTTGTTGTGTTTTAGTGTTACCGTGTGTGACATCAATATCTCAAAAGGGCAAGGGGGTGTCAACAGTTATTTGAATTATTTTTGAACATTTTTGGCCCGCCTTCACCTTCGGCTACGGCGTGACAAGCGGGTGGCGGGAAATACATGAAGTCATTGATTTTAAGGGTGTTATGGATGAAGCTGAGCGTAAATGGGCGGGGATGGGGCGGAAATGACCCGAAAAAAACACAAAAAAGCGGGTTTTTGACCACGAATAAACACGAATGGACACGAAATTTTAACGCGGAGGCGCGGAGATGCGGAGGGCAGCCAAAACACCCAGCATCGGACATCGAACGTCGAACATCGAACGTCGAACATCGAACCTCGAACGCCGAAATGAAGGAACGAATTGTGCGGAGGTGGACGCGCGCCTCAGGGTCGGTTCCCCGCCTGAACGGCGCGGTGACGGCGCAGCGGAGAATTTCTCAAAAGTATCGGAGGGGCGAGTTATACGAGCCCCTGACTGATCGAATGCCTCCGAAAATGGGGGCTCGTGTAACTCGCCCCTCCGACGAGAAATTGTTTTGAGACACTCTCAGCGCGCCGTCCCTGCCGATTTCGGTTTTCGGGTTAAAAGTTGCTTCTCCCGATTTTTGATTTTCAACCACGGATGGACACGGGTGAACACGGATTTTAACGCGGAGGCGCGGAGATGCGGAGGGGTGCAGAGGTGCAGCCAAGACAGCCAACATCCAACATCCAACATCCAACATCCAACGCCGAAACGAAGTGAAAGCGGGTGACCCCTTGAGAACTCCGCGGTTCTCCGCGTTCTCGGGGTCTCGGCGCTAAAGTTTTCTCCCTCAATTTTTGATTTTGCGCCTTTTGTGCCTTTTTGCGGCCACTCCAACCACGAATGACGCGGGCACGAAATTTTTTACCGCGGATGGCGCGGATGACACGGCGGAAAGCCGCGTGGCGGCCACGCCGCTATACGCGGATCCTTTCGAGCCACCCGCCTGCGCTGTGCTTCCGTCTCCGTTTTACTTCGACGAGACGAGCCGACGCGGCAAGCAGGCCCGACGCTACAGCTCATTCGGACATCACCGGCATTTTTTCCGAATTGACAAGTGTATCATTTTTGATACATTGGGTCGTGAATGACAACCGAACGTCCGCGGAAGGCCGTGTTTTTCAGGACCGGGGCCGGCAACGAGCCGGTGCGGGAGTGGCTCAAAGATTTGCCGAAAGAAGATTGCAAGACCATCGGCTCGGACATTCTGGCCGTGCAATATGCGTGGCCCGTGGGAAAGCCGCTGGTGGACAATCTGGGTGGCGGCGTTTGGGAAGTTCGTTCGCGGCTGAACAACCGGATCGCGCGGACGCTGTTGCGGTGGTGGATGAGGAAATCGTGCTGCTCCACGGGTTTATCAAGAAGCAGCAGAAAACGCCGCAAGAGGAACTCGGGCTGGCGAAGAAACGCAGGAAACAGTATTTGGAAAAAATATGAACAAAAGAATTCATCGGGGAAGCGACTTCCGGGATTTTCTGGAGGAGCGGGGCATTCGGGAAGAAGTTGAAACGCGCGCGCTGAAGCAGGCGGTGAGCCTGCAACTGGAGCGTCTGCTCAGGAAGCAAACACTGACCAAAGCGGAGATGGCGGTGCGCATGAAGACCAGCCGGGCGGCGGTGGACCGATTGCTGGACGCGTCCAATCCATCGGTTACCTTGACCACGCTGGGCAAGGCCGCGCGGGCTTTGGGACGCAAGGTCAGGATCGAATTGGTGCCGGGATGAGCGGGACAAGAGGCGGCAAATCCTCCTCGTCGTCGTCCTCGTCCTCGTAATCGAAAGCGGTCAAATCGAGGACGAGAATGAAAAAACTCCGCGGTTCTCC
The DNA here is from genome assembly GCA_050013895.1 of Verrucomicrobiota bacterium. Lineage (GTDB taxonomy): Bacteria > Verrucomicrobiota > Verrucomicrobiia > Limisphaerales > UBA11358 > UBA11358. The sequence continues at coordinate 1,681 of JBEKEJ010000124.1, read as the reverse complement.
GCGTTCTCGGCGTCTCGGCGTTAAAGTTTCTTCCCCGATTTTTGATTTTTAACCACGAATAAACACGAATGAACACGAAAATTTAATCCGCGAATTTCACGAATTACCGCGAATGTTCAGATCTGATTCGAGAACGAGGCGGCGCAAAGCCGCGCAGAGGCCACGCCGCCACAGGCGGATTTTAACACGGATTCAATGGGGAATTAAACGCGGAGGCGCGGAGATGCGGAGGGGCGCGGCGGGCAGCCAAAACATCCAACATCCAACATCCAACATCGAACATCGAACGTCGAAACGAAGGAACGAATTGTGCGGGGGTGGACGCGCGCCTCAGGGTCGGTTCCGCGCCTGAACGGCGCGGTGACGGCGCAGCGCGCCATCCCTACCACCATTCTACCACCATTTGCACGCGACCAACTTCGGTTTTCGGGTTCATCAGGCATCTGCACGAACCATGATTTTTAACGAATGGGGCGTCGGCTGGGCAGCCAGGGCAACGGCATTGGCCGTTTCAGCCAATGGAAAATAATGGGTGATCAGACGGCGCACATCCAGTTGGCGCGAAAAGACGAGCCGGGCGACTTCCTTTTGCAGCGTGAAATCGGACGAGTAGCTGCCGATGAGGTCTTTCTCGTCGAGACAGATGCTGGAGAAGTCGAGGGTCGAGCCGGCTTCGCTTCGCTTCGCCGCGCCAAGGGGGTGAGGGTCGAGGGTCGGAATCTTTTTGCTCTCGACTCTGGGCTCTCGACTCTCGACTGAAGCCGCCCTTTTGGTGTGGGCGAACAACAGGACCTGTCCGCCGGTGCGGACGAGTTGCAGGGCCTGCAACACGACATCGTCGGAAGGGACGGCGATGACCGCACAGTCCAAAGTCTCCAGTCCACAGTTCACAGTCGTTCGCAGACTGCGGACTAGGGACTGTGGACTGCGGACTAATCCGACCCAGCGGGCGCCGAATTTTCTGGCGAGGCGCAGGCGCGAGGGGAACAGGTCGGTGGCGAGCACGCGGACGCCCCGCAGTTGCAGCAGGCGCGTGAACATGAGGCCGATCGGTCCCTGCCCGGCCACGAGCACGGCGTCGCCGCGCAACAGGTTCAGCCGGCGCACGGCCTTGAGGACGGTGTTGACGGGTTCGAGCAGGGCGCCTTCCTCGAAGGAATTGCGCGCCGGGATTTTCACGACGCCGGGCAGCACGAACGGCATCACGCGGACATATTCGGCGTAGCCGCCGCCCGCCGGTTCGAAGCCGGCGGTAATGCCGGTGCGTTTATAGGTGGCGCATTGGGCGAAGGCGCGGTGCCGGCAGAAATGGCAATCGAGACACGGGACGTGATGGTGGAGCGCCACGCGGTCTCCAACCCTCACCCGGCCTGCGGCCACGCTCTCCCATCCGATGGGCGAGGGAATTTCAAGGCTCGTCCGATTGCCGCCGATTTTCACAATGGTCCCGGCGGTTTCGTGGCCGAAGATGCGCGGGGGCGGGACGGTGCCGTGCCGGATTTTTTTGATGTCGGTGGGGCAGACGCCGCAGACGGCGACCTGGACGAGCAGTTCATGGGCGCCGATGCGCGGGACGGGGACGGTTTCGAGGCGCAGGTCGTTGGCGCCGCGATAAACGACGGCGCGCATGGTCTTGGGGATGGCAAGCACGGGAAAATTTAACCACGGCTTGCCGCGCCGT
>JBEKEJ010000123.1:0-9294 GCA_050013895.1 Verrucomicrobiota bacterium | reverse complement strand
TATTGCCAAAGAACGTTCGAGCTGATTCCGGTTGTATTATCGTCCCAAATCAGGATTTGCTCAAGCAATTAATTTGGAAATTTATTGTCGAGGCAGACATTTGCCCGTGGGAAGCCGCGCCGGCGGCAGGCTTTCCATGACCGAACGGTTTGCACGCCGTGTGGAGGTTACGGGGACGGGTAAGTCGGGCTTTTCTTCCATGGTTTTGCTTCACTCCGGCCGGGTGCTGTAGAAAAACCCCGCCCTTGCCGTGTGTAACCACGCCTGTGAACTTTTACAACATGCAGGACGGCTGGATTGCTTTTGACGACCAGTGAAGGTGTCGGCCACAATCGCAGTGTGTGTCCCTGATCGTTCCATTCCCGTTCAAGGCCTGAGTTCCTAATCACGAGCAGGGCAGGGTAAAATCAACTGCCATTTTCCAAAGAGCGTTGTCGTCATATGCACCATGATTCGTGCCAAGTTGGCGAAGAACGCTCACGTCCTGCCGCCCGGTTGTCGCCGGCCAGAAGAATGAAACTTCCAACTCGCCTTGCCTGGACTATTTGCCTAATTTGCCTGCCTGATTATTCACAATGACGACATCCGCCCAGATTCGCCCGAGCAGCCAGGTCCGGCAGGACTTCCTTGATTTTTTCAAGTCGAAGCAACATACCATCGTGCCGTCGGCGAGCCTTCAACCTGATTCGCCGAACCTCCTGTTCACGAACGCCGGCATGAACCAGTTCGTTCCGATTTTCCTTGGCCAGACCAAGTGCCCTTACAAACCCGGCCGCGCTGCCGATACCCAGAAATGCATCCGCGCCGGCGGCAAGCACAACGACCTGGAAGACGTCGGCCTCGACACCTACCACCACACTTTTTTCGAAATGCTCGGCAACTGGAGCTTTGGCGATTACTTCAAGAAAGAAGCCATCGAATGGACGTGGGAACTCGTCACCGGGGTCTGGAAATTTCCGAAGAACCGGCTCTATGCCACCGTCTATAGACCCGGTCCTGGCGACCCGTCCGAATTCGACCAGGAAGCTTACGACCACTGGGCGCGGCTTTTCACCACCGCCGGCCTCGACCCCAAAGTCCAAATCTGCTTCGGCGGCAAGAAGGACAATTTCTGGATGATGGGCGACACCGGCCCGTGCGGCCCGTGCTCCGAACTGCATGTGGACCTCACGCCCGGCGGCGACACCAGGGGCAGTCTGGTGAACCAGGGCGACGCTCGCTGCATCGAGATCTGGAATCTGGTTTTCATCCAGTTCAATGCCAACCCGGACGGCACGTTTTCGCCATTGCCCGCCAAACACGTGGACACCGGCATGGGCTTCGAGCGTGCGACTTCAATCATCCAGGGAACGAACAATTTCAAAGACTTCGCCAACGCAAAAATCTCGAACTACGAGACCGACATTTTCCGCCCGATTTTCGATGCGCTGGAAAAACTCTCCGGCAAGAAATACGGCAGCACGCTGCCCGGGGAGCACGCGCGCCCTCGCGTGTCGCAATCGGCGCCCACGCCGATTGCTTCCCCGCGCGCCGAAGATGCGGTTGGCGAGGCGCCAACCGCTGCACGCGAGGGCGCGTGCGCTCCCCGGGACGCGGCGAAGCCGCTTCAAGAGTCCGAACAGGAGAAGCTCGACATCGCCTTCCGCGTCATTGCCGACCACATCCGCACGTTGGGCTTTGCAATTGCCGACAGCATTCAGCCGTCGAATGAAGGGCGCGGTTACGTGTTGCGCCGCATTTTGCGCCGCGCGGTGCGCTATGGCCGCACGCTTGGCTTCCACGAACCGTTCTTCTACAAACTCGTGGACGTGCTCGCCGACACGATGGGCGACGTGTTCCCCGAAATCCGCGCGCGGAAGAAGCATGTGCAGGAAGTCATCCAGCGAGAGGAAGAGGCGTTTAATAAGACGCTGGATCGAGGGATTGAACTTTTCAATGCCCAAGCAGAGACAATGGCCACTGAGCTTCAAAGCAAAACCGAATTGTATGCGAAGTCTGACGGGGGATTTGCGGATATCACAAGGTCAGAGGCTACGCCGACCAAAAATCCTTCAAGAATTATTCCTGGAAATTTCGCTTTCCAACTTTACGACACCTACGGTTTCCCGCTTGACCTCACCGAGTTGATGGCGCGCGAACGCGGTTTGACCGTGGATACTGCCGGTTTTGAAAAGTTGATGGACGAGCAGCGCGCCCGCGCCCGCGCCGCGCAGAAGAAGGAAGTCATTTCGCTTTCGCAAATCGAGACCACCACGCCCACGAAATTTGTCGGCTACGAAGAACTTGAGACGCCCGCCAAAGTCCTGGAAATCGTGGCGCTCAAGGACAAGACCGCCGTCATCCTCGACACCAGCGCCTGCTACGCCGAGATGGGCGGACAGGTCGGCGACACGGGCGAACTCGAACATGGCAGCCAGCTCTGGCGCGTCGCCAACACGCAGAAATCCGGCAACACCTGGCTTCATTTCATCGAAGGGGAGCGCGCGCGCCCTCGCGTGTCGCGATCGGCGCCCCCGCCGATTGCTTCCGCGCGCACCGAAGATGCGGTTGGCGTGGCGCCAACCGCTGCACGCGAGGGCGCGTGCGCTCCCCCGGGAGCAGGTGCGCTCCCCATTCCAGGAGACCCCGTCACCCTTTCAGTTGACCGCCCCCGTCGCGAAGCCATCCAGCGCCACCACACGGTCACACACCTGCTGCATTGGGCGTTGCACGAGGTCGTGAGCAAGGACGCCTCACAGAAAGGCTCGTTCGTCGGGCCGGACAAGCTGACCTTTGACTTCAACAGCTCGCCGCTCACGCCGCAGCAGGTCGCGGACGTCGAGAAACTCGTCAACGAACGCATCGTGGAAAACGCCGGCGTTTCGTGGACGGAAGTGCCTTACGCCGATGTGAAATCGCGCAAGGACGTGATGCAGTTCTTCGGTGAAAAATACGGCGACGCCGTCCGCGTGGTCCAGATCGGCGGCCATGTCGCGAGACTGGACGGTTATTCGATGGAACTGTGCGGCGGCACGCACACGCGCGCAACGGGCGAGATCGGTTTGTTCCGCATCGTGGGCGAGAACGCCATCGCCGCCGGCGTCCGGCGCATTGAAGCCATTGCCGGCCTTGAAGCCTACCGCAAGGCCGCGGATGAACTGGCGCTCATCAAGTCGCTCGCGGGGAGGGTGAATTCGCCGGTGCACGAGTTGGAAAAAAAGATTGAATTGCTGCTCGAACACCAAAAGGCGATTGAAAGGGAACTTAAGTCGGCGCAACAGCGCGAAGCTTCGAATGCCGCCAGCCGCTTGCTTGAGGAGATCAAAACCATAAATGGGATTCCCGCAATCATTCACAACCTCGGCGGGGTGGATGGCGATTTTCTTCAGGCCGTCGCCGACTCGCTGAAGGAGCGTTTCAAAGGCGTCATCGTCCTTGGTGGCGGCCTGCAGCGCGGGAATGTGGCGCTCATTGCGGCGGTCACGTCTGATTTCGTCTGGAAAGTTCAGGCCGGCAAAATCATCCAGCAAATCGCGCCGATTGTCGGCGGCAAGGGAGGCGGCAAACCCGACAACGCCCGTGGCGGCGGCAAGGACGCCGGCAAACTGGACGAGGCGCTCGCCAGGGCGAAAGCACTGCTGGGGTGACGGCAGGTGTTGAGCGTAAAAGCGCGGGGCGATGGCGGTTCCCCTGTTGGATAACGCTCCGGGCTGTTGGAAGCGTGAATTTTTTCACAAACTTTCTTGTGAGGAAAGCGCCGTGCAATTAGCATCGCGGCCATTCGTGATTCTAAATGACAACAGTTCAATACGTAATTTTGAAAGTGAGGGGTTCAGCCGGGTACCCGGCTGTTTGAGATGTCAGCTATTTTTCCGAAGTGGACCAACTGGTTGCCGCTGGCGGCGGGCGCCGGGCTGGCGCTCATTGGCGGCGCCGTGACGGCGGGTGTGACTTACTATTTCACTCCCAAATACACCCGCGTCGGCTACGAACCCATCCAGCCGGTGCCATTTTCCCACGCCGTTCACGCCGGCCAGCTGGGCATGGATTGCCGCTACTGCCACAACGGCGTGGAGAAATCCTGGTTCTCGAACATCCCGTCGGCGTCCACGTGCATGAACTGCCATAACCAGGTATTGAAGGACGACCCGCGCCTGGCGGTCGTCCGCGAGAGCGCGACCAACAACACGCCCATCGCGTGGGTGCAGGTTCACATCCTACCGGATTACGTTTATTTCAACCACGAAGTCCACGTGCGCCGCGGCATCAGTTGCGTGGAATGTCACGGGCGCATTGACCGGATGGACGAGGTTTATCACGCCAAACCGCTCAGCATGAGTTTCTGCCTCGATTGCCACCGCGACCCGGCGGCATTCATCCGTCCGGCCGACAAGGTCACCGATTTAGGCTGGCAATGGAGTCCCGACCCGGCCGTGGCCGCGCATCTGCAGGAAACCAACGGCGTCGAACTGGTCAAACATTGGCACGTGGAATCGCTCCAAAACTGCTCGGCCTGCCACAGATGAATTTGCGATTTATGATTTACGATTTACGATTGACGCCCGACCTCGGGTGTCACCCCGGTTTTTCTTCAAATCGGCAACCGGCAATCGGCAATCGGCAATTCACAATGCCATCACTCGCACTCGTCGTTCCACGATGAAATCGAATACGACATCTCCAGGCTCGACCGCTACCGCCGGCCGCCGCTATTGGCGCAGCCTGGATGAACTGGCCGACACGCCGGAATTCAAGGACTGGCTGCATCGCGAGTTTCCGCAGGGCGCGAGCGAGTTCGAGGACGGCGTCTCCCGCCGCCACTTCGTCAAAATCATGTCCGCGTCTTTCGCGCTGGCGGGCCTGGGCGTCATGGGCGCGGGTTGCCGACGGCCCGAGGAAAAACTGGAGCCGTTCGGCCAGCAGCCGGAAAATTACACGTGCGGTGAGCCGGAATTTTACGCGACGGCCATGCCGACGCGCACGGGGGCGGTCCCGCTCGTCGTGAAATCCTACGAAGGCCGCCCGATAAAAATCGAAGGCAACGCGCTTTATCCCGGCAGCAACGGCGGCACCGACCGCTACGCGCAAGCGTCGATTCTGAATCTCTACGATCCCGACCGTGCGAAGCGTTTTACGCGTGACGGCACGATTATTCCGCGCGACGACGCGCTGAAATTCCTCGACGATTTGGCGAAGAAATTCGCGGCCAACCGAGGCCAGGGACTGGCGTTCCTGGCCGAAAGCAGCACGTCGCCCTCGCGTGCGCGGCTGCAAAAGCTGATTGCCGCTAAATTCCCGCAGTCGCGGTGGTTCACTTACGACGCGATTGATTCGGCCATCCATCAACGCGCCGCGAGCGCCGCGTTCGGACAGCCGGTCCGGCCAATATTTCATTTCGACAAGGCAAAGATCATCCTGTCGCTCGACTGCGATTTTCTCGGCTCGGAGGACGATGCGCACAACCACATTCGCCGTTTCGTCAAGGGCCGCAACCCGGGTGACTCGATGAGCCGGCTTTACGTCGTCGAATCGCTGTTCACGCTCACCGGCGCGAGCGCGGACCATCGGATGCGCGTGCCGGCAAGCATGCTCGCGAAAGTTGCGGATGAAATGTTCGCCCAGGTCACAGGCTCGGCTCCTTTTCTCCAGCGATGGGTTTCGGGTTGCGCGAGGGATTTGCTGGCCAATCGCGGCCGGGTCCTGGTCGTTGCGGGACAGCGCCAGCCGATGGAAGTGCATTTGCGGGCGCACGCGATCAACTCCGCGCTGGGGGCGATTGGCAATACCATGACCCTCCTGCCTGCAACAGAAGGGACCGGCGCAGATCTAAAGAACCTCGATGCCAGCGCAGCCGACACGCTCGTCATTCTCGGCGGCAATCCGGTTTACCATTTGAACTGGCCGGCGCAACGGAAACCAAAGACCGTTGTCCGTCTGGGTTATTACGAGGACGAAACTTTTGATGTCAGTGACTGGCACTTCCCGATGGCGCATTTTCTCGAATCGTGGGGGGATGCGGCGACGACTGACGGAACGCTCGTGCCGGTGCAGCCATTGATTCAACCGCTGTTCGGCGGGTTGACGGAACTGGAATTTCTCGCGCGCGTCGCCGGCGAATCTAAGACGGGTCCTTACGACATCGTGCGCGCGACATTTGCCGGTCCGGAAGCAGCGTGGAAGAAATTCCTGTTCAACGGTTATCTTGCTGATTCCGCAGCGCAGCCGGTTGACGGCAAATTTTCCGCAACGATTCCGCCCATAAAAGACCCGGCGCCTTCGGCCGGCAATCTTGATGTCATTTTCCACCGGGACGCGAAGTTGGACGACGGGCGTTACGCGAACAACGGCTGGATGCAGGAGCTGCCTGATCCCGTCACCAAGATGACCTGGGACAATGCGGTGCTCGTCAGCCGCAAGACGGCCCGCGAACTCGGCGTGCAGAATGGCGACGTCGTCGAAATCACGTTGAACGGCCGGAGCGTCAGAGGTCCGGTCTGGACGCAGCCGGGCATGGCGGATGATTCGCTCGGCCTTGCGCTCGGTTACGGTCGCGAGAAGGCGGGGCGCGTCGGCGCCGGCGTCGGCTTCAACGCCTGCAAAATCTTCACCGGCAAATACATCGAGACCGGCGCGACGGTGCGCAAGACGGGTGAAACCCATTTGATCGCCTGCACGCAGAATCACTGGTCCATGGAAGGCCGCCCGGTGGTGCGCGAGGCGAACTTGGACGAATTTTCCAAGGATCCGGATTTCGCGCAGAGAATGCACGGAAAGGAACCGCCGGTGGTCGCGCCGTTGTACCCGAACCCGCTGGACGAGGCGAAGAAGACCGCGCTGCATCAGTGGGGCCTGACCGTGGATTTGACGGCGTGCGTGGGCTGCGGCACTTGCATCGTCGCGTGCCAGAGCGAGAACAACATTCCCATCGTCGGCAAGGACCAGGTTCATCGCGGGCGGGAGATGCACTGGATGCGGATCGACCGTTATTACACGGCGCCGCCGGCCACGAAGAGCGCGGCGGACGAATTTCAGAAGGACAGCGCGCAGCAGTTCGAAGCGTGGATCGACGACGTGCAGGCGGTGAACCAGCCCGTGATGTGCCAGATGTGCGAGGCGGCGCCGTGCGAGAACGTCTGCCCGGTCAGCGCGACGTCGCACGACCAGGAAGGCTTGAACGTGATGACCTACAACCGCTGCATCGGCACGCGGTATTGCTCGAACAACTGCCCCTACAAAGTCCGCCGGTTCAATTATCTCGATTTCAACAAACGCCCCCTGGCCGAGCTCAAGGGGCCGCTTTATTCGACGCCGCTCGCCCACCAGACGGACGGCAAATGGGATTTGTTGAGCTGGTGGAAACATCCGGAACGCAGCGGCATGCGGCACGCCGACGAATGGGATTTGATCCGGATGGCCAGGAACCCGGACGTGACGGTGCGGATGCGCGGCGTGATGGAAAAATGCACGTATTGCGTCCAGCGCATTCAGCAGGCGGAAATTTCGCAAAAGGTGAAGGCCGGCGCATCGGACAACGTGAAGTTGAAGGAGTCCGAGGGTACGATTCCCAGGACGGCCTGCCAGCAGGCGTGTCCGGCGGGCGCGATTGTGTTTGGCGACATCAGCGATCTCAACAGCACCGTGTCCGAACTCAAAAGAAACGCGCGCAATTACGCGTTGCTCGGCGATTTGCTGGTCAAGCCGCGCACGACTTACCTCGCGCGCATCCGCAATCCCAACCCGGCCATGCCCGATTACCGGGAATGGCCGGACAGCTTCCAGGAATATGAACAGCACGGCGGCGAACTCCAGGCCAGTCAAAAAATTTAACGCAGAGACGCAGAGATGCAGAGAATGAAGATGGATCAAAAAAAGCTGTGGGTAGCACCCGCCTCCGGCGGGTTCAATTCGGCGTCCCGCCGAATTGCGGCGGAGCGCGTCCGGCAGGAAATGAAATAACCCATGCCTGACACCATGGCCAATTTGAATGCGCTGCTGCCACCGCCGGAATTGCGGCGGCCGAAGCTGGTGCCCGCCGAACGCGGTCTCGGCGGGCTGACGGACCATCTGACGGCATTTGCCGAAGGCAGGACGCCGCGGTGGTGGTGGGTCCTGTTCGTGCCGGCGGCCTTGTTCGCGGCGGTGGTGCTGCCGTTGCTGCTGGTTTACCAGATTTCGACCGGGATCGGCGTCTGGGGCAATAATCAGCCGGTGGCGTGGGGGTGGGACATCATCAATTTCGTCTGGTGGGTCGGCGTCGCGCACGCGGGCACGTTGATTTCGGCGATGCTTTTCCTGACACGGCAGCACTGGCGCACGGCCATCGGGCGCGCGGCGGAGGCGATGACGGTGTTCTCGGTGGCCATGGCGGGCCTTTACCCGGCCATCCACACGGGGCGCGTCTGGTTTGACTGGTTCTTGTTTCCCATTCCGACTGCGAACGGGAACTGGCCGCAGTTCCGTTCGCCGTTGATGTGGGACGTGTTCGCCGTCAACACCTACCTGATGGTCTCGACCCTTTTCTGGTACGTGGGCCTGATCCCCGACCTGGCGTTGATGCGCGACCGGGCGAAAACCCGGGTGCGAAAATTCCTTTACGGCCTGTTTGCGCTCGGCTGGACCGGCTCGGCGCGGCACTGGCACAATTACGAAAAGGCGTATCTCGTGTTGTCCGGCCTCGCCACTTTGCTGGTGTTCACGGTGAGTTCCATTGTCGGCATGGACTTTGCCACCTCGCAACTGGCGGGCTGGCACGAAACCATCTTCCCATTCTATTTCGTGGCGGGCGCGGTCTTCTGCGGCTTCGGCATGGTGCTGGTGCTGTTGATTCCGTTGCGCAAGCTTTGCCATTTGGAGGACGTCATCACGCCGCGGCACATTGACAAGGTGTGCAAAATGACGCTGCTGATGGGGTGCGTGATGGCCTACATCTACGTGACGGAATTCTTCATCGCCTGGTACACCGGCAATCCTTACGACGCGTGGATCTTTGGCCATCGCCTGTTCGGTCGCCAGTACTGGTATGGCGGCTGGATCATGATTCTGGTCAACGCGTCGCTGCCCCAGCTCTTCTGGTTCAAACGAGTCCGGCAGAACCTGAAGCTCATCTTCCTCATCGCCGTGCTCATCAACATCGGCATGTGGTTCGAACGCTTCGTCATCATCGTCGGCTCGCTCTACCAGGATTTCCTGCCGGCGAACTGGCGCGCGTATTTTCCGACGTGGGTGGACATCGGCACTTACGCCGGCACGCTGGGGGCGTTTTTCACCATGTACCTTTTGTTCGTGCGATTCTTGCCGGTGATCGCGGTTGCCGAA
>JBEKEJ010000122.1:0-9319 GCA_050013895.1 Verrucomicrobiota bacterium | reverse complement strand
TAGGCAACCTCGACGCCCGCCGCGCGCAGGCTTTCCTCAGCCACACCGCCGAGCGTGAGCGACACTTCGCCCATGCCCATCGGCTTGCGACCGTCGGTGCCGTTGAAAATTACATCGGCCATTTCGCCGCCGCGCAAAGCCTTGGCCGATTGCTCACCGAGCACCCAGCGGATGGCATCGGAGACGTTGGATTTGCCGCAGCCGTTGGGGCCGACGATGGCGGTGACACCGGGTTGGAAGTTCAACGCGGTTTTGTCCGCGAATGACTTAAAGCCGAAAACGGTCAGGTTTTTAAGATGCATGATCTTGAACTGCGTTAAAGCAATCAAAGTTGCTGGTTAATGTAAAGCAAAAAACCACAATATAGAGCACACAACTGCGTTTGTGGCACAACTAATTGGTGAGGAACCGTGATTTGCTTTGTGCCAACAACCGCTGCTCTAATCTCTCAAATCGTTGGCATTTATACGCCGGTCGGTGAATTTCGTCAACAGGAATAATGCAATTTTTCGCACTTGACATAAATAGACATTTAGACAACTATCTAATTACATTTATGGACAAACTTTTCAAGGCGCTGAACGATCCGACCCGTCGGGAAATTCTCGCCTTGCTGCGAAAGGAAGACATGAACGCCGGCGAAATCGCCGGCCAGTTTAACATCAGCAAGCCGAGCATTTCGCATCACTTGGATTTGTTGAAACAGGCCGACTTGGTTCTGGCCGAAAAGAACGGACAGTTCGTCAACTATTCACTGAACACCAGCGTGCTGGACGAGTGCCTGGCCTGGTTGCTGGAACTGAAGAACAAAAAAATCAAATCAGGAGCATGATATGAAAATCCCCAAAAGAGAGTGGCTGCAAATTCTGATCCTCGCCGCACCGATTTGCACCGCGGCCTTGCTCTGGAACAAACTGCCCGACCAAATGCCGAATCATTGGGGCATCAACGGCGAGGTAAACGGTTACGCCAGCAAGCCGATGGCGACCTTGCTATTGCCGTGCGTCAATCTGGTGGTCGCCGCGCTGATTTTGATTTTGCCGCGCATTGATCCCAAGTTTGCGCGCTATGATGACGAAACCCAGGCCAGCCTTCGGCGCACCTTCGGAACCATGCGACTCACCGTCACGCTCTTTCTGTCACTCGTGGCGCTCGCCGTAATAGCAACGCCGTTGTATCCGGTAATTCAGGTGCCAACCGTTAACATTTTCGGCGTGGGTTTGTTGCTGATGGTCTTCGGCAACTTGATGACCAAGCTCCGGCCAAACTGGTTCTTCGGCATCCGCACGCGGTGGACTCTGGAGTCGCGCGAAGTTTGGACCAAAACGCATCGCTTGGGCGGGCGGCTCATGATGGCGGGCGGCGCGTGCATTCTTATTTCCGGACTGCTGCTGCCAATGAAAGTATTTGTCCTTTGCGTCATGCTGCCGGCAATTGCCGTAATGGGCATTGTGCCAATTGTCTATTCCTACATTGTCTGGAACCGGTCGCGTCCGGCGAAATGATTCGAGAAAAAGTTTTTGACTTCCTCATTCGCTTATATCAGTATATCTGCATCCGTTGATACAACGGTCTCATGCAGAGTGGTCGAGGGACTGGCCCGATGACGCCACGGCAACCGGCCCTGAATGCGTTTGGGGCGGCCAGGTGCCAAGTCCAGCCCCGACAGGTGTCGGGGAAAAATGAGAGGCGTGCGTGCATTTTGTCAGCCCCTTCTCAGCCATGAGTCGGGGCTTTTTGGTTGCCCTGATTGAACCGTAGCGGCGCGTTGGCAGACCGCCGCTGACTTGAGGAAAGAATTTGCGGCGTTCTGCCGAGTCGCCGCCACCGGGAATATATGAGTGAACATCACGGTTTTATGAAGGCGCTGAAGTGCCGGGAATGCGGACGCGAATACCCGCTCACGGCCAATCACGTCTGCGAGTTTGACTTCGGTCCGCTTGAAGTCGCTTACGACTACGACCGCATCAAGAAGTCGCTGACCCGGGCGGCGATCCAATCACGCCCCAAGACAATGTGGCGTTACCGTGAGTTGTTGCCGGTGGCGAACGACCCGACCGTCGGGCTGCAAGTCGGCTTTACGCCGCTCGTCAAGGCGGATCGCCTTGCCAAAAAACTCGGCATCCGCGAACTGTGGATCAAGAACGACACGGTGAACCACCCCACCCTGTCATTCAAAGATCGCGTCGTGAGCGTTGCGTTGAGCCGTTCGCGCGAGCTCGGCTTCGACACGGTTGCGTGTGCGTCCACGGGAAATTTGGCGAATTCCGTCGCCGCCCAGGCCGCGTCCGCCGGGCTGAAGGCTTACGTGTTCATCCCCTCGGATTTGGAGCAGGGCAAAATTGTCAACTCGCTCATCTACGGCGCGCACGTCATCGGTATCAAAGGCCATTACGACGAGGTGAACCGGCTTTGCGCCGAGATTGCCGGCAAATTCGGCTGGGCGTTTGTGAACGTGAACATGAGGCCCTACTACGCCGAAGGCTCCAAGAGCCTGGCGTATGAAATCGTCGAGCAATCCGGCTGGCGCGTGCCGCGGCACACGGTCGTGCCGGTGGCGTCCGGGTCGTTGCTGACGAAGATTCACAAGGGCTACGAAGAATTGGTGAAACTCGGTCTCGCTTCCAAAACCGATTCGCATATTCACGGCGCGCAGGCGACCGGTTGTTCGCCCATTTCCGCCGCGCAAAAAGCCGGACTCGATTTCTTCAGACCGGTCAAGCCTGACACCATTGCGAAATCACTCGCCATCGGCACGCCGGCGGACGGTTTTTACGCGCTTAAGGTCATGCGGGACACGAACGGCGCGGCGGAGGATGTGACCGACAACGAGATTCGCGACGGGATGAAGCTGCTCGCCGAGACAGAAGGTATTTTTGCCGAAACCGCCGGCGGCGTCACGGTGGGCGTGGCCAGGAAACTGATTGATTCAGGCAAAATTCCGCGTGATGATTCGGCAGTGCTTTGCGTGACGGGCAACGGCTTGAAGACGCTCGACGCCGTCGTTGGCCACGTCGGCAAGCCGCATGAAATCAAGCCGAGCCTGCGCGAGTTTGAAGCGTTGATCGCGAATGAAGAAAAAGTGAATGCGTGAAAACAATTGGGAGAATGGAGTAATGGGGTGATGGCGTTCCCATCATCACCGCAATACTCCAGCACTCCAGCAACCCATTTTTTATTATGCCAAAAAAAGTCCGAGTCCCAACACCACTCCGCAAGCTCACCAACAACGAGGAGCTGGTTGAAGTCAACGCCGCCACTATCGGCGAGGCGATCCTCGAATTGCAGACGCGCTTCCCCGGCATCCAGGAACGGCTCGTCGATGAAAAAGGCGAAGTGCGCCGCTTCGTCAACGTCTATGTGAACGAGGAGGACATCCGCTTCCTCAAAAACAAAGAGACGCCGCTCAAAGACGGTGACGAAATCAGCATCATTCCGGCGATAGCCGGCGGCTGATTTGAAATCGTAAATCGTAAATCAAAAATCCAAAATTCCCGCATCATGGCCAAAACTTCCAAAAAACCGACCGCCGCGACCAGGTCCACGACGCCCACCCAGCAAAGGTTGTGGCTGATGTATCCACCCAAACTCATCAAGAAACCGTTCATCTGGGAAGTCGGGCACAAATTCAAGGTCGTCACCAACATCCGGCAGGCCAGCGTGACGGATGAAATCGGCATCGTCTGCCTCGAACTCGACGGCCCGCGCGATGAAGTGAAAGCCGCCATCAAATGGCTGGAGAAACACGGCGTGAACGTCGAGCCGGTTGAAATCAGCGTGATCGAAAGCTAGTTCCGGCGTTAGATTTTCTCGCAACGGAGCCGCACGCCATACGCCTCTGAATTTTTGCGACCGAGCCGTTCCTACCGGCCCGGCTGTCGGGTCAGGGCAAAAGTTTGACCTGATAAAACCGCTGCCGGTCGGGTCCGATCGCATCGGAATTGGTAGCGGTTGGACCCACCGCGGTGTTGGTGGCAAGATTATTCCAGCTCGCTTGGGTCAGGTTGGTCTTGAATTGCACCTGGTAGTTTTGTCCCACCGCCGCGCTCCAGGTGAACGCAAACGCGCCGCCTGCCCGCTTCCAGGACAAGATATTGGGCGGTGGGGCAAAACGGAAAATGGCTCCTCGCGAATATGATCCGCCATAGGCCGTTGTGCCGTAGAAATAACCATCGGCGCCCAGCACCAACCCGGCCACGGGATAGCTGTTATTGGTCGTTCCACTGAATGAAACCAGGGTTATGAGCACACCCGCGGGGCTGATTTCAAATGCGGTGCCGTTGTTGTTTGTGCCACCCAACTGTGTCGTGCCATAGAAATTGCCGTCCGCACCCTGAACCAGGCTGGCGTAAGGATTGGCGCCATTCGTGTTGTTAAACGAAAGCAAGCTGGTCAACCCGCCCGTTGGTGTCATTTTGTACACGGTGCCGGCATTCGTGCTGCCGCCGTAATAAGCCGTGCCATAGAAATTGCCGTCCCCACCCTGCGCCAGTCCGGCTTGAGGATTGGCGCCGTTGGCGGTGTTGAATGAAATCGAGCTGGTGAGGACGCCGTTTGTGGTCACCTCAAATACCGTGCCCACGCCGTTTGTGCCCCCGGCCTGGGTTGTACCATAGAAATTTCCATTCGTGCCCTGCACCAGGCCGCCATAGGGGTAGGCGCCATTGGTATAATTGAAACAAAACAAAGTGGTAAGTGTGCCGGCCGGCGTCGCTCGAAATATCGTGCCATCACCGCCGGACAAAATGTCATTTGTTCCACCCATTTGTGTCGTGCCATAAAGATTGCCATCCCTGCCCTGGGCCACGGCGTTGGGGTAAATGCCAGGCGCGGCGCCATTGGTGCCCGTGAATGAAACCAGGCTGGTAAAACCGCCGCCGGCAGTCATCTGAAATATCGTGCCGCAGTCGTTGGTGCCACCAGTGGAAGTCGTGCCATAAAGATTTCCATTCGTGCCCCACGCCAGGTTGGCCACCGGGTTGGCACCAGGATACGGGCCGCTGGTGCCGGTGAAGGAGAGCAGGTTGGTGAACGCGCCGGCGGGAGTAATCTTGAATACCGTCCCAACCAAGCTCGATCCACCGGT
The DNA here is from genome assembly GCA_050013895.1 of Verrucomicrobiota bacterium. Classification (GTDB taxonomy): domain Bacteria; phylum Verrucomicrobiota; class Verrucomicrobiia; order Limisphaerales; family UBA11358; genus UBA11358. Next base: position 4,233 of record JBEKEJ010000122.1, on the reverse strand, counting down.
CTCGGTAGTGCCATAAAAGGCCCCATCCGGCCCCTGCACCAACCCGGCTGCAGGCTGGGCGCCATTCGATTGGTTGAACGAAAACAAGTTGGTAAGGCCGACATCACCCAAGGCGCAAGGAGTGATGCTGTTTGCTGCCAACAGGCCCAGCAGCAGCCGGAAAGACGTCTTTTCAGGTGAATGCACAACTTTACCAATTGGCACCATAAAGCTCGAAGCAACGTCTCCCGCCCATTCACCCGTGCTGCCGGGTCAAACAACACCTGCCGACCGGCAGACGGAGAACCGCTTCCAGCCGACCCGCCGGACGGATCGGACCTTCCACATGCCGCCGGCAAACAGCCCGAGCAGGACAAACGACCAGGCAGACGGTTCAGGCACTGTGACCGGAACCACGCCACTCACGTTTAAATCCTTGCTGATCAAATATGTTCCGCCGGCTGCGATATTGACATCCCATTCAAGACCCCACTTGACATTTCCGGCTGTGTACATGTTGCCGTTAAAGGCGCTTGCGGTCCCGTTATTAAGCATAGTCAAAATCGAATTGTCGCTGGCCACTTCGGCGTGTGTGGCCGCATGACTGACGACGGTATCAACGCTTTCCCCCAAGTGACAGGAACCATCGGTTTGATCAACTTCATTGTACCCCTTTGACGTCTTATCCAGCTGACCGGAATCGTTGTTCGGCGTTCCGCCCAAATTAAAGTCGGCATACTGGAAGAAATGAAACGAAAGCGAGCCACTTGTGAGGTTTTGAATCTTTATTGTCTCCGACAAATCAGAGGCTCCGCTTCCAAGCGCAACTCCCACCAGCGAATAAAGCACGTCCACGCTGAACAGGGAAGCGAAGTAAGTGGTGTCCAGGATGCTCGGACTGATCAGATTTACCGTTGGCGTGCCAATTGTGTCAATGGACGCCTCGGGGCCACTGCTGCCGACGCGGTACCAGAACCATTGCTGGTTTAATTGGTTTTGCCCGTCCACCGTCCAGTTGTACATCCCCGCCTGACTGCCAAGATCAATGCCCACCGAGGAATTGCCGGATGACAAGGTGTAAACCGGAGTGGCACTTGCTATCCCCGTGACAATCTGAAAAGACAAAACGAACGCTGCGAGCTTAACTCCCAGGAACCGCCCCGCGCCGCGAAATCCAGCATCGTCACGACATCTCATGTTTATCTTATTTAGTTCTTAGGTTTAGCTTATGTTCCAACACCTATACTTTTCTCTGTGGATAGTCAAGCCTTTTCTTGATGTTTCTTAAACAAAATGAGGCTTCCCTAAGAGAAATGAGGTTTCCCTGGGAGTTTCGTTTGAACCAAGCATTCAGCCCCTTTGATGCCTGACTTATCAGCCGACCAATTGGCTCCCTGATCGGAGCATTCCCATCGGTTGCGGCATTCATGAGTCGCCGTTCTGCGTCCGATGATGGTCCCCAGCCGCTGGTCACCTCCATGCTGGGTCCGCAAAGTTTTTCGTATTTAGCCCAGCTTCACCCGACTCGAACGCGGCCGCCTTGGTGGAACGGAGACCTGTTCAGTCGAGTTTCAGGGAATACTGACTTTCGATCATTTCGGCTTGTCTCCGAAGCAGCGTGTTTTGCTCCTCGATAAGTTTGCGTCTTTCTTCAATGAGCCTGGTTTGCTGTTGCATCAGGTGCTTTTGCTCTTCAATGAGGTTTTTCTGACTGGCAATCAAATCCAAGGTGGCCTCTGCAATTGTCTGATTGGCAGCGCCATTATTCGTTCCAGACGCGTAGTTGTTTGATCTCCCGTTTGGCATCGGCCCCACCCCCGCGTTTGACCGGGAAGACAGTTCCATTACCACGTGCGTATAGAACTTGGAGTAATCGAAGACTTTTTTTCGGCGGAGTTTGCCACGGTCATCTGCTGTGCCGTCAACCTTCTGAGCATCCGGCCTCGCCGTCACTGAACCTGAACCATTACCGTGGCCGTTTCCTGACGAGGCCCGCGCGGCAGCAATTGGGTGCGCTCCACTTGCATAAATCGCGCTGTGCACTCTCCGCTGCCGGCGCTTTTGGTAAAGCAGCATTCCTCCGATCATCACCACACAGCCGGCCAATGCGACATAAATCCAAACCACCATGCCAGTCCAGGAGCTGGTCATTAAATTCCTGCTGCCAGTCGGCTGTTTGTCGTTGACGACGAGTTGCGCCAGATTGACGTCAGCGATTTTGTCGCCGTTCTCGTAATCAGCATAGCGCTGTCCTTCTTTGAACGCGATTTTCTTCGCCAATGACTGCAAAGGAATCGTCTCGGACGAGACCTCTTTAGGTTGCACCGTGATGATTTCCAAAACCCCCCGCCGGCCAAGCAAAAGCACCGCATCATTAACCACCTTCGACGATTGCGTTTCAGCCCGGAGCGCCCATTCCAATGAGTGTTTCTCCGCGTCATACACCGGCGGGTGTTCCCAATCCACGGAGATGATTGCATCCATCCCCTGTTCTGCACGCTCGCTGTTTTGCGTCTCGGTTTGCTTCTGCACAGCCTTCAAAACCGCCGCCGGATCCATGAGTTCCTTGTCCGCGTTCTTCACATAACCAACGCCCGTGAACGTCAAAACAACCCACCATTTCCCGGAATCCGGAGTCAAGATGCCAATCAGGCCGTCGGGAACAGGATTTTTCATCCGCTCAAGAAGAAACCGCGCCCCCGCTTCACCCGTCAGACGATAACCCTGAGGCACCTCGATATCCGCAAGGGTTCCCAAGCTTGCCTGCTTTGGACCTGAAATCCAACTGACTGCTTGCGACGGCATATCAGGAGTACGAACAGGAGCAAGAGAGAGTTGTTCTCCAGTACACGGCTGGCTCAAAAAAACAGCCAAGATCGGCAAAATGCAAAAACTAGCTGTTCGTATCCGCCACTTGGAATTACTCGGAAGGCAGGCATTCATATTTACAACTTGTACAACTTACCCCACTAGATTCAATCAGTGTCCAAGTATCAAACATGATCTGTCCAAAGTCAATACATTTTTCGCGCGCCTTGAATATTTGACCCGACCGCCAAATGGGCTTGAATTATGTAACTTCCATGTTCATAGAGACTTACAAACCTAAATTCCATTGATCCTCGCAAACTCTAATTCCCTCATTTATTCGTAACTTTACTTTCGGCGGCGTCGTTTGACCTTCAGTTGGGTCGTGGCGTGAGTAAGCGCAGCCTGAACCCGCGCGGCTTCCTCATCGCCGACTTTTTCGGCCAAACGGATTTCGGCACGCCGGCGGGCTTCCTCCGCCTTCGCCTCGTCAATGTTCTCGGCACTGATGGCCATGTCGGTGAGAATGCAGACGCGATCGCCCGTGACCTGCACGAAACCATCACCTACCGCGAGGAAAAAGGTCTCCTTGCCCTTGTTCACGACGATTTCGCCTGCGACCAGCCGCGTCATCAACGGCATGTGCTGTGGCAAGATGCCCATCTCTCCTTCCGAGCCGGCGAGCGTGACCATGTCCACGTCGTCCGAGAACACTTTCGCTTCCGGCGTCACGATTTCGAGTTTTAGCGTAGCCATGTTAAATCGTTGAATCGTTGGATCGCTGAACCGGTCTGACGATTCAACGCTTCAACGAATCACGCTTCTCCAATTTCCTCAATTCCGCCTTTCATGTAAAAATTCTGTTCCGGCGCGTCGTCGTGTTTGCCGTCCAGAATTTCCTTGAACCCGCGGACCGTTTCCGTGACCGGCACCTGTTTGCCCTGACGACCGGTGAAAACTTCTGCCACCGAGAACGGCTGGCTGAGGAAGCGCTGGATTTTTCGCGCGCGATAAACCGTGAGCTTGTCGTCCGGCGAAAGCTCGTCCATGCCCAGAATCGCTATGATGTCCTGCAAATCCTTGTAGCGCTGCAACACGCGCTGCACGCCGCGCGCCACTTCGTAATGATCCTGCCCGACGATGTCCGGCGTGAGCGCGCGGGAAGTCGAAGCGAGCGGATCCACCGCGGGATAAATTCCCAACTCGGCGATGGCCCGTTCCAGCACAATCGTCGCGTCCAGGTGCGCGAAGGTCGTCGCCGGCGCCGGATCGGTCAGGTCGTCAGCGGGCACATAAACCGCCTGGAACGAAGTGATGGAGCCCTTCTTCGTCGAAGTGATGCGCTCCTGCAAATCGCCCATTTCGGCGGCGAGCGTAGGCTGATAACCGACGGCGCTCGGCGTGCGGCCCAGTAGCGCCGACACTTCCGAACCCGCCTGCGAGAAG
>JBEKEJ010000121.1:0-9354 GCA_050013895.1 Verrucomicrobiota bacterium | reverse complement strand
CGCCGTCCGGTTGCAGCGCCAGTGCATTCACCAGCGCGTCGGCATCGGGAAGGAATCCCGCGTCCAGTTGGCCGTCGCTGTTGAACCGGGCAAAATGAGCGCGGGCCGGGCCGCCGATAATGCCGGTAAAAAAACCACCCAGCAGCACTTTGCCGTCCGGCTGCGTGGCCAGCGCATAGACCACATTGTTGACGTTGGGATTGAAGGAATCAGCAGTTTGCGGATACAGTGGTTCACCCAAGCTTACCGCAAAGAGCGTCAGCATTACTCTGAGCAATTGATGGCGTTGCATCAGGTTCCTTTCCGAGGACTCACTGACTCTCATTCAAACAGGAATAGGCTGGAAAGTCAAGTGGAACAAACTGTGGGTAGTGTCCTAATTTGCTGCAGCGTCGAGTCTGTGGCTCGAAATCGGCGCACAGCGCCGACACTACAACAATCAAATTAGGACCTACCAAACTGTGAGGTTTAAGTTTGAAATGTGATATGGGTCCTTTTGCAGAAAATTCCGCGTTCACCAAATCCATCAGTCAGATTCGACTCGCCCTCCGCGAGTCACCCCCCGCTCTCTTTCGCCGAAATGAAATTGTAACCCAAATTTGTAACCCCGTTTGTCACCCGAGGTGCAAATCGCGGATTGCGCTGGAGGATACCGGATGATGCTCCCGCTCAATCTTCACTTGATGTTTGTGACGCCAGCGGACGCTATACGACCGGTTAAGATACTGGCGGATTTTCGTCTGTTGGTTTCCGGAGGCCGACGCTCTATCCAATTGAGCTATTCGCGCACGACAAACCGCGAAATACCGGCGTGCGCGCCTTTGCTCAAATGGAATCTGCGCGCGGTTTCGTCACCGGGCGCATCTTGACACGGTACACAACGAGCGGCGTGATTCGGCAGGAACGCCGGATCCATCCGGCAGAACGTTGAATCTGCCCGGCGCTGCCGCATAAATGCGGCGTTCCGGGGAAGTGTCAAGATGCGCGATGCACCTGGCGGGCTAACGGTCTCCTCACAAGCGACGCCCCCGCAAACCGTGTGTGCGAAAAACACCGCAAACGCAGGCACGCTATTATTGCTGCAGTTGCAGCACCTGCCGTTGGAATTTGGAAATGTCCACCGTCACTTGGGAAGACAAGTCCACCAGGAGACGGAAAACATCGCGATTCCAGGACGCGGCGGGATTCAGCGGATCCATTGCCGGATCGGTGATCTGGTAGGTTTTGCCGGCGTAATGAACGGTCTCCAGCGGCGGCGCCAGCGACGCCGGCTTGTTGGTCCACATCATTTGCAGAATGGGTCGCCGCTCAAAGTCGGGAATCACGGTTGCAAAATTGGCATCGCTTTTGCCCAGTGCCTCGAAGCCCGCTTGTTCGCAGGCGACGGATTCCATCGTTCGATTGAAACTGCGAAGCACCAGCCTGGTCGTGGTCTGGTCGTTGTTGCCGATATCCGTTTGAATGGAAATGCCGGAAGCGAGCGCGCCGACCACATTCGTGATGGCGTTGTAATCATTGGGATGATTGTAGTTGGGATCGGCCTTGAGAAAGGCGATGACCTTGTTCACAAAATCAGCCATTTCCGGACTCATTTCCCCGCCTCTTGATTGTGAATGAAATCCTTCCCTGGAGCTGCCATTGGCTGCCATTTCAGTTGGTTCATACCGGAGCACAAACTTGGGGACCGCGCGTTTGCGATAGATGGACCAACCGCTGTTCCGGTTGGTGAGCAGCAGGTTCTTGTCCTCCGCATCCGTAAAATCCTTGAGGGTGGGATTGGCGCCGCCTTCCCGGGCCAACGAATCAGAACCGGCGGCCCCGGCGCCTTGAGGCTGTCCACCGCGGCCCGGCTGGCCGGAAGAGAATGAGACCGGGCCCAGCGGATCCAGTTCGGGCCGGGCTTGGAGCGAGAGGTATCCATGCATCTGCAACGTCCGCAGAATGGCGCAGGCGCGCAGGAACCGTTCGTAGTATTCCGGCGAGCCGGAGGCGGGTGAGTTGACCAGGACGAGTTGTTCGCCGCTTTGCAGCGTCGGGGTTTCAATGCGTTCAATCATGATGCGCAACAACTGGTCAATCGGATAGCCTTGCTGATAAAGCTGAAGAAACACTTCGGTGGAAATCGGCTGCAAAACCTGTTTGGCCACGGCTTCGTTGTTCAGCGGAATGAATTGAAACTCCGGACTGCTCGAGCGGGTGGCTGTTCCGCCGGCGCTGTAGCCAAACACGGATTGATACAGCCGCGCGACAGTGCCGGCGGGAGAAACCGTGTTTTTGCTGTCGGTGAACGCGCCGGTGTTGCCGAGGGTGGCTGAACCGCTGACCGTGAGCCGGTCATCAATCGCGCCGATGGCGAGATAATAGGCCGGATGGCCGTTTTCCAGACGCGCGAGATTCAGCGCCATTTGCTCGTTGAGCGCGTCGGCGTAGGCGGCGTTGTAATCGCGAAAATGTCCGTGCATCGTCGTGCCCGCGCAGGAAGCCAGCAGCGGCAGCGCGGCCAGACACAGCCACAGGCGAATGCGGCAGGGAAATTTGGAACCGGTTTGTGGATTTGCTTTCATGCGATTCGGAATTCCAATGTCAGCTTTCGGAAAAGAGCGCAAGTAATTTTGGTGGTGCATGCCAGTTCCTGTTTAATTTTTTCGCGGTTCGATCTTCACTCCATACCGGATAACGATCAGTCCCAGGCTCATGCCGACCATGCAGAAAAACCCGCCCAAAGCCTGCGTGGCGCTGTCGAAGAAGATGCCCAGCCCCTGTCCCCAGGCGCTCATCTTCCATTGTGTTACCAGACCGACATCGTGCGACATCCCGCCCAGAAGCACGTCATGCCAGTTGTTCATCCAGGCCGGGGCTGGCGTCGCCATCGCGACGGGAGCGGTGCGGACAACGTAAAACGCCAGGGCATCAGCCAGCAGCATGCACACCGGAATCGGCCAGGCGAAGCGCACCGCGAGCCGGGCCAGGGATCGGATCAAAGGAACCACGTCTTTCCCCGTCACAATGGATTGTCTTCCGATGGAGGCGGACCATTCGGCTGAGGCCCACAGGCCGTTGGCCATGGCGGCCATGCCGACGCCCAGTCCGGTTCCCATGAACAGATACGGCCAAAAGTCGCGTGTCCGCCACAGAATGTCATTCCAGAAAGGCAAGCTCCAATGGGACAGCCTCGTTGCTTCCGTCCAGCCAAGTATTTCGGTCGTCTGGGCGTCACAAACAAAAACCATGATCGCCAACAGCAGGGCGCTGCTGATCATACCGCCGATGGCGCCGGCGACGAGGGCGGTCCAGGGTTGCCAGAACGACTTCTTGCCCTGCGCGCTGCGAAAGACCACCCGGTGCAGGGTGATGAAGAAAGTGATGATGCCACCCCAAAAAACGCAGGCGATCACGGCGTCAAATACAGCCTTGGCGGCGCCCGCGGCGGTTTGACACAGCGCGTAGTTGAAGACGCCCGGAAAGGACTTGAAAATCGCCGCAAAGATGGACGAAAGCGCCACGGTGGGAATCAACACAAGAAACAGCGTTGGCCAGCCGCGGCTCAACCGCAGAACCCGGGACTGCGAGACGACCTTGGATCGGTGGCCCGGCTTCAAGGCGCGAAACCGCTGCTCGAAACCGGTGGGCGTCGGAACCGTGTCCGCCGCTACCCGGACATGCGCGAGCGCCCGGATCGCGGCCGGGCCGGCGGCATCGCCGCATTGCTCCGCGAGATCGTCGAAGCACAAACCGTGGTCCAGTTGGATCAGGCTCGTTGCCGCCGCGCGCCGCACCGCATCCGTTGGATCGTTCAGAATTAATCGCACCAATTCCCGGGTCAATTCCTCCACTGGCTCCGTCCCCAGCAGCATCGCGGCATGTTCGCGGGTTTCGTCAATCCCGGACGCGAGCGCCGCCCGCAGGATTTGCCGGCGCAATTCGGGATAGCCGGCGCGCAACTGAGCCGAAATTTCGGCCATCCGCTCACCGGTGGCCAGGCTGTCTTGAAACTGTTGTTTTGCAACGTTGCGCAAACTCGCTCGGACAAATTCCTCTTCCGCCTTGCTCAGGAAATCCGCGTCCAGCACGGCCTTCGCCTGATTCAGCGGCTGTCCGCTCCGGTAAAGATAATCCGGATCGCGATTGTTCTCGAGCCACCGTTTGGTGTCGGCAGTGACCGCCGCGTGGCTCTTCAGGTTTTCCCGATGGCTTTCGATCCAATCCTTCAGAAGCGGCCAGCCTTCGAGCAGCGCTTCATGGGCCATGCTGATGATCACCGTGTTCTCATCCGCCGGACCACCCGTATGCCCGCCCGCCGTCACAAAAAGGTTGGCGGCAATAAATCGCCGGACGACTTCGTCTGCTCCCGGCCGGCTGGCGAACTCGGCGGCGCGCGCCTGCTGGGCCGTGGCGTGATTGTGTTCAAAGGTCACCAGCCTGCCGAAAACCCAGGGCAGCGCGGCCTGCCCCTCTTTCGAGAGTTCCTGGTATTCGGTCTCCGCGCGCCTGGCGATGGCGCCTTGCATTCCGCCCAGCGCGCGGTAGGCCTCCCAGGTGAGGACATTGGCCGCGCTTTTGCCTTTGAACAGTTCGTCCAGCGTGAACTCGAGCAACGGGAGCGACTCGGGGTTCTTCCACGCTTCTTCGAGCAGGGCATCATCAAGCTTGCGGCCGGTCTTGGGATCAATTTCATAGCGCAGCCCCGCGGCGAGCGCGGGCAACCGGATCATCTGGGGCAGTTCGGCCACGCCGGGCGGGGTGAGATCATACTGGCCATCGTCGCCTTTCAATTCCATGAGCGTGCTGATCTCGGTGCAGTGCCCGTAAAGATCGCTGCGCATGGTGACGACCACCCACGCCAGGCCGCTGCGCGAAAGGGCGGCGAGCGCTCCCACGAAAGCGTCTTTTTCTCCCCGGAAACGCTCCAGCGTGAAGACCTCCTCGAATTGGTCTATGAGCAGGAACAACCGCGCCCCGGTGCTGGCGCTGGGCCCTTTTTCCTGCGCATGGGTTTTGGCGGCCTGGTTGAGCGCGGCTTCCAGCAATGGGATCGCATGGATCGGAGCGTTACGCAGCAAAACCGCCAGGCGCTCCGCGTTGTAACCGCTCTGCGCCAGTTCGGGGAGCGACTTCAGCAACGCCTCGCCCAGGCCGGACAACAGGCTGTTGGCGGCCTCCGACGGCCGCAGGATGAGATGACGCCAGCAGTCCCACCTGGTTTCGCCCGGACTTTGCAAAGCCGGGAGCACCCCCGCGCGCGCCACCGAGGATTTCCCGCATCCGCTCATGCCCAGGATCATCAGGAAGACACGGCCGCTGCTGCCGGCTTGCACTTCGAGCCGGTTGAGAATTTTGCGCGTGTCCAGGTCGCGTCCGAAAAAGATCGGCGCGTGCTCCGGCTGAAAAGCGCGCAAGCCGAGGAACGGCGACCCTTCAAACCAGGTGATCTTCTGCCTGTCTTCGGCCACATCCTGGTCGGACCGCACCTTGCCCCCGATGATCCGGTCGAGATGTTCGGTGAGCATTTTCTCGAATTGCTCATCGTTCTCGAAGGTGTTGAAAGCCGCCTTGAACGAACCGTCGTGCCCCTTGAACCAGCGATCGAGAAATCCGTCGAGCGCCTTCTTCTGCTCCTTCCATTCGAAGTATTCCCGGTCGCTGTCGCTGCCCAACTCGATGCGCGCTTCGGCGGTCTTGCGATATACATAGAGATCGGGAGTGCCCTTGGCCTGGTGGGCGGCATAGGCGTCTTCAAACTCCCACTCCGTGCCGGTGGGAACGCTTCCGTCCGGCCGCTTGTAATCCGCCGGCAACCGCATGCCGATGCGGGACCAAAGGATGCAAATGACGATGTCGGCCTTTGACGGCGGGACAATCTGGGCCTGGAACGTGGAGCAGGCGCTCATCGCCTCGTGCTCCCAAAGAATCGGTTCCAGATTGATGAAAGCGCGATACTTCGTCTGCAACTTTTGCGCGACGCCCAGGGCGCGCACGCGTTCAGGACGCACATCGCCGGGCGAAGAGATGAAGATGCGCAGGGTTTTCAAGGAGTGACAGATTGCTTTTGAAAAGCCTGTTCAGAAATCGGTGGAATTGAATTGTCCATACGCACCTCCTTGCAGGCAAGCTATCACAAGCGCGCGCAAAGTCACGCTTAAATTGGTTGTCGTAGTGGCTGCGAGGCACATTATGACACCGCCCCGGAACGCCGCATTTATGCGGCAGCGCAGGTTCAGCCGAATCGTCCTGCCGGATGAATCCGGCGTTCCTTGACGAACTACTCCGCTCTTTGAGCGGCAGTGCCAGGGTGCGTCCGGGCTGCGCCTAACTGCGCGGAAGTACCGCCTTTTTTCTCGACGGTTTTGAACGGTTGGGATAATACGCGCGCGATCGTTTGTTGAGAATTCATTGGCGAATGACCGGGCAAAAATCCCGGCGAAAAATTTATGCTGCCTGAATGGACGGTGGTTGGATTCAGCGGTCATCGGAAGCTGGCTGACCCGAAAGTCGCGACCGATGCGATCCGCAGAGTCTTCGACCGGCTCGCGGCCAGTCACAGCCCGCTCGCCTCGGTGTCCTCGGCGGCCAGTGGCGCGGACACGTTGTTCGTTGAAGAGGTCGCGCGCCGGAATTTGCCCTGCCTGCTCGTGCTTCCTTTTCCCCAGGCCCGTTTTCAACGGGATTTCAGCCCGGGGGACTGGCAGCGGATTCTTCCGCTCATCGTCAGGGCGACGCACGTGGAAGAAGTCGCGGGCGAGGAATCCCCCGAGGGCGCTTACATGGAAACCGGCGTCATGACCGCGGACCGGGCGGACGTCATGGTCGTGGTCTGGGACGGGAAACCGTCCGAAGGTTTTGGCGGCACGGGCGATGTGGCGGCTTACGTCCGCGAGTTGGGGAAACCATTGATCATCATTGACCCAATCAGCGGCGCAATTGCCGAAGAACGCCTGGAACAGGTGCCGGCGAAGTCCCTGCCTGCCGATTGGAAGGATAATCCGCGCGAAACGGTCGAAAGACATTTTCAGGAAGTGGACGAAACGGCGCAGCTTCACGCCCCCAAATCGCGCCATCTCGTTTTGCGAATCATACTCTATCAACTCCTCGCCTCGGCGATCGGTTTCATTGCGCTGGCGTTTGGACACCATGGCGGCTGGGGTCAATTGCTCGCGCTCATTGAACTGATTCTGCTGGGTTCCGCATTCATTTTGTCTGTGCACCATCGCAAAAAACATCAGGAATGGATGAAGAACCGGATTGCCGCGGAAATCTGCCGGTCTTTCCTTGCCACCTGGCACATGCGGCGGGTGGATTATTCCCCAAAAATTTCCATCCAGGGCTTTGACCGGCTGTGCCGGGACCTGCGGCTGATTCGCATTCTGGACAAGACGCCGCCGCTGCCTCTGGAATCGGCCCGCGACGGGTATTTGAAAGAGCGCGTGGAAAATCAAATTGCCTATTTTTCCCGGCACAGCGCCAGGGCGCGTCTGATCTATCAAAAGCTCAAGGGGCTGGCGCTGTTCAGCACGGCGACGGCCGCGCTGCTATCGCTGCTGGCGTTTGCGATTTCCCTGCTAAAAGATTTCGACGCGGGGTCGCACATTCCCGATCCGGCCCTGACCGTTCCCAAATATCTGTCGCTGCTGCTGCCCCTGGCGAGCGCGGCGCTTTTTTCGCTGATGGTCACGCAGGATTATTCGCGCCGGGCCGTCCGATACGCCGAAATGGCTTCGATGCTCGCCGGCGCGGCCAAACGTTTGAAATTGGTCCGAACGTGGAACAGTCTGGCGCGCGTGGCTGCGGAGACGGAGGAAGAATTACTTCAGGAAATTGTCGAATGGCATTCGTTCCGGCAGTTCGCCGGTGAACCGCATTAGCAATCAAACGTTATTATGAAACGCATCCTGGCACTTGACGGTGGCGGCATTCGCGGCGTGTTCACGCTGCAAATTCTCGCGCGGATCGAGGATTTGTTCCGGCAGGAGCAAAACAAACCCGGGCTTGTCCTGGGGGACGTCTTTGATTTGATCGCCGGCACGAGCACCGGCGCCATCATCGCGGCGTTGCTTTCCTGGGGATTCCCAGTGGACGAAATTGAAGCACTCTACGAGGACCACAGTCCGGAAATGTTCGCCCGGGGAAGCTGGACGCAACAGTGGAAATCCAAATACAAACCGCAAGCCATCGCCCGGTTCTTTCGCGAACGATTTACCGAGGAGGACGGCATCACCCCGGCGCTGCTGGGGACGAAGCGCCTGCGAAAATCCCTGTTGATCGTCATGCGCAACGGTTCCACCGGCTCGCCCTGGCCGGTCTGCAACAACCCGAACGCCAAATACAATGCACGGGTGCTGGAAGACGGGACGCCCAATCTTCAATGCAATCTCGACATCCCGCTCTGGCAATTGCTGCGGGCCAGCACCGCCGCGCCGACTTATTTTCCACCCGAAGAAATCATCCTGGGCGGGGTGCCGCACCTGTTCATGGACGGAGGCATGACGCCATACAATAATCCTGCTCTCATTGCGGCGCTCATGGCGACGCTTGCCCCCTACAAATTTTGCTGGCCGACGGGGCGGGAACTGCTCCACGTCGTTTCGGTTGGAACCGGTCTGGCGCGCGCGTGCCTGCCCGGAAAAGCCGCTTCCGACATCAACATCCTTGATCACATCCGATACATCGCCCCGGCCCTGATCGGTTCCGTGGCGGCGGAACAGGATTTGTTGTGCCGGACCATTGGCGATTGCGTGCATGGAGCCGTTTGGGACACTGAAGCCGGCGCACTGGAGATGCCAACCCTCCTGGACAGACCGGAACAGAAGTTCACCTACGCCCGTTACGACCAACCCCTGGACGCCACGCATCCCAAATTCAAGCAACTCCCCGGCGGACAAGCTCAATTGGACGATCTTAAACTCATTCCCTGGTTGCGGGAAGTGGGAGTTGAATATGCGAAAGAACACGTCAGGAAAGAACATCTTTACCCACGTGGTCCCGGTTTTGTGCCTTGTTCATGCAGTTTGACTCCATCGTAAAGCAAACGGAGAAGGATGCGAACAGAGTGTGCCCTGCGATTGGGGGCCGTTGGATCGCTTTCATATTGCAATTCCATTTGACATTAACACGGCTTGATCTGCCTTTGGAAAAGCGGCCCCGCTGGCAGGGTAGCAGCGGACAGCTTGAGACTGTCTCAAAAGTATCGGAGGGGCGAGTTATACGAGCCCCTGACTGACCGAATGCCTATGAAAATGGGGGCTCGTGTAACTCGCCCCTCCGACGGGAAATTGTTTTGAGACACTCTCATCTCGTCTGCCGTGGAGCACTGGCGTCCCGTCCACCCTCCGCAGTAGTCCTGCTATGGAGGACGGGCCG
>JBEKEJ010000120.1:0-9385 GCA_050013895.1 Verrucomicrobiota bacterium | reverse complement strand
GTGCAACGCCCGTTGCGCGGCGGCTTGGTCCGCGCCGGGCGCCAAATCAATTTCGATGTATTTCCCGACGTGAACGGCGGCGACGCCCTGGTAACCCATTTGTTCGAGGGCGTTCTGGACGGTTTTGCCCTGCGGATCGAGCACGGCTCTCTTGGGGGTGATGACAATTTTCGCTTTCATTCGCGCGTGGTGGAAGGTTGCCCAAAAATCCGCCGCCGGGCGAGCAATTTTTGAATTCGCGCAACAGGATTGAATTTGTCCGCCCGCTCCGTCATTGTCTGGGCCATGGTTGACTCCGAACATCTCGACGAAGCGCTGGCCGGCCACATCGGCGCGGAACGCAAGGCGCTGGAACCCTGCACCATCGTCATCTTTGGCGCGAGCGGCGATCTCACGGCGCGCAAATTGATTCCTGCGTTTTATCATCTCTACAAGGACAAACAGATGCCGCCGGCATTCCGCATTGTGGGCTTTGCGCGGCGTGAGAAAACCGACGAGTCGTGGCGGAACGAACTGCGCGCGGCCTTGGACCAGTTTTCCCGCACCAAACCCGTGGACAATGCTGTCTGGCAGAAGTTTGCGCAGAACCTGTCTTATTGCCAGGGCGACGTCACCGACACGGCCGCCTACCAGAAGCTGGAAGAACTGCTCACCTCGTTTGGCAGCGCGCCGTTGCGCGAGAACGTGCTGTTTTATCTGGCCACCCTGCCCAGCCAGTTCGGGATGGTCGTCGAAAACGTGCATCGGGCCGGCCTGCTGCACAAAGAGGGTGCGGGGTGGCAACGCATCGTCGTCGAGAAACCGTTCGGGCATGACCTCGCCTCCGCGCACGCGCTGAACGCCGAACTGACGCGCTTCGCCCGGGAACAGCAGGTCTGCCGCATTGACCATTACCTCGGCAAGGAAACGGTTGCGAACATTTTGATGTTCCGCTTTTCCAATTCGGTATTCGAGCGGCTCTGGAACCGCAACCTGATTGACCACGTGCAAATTACCGTGAGTGAAAAATTCGGCGTCGGCCAGCGCGGCGGATATTACGAGGAAGCCGGCGCGCTCCGTGACATGGTCCAGAACCACATGCTCCAGGTCCTCGCGCTCATCGCGATGGAGCCGCCGGTGTCCCTCGACTCCGAATCCATCCGCGATGAGAAGGTGAAACTGCTCAAATCCATCCGTCCGCTGGGTCCCGGCGACCTGGCGCGGCAGGTGGTGCGCGGCCAATACTTTGCCGGGACGGTGGAGGGACAGCCGGTGTTGGGCTACCGGCAGGAGGTCAAGGTAAAACCCGATTCCAACGTTGAAACCTACGTTGCGCTGAAACTGGTCATTGATAACTGGCGCTGGTCGGGCGTGCCGTTTTATGTGCGCACCGGCAAGTACCTGCCCCAAAGCACTAGCGAGGTGCGGGTTCAATTCCGCCCGACGCCGCACGTGCTGTTCGCCGCGCAGTTGGGACAGAAACTGGATCCTAATGCCATCGCGCTGCGACTCCAACCGAACGAAGGCATTTATCTCCGCTTCAACGGCAAGGTGCCGGGCATGAGCCTCGGTGTGCGGCCGGTGCGGATGAATTTCAGTTACGACGCGGAGTTCGGCGCCTACACGCCCGAAGCCTATGAACGGCTGCTGCTCGAAGCGATCGCCGGCGACGCCACGCTTTTCATCCGCCGTGACGAGGTGGAAACCGCGTGGCAAATCGTGGATTCCATCCGCGCCGGCTGGAAAGATAAGCCGCTGACGAACCGCGAATTTTACGCCGCCGGCACGTGGGGACCGGTTGCGTCAGACGATTTGCTCGCCCAAAGCGGCCACGCCTGGCATGAACCATTGCCGGCGCCATGAACCATTTTGAATTGTTTCGTAATTGGGAGGGACGGCGTGTCGCCGTCCCTGACTAAAGAATCAATAAATTAGGAACGCCGACACGGCGTCCCTCCCAAATTGAATGAAACATTTTGAACTGATCTCCTTCGCCACCGCCGACGAACTGGCCCGCACGGTCGCCGGGCGATGGCTGGACGAAATTGAAGCGGCCAGCCGCGCAGGCCAGCCGCATCGCGTTGCGCTTTCCGGCGGGCGCATCGCGCGGAAATTTTTCCCCTCGGTCGTGAGGCAGGCCACGGTGCGGAATTTTGGGGACGGCGGCACGCCGTCCCTCCCGGCGAACGTGCATTTTTTCTGGGCGGACGAGCGTTGTGTTTCACCAGACGACACAGAAAGCAATTTTCGTCTGGCAAATGAACTCTTGTTCGCGCCATTGCAGATTTCGGAAAGTCAAATCCATCGCATTCGCGGCGAAATGTCGCCGGAGGCCGCCGCTGCCCAGGCTGCATCGGAGATTTGCGAAATCGCGCCGCGGAACAAAAATGGCCAGCCGGTGCTGGATATGATTTTCCTCGGCATGGGCGAGGACGGCCATGTGGCGTCGCTGTTTCCGGTCGAACGGGAAGCCGCCAGTTCTGATAATGCAATTTATCGCGCTGTAAGAAACTCGCCCAAACCGCCGCCGAACCGCGTTACACTTGGCTATGCCGCCATTGCGGCGGCGCGGCAGGTTTGGGTGCTGGTTTCCGGCGCGGACAAGGAAAAGGCGTTGCGCGAATCGCTTTACGGCGATGGCCGCACACCTTTGGGACAAGTGACCAAATTCAGGACACAAACGGGAATTTTTTGCGATTTCCCGACGATTTGAACACGCCAAAAAAAAGATATAAAATCTTTTGAACAACTTGCATTTTGCCCCGTCTATGTCATCGTAAGCATTGAGGATTTCGCTGTTCGTTTAGGGTTGGCATAGGGGTTTTGCTTGTGGCGCGGCTCGAACAGCGACCCCCAAGTTGGTCGCGCCACCCTTCTGAGCGCCCGGGTGAGGGCGTATAAACCTCGTCACCGCGGGGGCCGGACGCAAGTCCGGCCTTTCGCATTTTCCACTCGTAATCTTAATCCTGCTCTTAATTGTGACCGGCAGACGTGTTAAGCGATCAATGATTAAACCCGAAAACCGGGGTTGGGGAGCACACCCGCCCCCGGGTGTGGCTGGACGCGCCTCGCGTCCAGCACTTGGACGCACTTTGCTGGCTGAAAGTTCGCCTCTTTCTTGCGCGCCCGAAGTTTTCCGCGCCGCCGTCGCGCTGGCGCGCTTTGGCGCGCCGCGGAAGGGCGCGGAAAACAGCACGCGAGGCGCGTGCGCTCCCCATCTCGACTTCGATTTTCGGATTAAGATGATCCGGAATTCCCATTGATTGACCGGCGGAAAGGGTTTAGCCTTCCCGACGCATGAAACATCAGCTCGATTTCGAGAAACCGATCATCGAACTGCAAACCAAGCTGGACGAACTGCGCGAACACCCGGAAAAGCATTCGCTGGACGTCAGCTTTGAGGACGAAATCCAGCTCATCGAAAAAAAGCTGGATGAAACCCGCCGCCAGATTTTTTCCAATCTCACCGCTTGGGAACGGGTGCAATTGGCGCGGCATCCGAAACGCCCCTACACGCTGGACTATCTTCGGACGACGTTTGCGGATTTTCAGGAACTGCACGGTGACCGGCTCTTTGCGGAAGATCGCGCGGTGGTCGGCGGTTTTGCCAGGCTCGGCGAATACCGCGTCGTAGTCATCGGCACGCAGAAAGGCCGCGACACAAAAGAAAACATCCTGCGCAATTTTGGCTCGGCGCATCCCGAAGGCTATCGCAAGGCGTTGCGCCTGATGCGGCTCGCCAGCAAATTCGGCCTGCCCATCATCACCCTCATTGACACGGCAGGCGCGTTTCCCGGCATCGGCGCGGAGGAACGCCACATCGCCGAGTCCATCGCGGTCAATCTCCGCGAAATGACGCTGTTCGAGGCACCCATCATTGCCACCGTGATCGGCGAAGGCGGTTCCGGCGGCGCACTGGGCATCGGCGTGGCTGACCGCATTTTAATTTTAGAGAACGCCTATTATTCGGTCATCAGCCCGGAAGGCTGCGCGGCGATTTTATGGAAGGACCGCGCCAACGCCGCCAAGGCCGCCGAAGCGTTGCGCATCACGGCGAAGGATTTGCTCGAGCTCAAGTTCGTGGACGAAATCGTGCCCGAACCGCTCGGGGGCGCGCACAACGATCCGGCCGCCACCGGTGAAAGTTTGAAGACGCATTTGCTCAAACACCTTAACGAACTCCTCGCGTTGCCGGTCGCCGAGCGGTTGAAAAAGCGTTACGAAAAATACCGGGCGCACGGGCATTTCCTCGAAAAGGCCCCAACTCCGGCGGAACAGATCAAGCCGGCCGTGAACGGCGCCGCCACCGCCACCGTTTCTCCAGCCGTGTAAACCACAGTGCTTTATCCGCTCACCTTCCATCCGATTTTCAAGGAACGCGTTTGGGGCGGGCGCAATCTCGAACGGCTCTACGGCAAAAAACTGCCGCCGGGCGCGCCCATCGGCGAATCATGGGAAATCAGCGACCGTCCGGGCGACGCGAGCGTTGTCGCCAACGGCCCGCTTGCCGGGAAGGATTTGCATTGGTTGATGGAACATCACGAGCGCGATCTGCTCGGCGACGCGAAACCCGCCGCCGGAAACCGCTTTCCTTTGCTCTGCAAAATCCTCGATGCGCGGGAAAAACTTTCGCTGCAGGTTCATCCGCCCGCGAACAAAGCCGCTGAACTTGGAGGCGAACCGAAAACGGAAATGTGGTTTGTTGCCGACGCCGCACCGGGTGCGGAACTGTTCGTCGGCCTCAAACGCGGCGTTACCCGCCCGGAATTTGAAGAAAAAATCCGGACCGGCCAAGTGGCAGATTGTTTCCATCGGGTTTCCGTTCACGCGGGCGACGCCATGTTTCTGCCGGGCGGCCGGGTCCATGCCATCGGCGCGGGACTGGTGATTTTTGAAATCCAGCAGAACTCGGACACGACGTATCGCGTTTTCGATTGGAACCGCGCCGGGCTGGACGGCCAGCCGCGCGAACTGCACGTTGCGGAATCGCTGGCGAGCATTGATTTCGGCGACATCGAACCGGCGCTGGTTCAAGGCAAATTTGCCGGCCAGGAAATCAAAACGCGGCCGCTTGTGAAGGATCCTTTGTTCAACGTCGAAGCGATGGAAATGAAGAGCGGCGGGAGACTGGAATTGAAGCCGCGCAAACTCCAAATCATCGCCGTTGTGCGCGGCCAACTCGAAGTCCGGAACAAACCGATTTCATTCGAATTGCCCGCCGGACAATTCTGTCTGGTGCCGGCAGGCATGGAGCAAACAGAAATCGGGGTGAAATCCGGCGCGATGTTTTTGCTCGTCGAGGCCAATTAGCGCGCGGTGCCGACGCCCGATGCAGCGGGACAGCGGAGGCTGTCTCAAAACAATTCCTCGTCGGAGGCGCGAGTTACACGAGCCCCCATTTTCAGCGGCATTCGCCCAGTCAGGGGCTCGTATAACTCGCCCCTCCGATACTTTTGAGACAATCTCAGCGCGCCGTCCCTACCACAAAGTTCCCGGTGACGGCTTATGTTCCCGGTTTTTCTGATTCAGGAATTCCCGGATCATTCGCCCGCGAATTTGAGGCTTTTCAGCCGGACTCGCATCGGCGAGTTCCTGGGCATATTTCTTTTCAATTGATTCGAATGACAGCGCTCGCTTGCCGCGCAGAAACCGCCGGGGACCGTCGGCCACAAATTTGGTCTAGTCGATCACAAATCAATTCCATGCCAGGTTCTCCGGCATTTGCGAGAGCAACTTGTTCCGCCAGCCGCCTTTGCATTTTAGGATTTCTGACCAAAGCCGCTCGGCGGGCGTGTCAAAAACCAGTTCGAGGGAAGCGGGAAAAATCAACCACGCCTTGCGCTTGATTTCATCCTCAAGTTGTCCGGACGACCAGCCGGCATAACCGGCGAAGAGCTTGACTTTCTTCCGGGTTGAAAAGGATTCGCCGACATCCACCAAATCATCGAGCGAATGGCCGAGAGCCAGGTTCGGCAGCACGTCGGCGTCGGGGATGAAATTGTCCGTGTGCAAGAAACTCAGCGCGGTGGGTTGGACCGGGCCGCCGAGATACAGCGGCGATTCCCTGAGCGCGTCGGGCAAATCGGCAACGATCATCTCGCCGACTTTTTTGCCGAGCGAACGGTTGAGCACGAGCCCGAACGCGCCTTCGGCGTCGTGCTGGCAGATCAACACGACCGTGCGTTGAAAAAAAGACCCGCCCAGTTGCCCGCTGTCCAGGAGCAACTGGCCTTTCAGGAATTTTCCCGGCGCACTCACCGGTTTAATTTGCACCACCTTTGCCCGGCTGGCAAAAAGAAAACCGCCAGACTCACACGGACGCGAGGAAAGACGGTCGTTTTCTCGTTTTTCAGTGGGTGGCAGGGTCTGACACCGGGATGCAGGGATGACATCCGCCCTCACCCCGACCCTCTCCCCTCCGTCTTCGCTGCGCTTCGACGCGATCGCGCCGAAGCCAAAGGCGAAGGCGGACAGGAGAGGGAGAATCGTTCGCCGCTCTTTTGAAAATTTAAATGACTGGATTAGCCGGACGTTCGTCCGAAGAACCGGAAACATTCGAAAGCCATTCCCTCTCCTGGCGGAGAGGATAAAAGGTGAGGGCGGACGTAAACACTCATTCCACTGAAGTCGTCGAGAAGACATTTTCAGCATTGCCGGAGCCTCCATCCTGAAGGGTGAATGAAGCCGCTGCCCGGCATACCGGCGCCGGGAATCTCAATTTGACGGCAGCAGAAGCTCCTGCTCCTTTCCGGAAGCGACGTTCTGGATGCGGACCGACTTTTCCCGGATCTCCAGGCAATGGATCATCACGTTGGTGTTCCCCAATGGCGCCTTTTCCAGATCATTCGCGAGAAAAGAACGGCCATTGATGATGGCCACGGGCCGTTTTCCCCACAAAATCCCTTCGAGTTTGAGAGTGGCCGGGGAGGGCGCGGGTTTAGGCGCGGGTTCTAAAGCAAATTTTGGCGCGGGCCTGGGTGCAGGCTTGTTGATGTCGTTGAAAACTGGCGGGCTGACGGCAACCAGCTGCGCCGGAGACATCATGACATCCCGGAGTTCATCCACGTGCCCCGCTTCCAATTGCGGGGCCACGCCGTATTTCATCCAATCCAGGACCTCATTGAACCCGTAACGCTGTTCGGCTTCGATGAACAAAGCAATCTGGCCGCGCGTGTAATGATTTTGCAGGATTCTTTTTTCCTCCACTGCTTCGTGTTGCGAATCCGTCAGCAAATAGGCAACCAGCTCGCAAAAGCCTTCCTCCGCGTCGCGGCCCAATCGCGCATGCCGTGCTTGGGGAACATTGTCGCGGACCCAAGCATGCGAATATTCATGCGCGCAGACCGATCTCAACTCGGCCACAGGCAGGCCGGTCAATAAGTGAATCAGGTGACGGTTCTGATCGCCAACTGCCGCCGTATGAATGTAACCCAGCACATTGGGACTTTCAAAGGTGCTGCCGCCGCTGTTAAACGAGGAATCCACGTCTATGCGATCAATGACCGACACATCCACATTTGTTGGAAAAGACGTGAACCGTGAAAACAGTCTGTCCAGATCATCCTTCACTTCCGCGCAAATTTGTTCGGCATCCGCAGCCTTAAACACCACCACCTTGGCATCGCGGGCGCAAAAGCAACGGCCATCCGACAACTCGACGCCGCCTGCGTCGAGGTCAACCGGCCTACCGCAGACATAACATGATGGCAATTTTATGCATTTGGAACACACCAGTTCCTGTTCACCAGTAACTTTGTCGGTAACAAGATAATACGGCCAAGACATTTCCTTGCCGCAAATCGGGCAGATGTTTAGCGCCAGCGCCGCCACGGACGTGCCGAAACAAAAACACGCCATCGAAAGAATAATCCAAAGATGTCTCGCGCGGTGTTGCATGATTTGATTTTTTCTCCCAAAAAATCGAACGGCGACAACACGCCCGCGTGTCGTCACCGAATGCAATTTAGAAGCACCTCCCGCGCCAAAAATCAACCCAGGGATTTGACCTTTTTCACAATGGCCGCGGCGTCAATGCCGAAGTGCGCGAGCAATTCCTCGGGTTTGCCGGAACGCGGCAACGCCGTTACCGCGAGCTTGTGGACTTTGATGCCGGCGGAACTCAGTTCGCCCGCCACCGTGTCGCCCAAACCGCCCTCGGCGTAATGGTCTTCCACGGTGACGACGGTGTGGTTCGTCTTCGCCGCCGCGCCGCGAATTACGTCCTTGCCCAGCGGTTTAATGCTGTAAGCGTCAATCACCGTGACCCCGATGCCTTCGCCCTTGAGCGCATCGGCGGCTTTGAGCGCCTCAAACAAGGTGACGCCGGCGGCAACGACCGTGGCCTTGTCGCCCGCGCCCTGGCGCAGCACCTTGGCTCCGCCAATCGGAAATGATTCGTCGTTTTTGTAAATCACCGGCGTTTTGGGCCGTGACGTGCGCAAATAACAAATGCCTTTGGCCAGCGCCATTTGTTCAACGAGTTTTTCCGCGCTGACGGCGTCGGCCGGATACAACACCGTGCTGCCGACAATCGCGCGCATCATCGCCAGGTCTTCCAACCCCATCTGCGACGGGCCGTCCTCGCCGATGCTGATGCCGACGTGCGAGCCGGCGAGTTTCAGGTTCGCCTGCGAAATGCCTGCGATGCGGATTTGATCATAAGTGCGCGTGAAGAAGCACGCGAACGTGGACGCAAACGGCACCTTGCCGCGCGCGCCGAAGCCGACGGCCATGCCGACCATGTTCTGCTCGGCAATGAAACATTCGGTGAATCGCCCGGGAAATTTCTTCATGAATTTCTCCGAGTAGGTGGAATTCTTCGTGTCGCCGTCCAGCGCGACGACGCGTTGGTCCACCTCGCCGATGCGGGCGAGGGCATTGCCATAGGCTTCGCGCGTGGCCACCGAATCGCCGGGCTTGTAACTGACCGGCGGATAGCCGGCGGGGGCGGCATTGTTCGGAGCCGGCAGTTGATTCGGTGCGGGAATGGCCACGCCGGCGGCCGATTTTGCGCTAGGCTGGAGTTCGGCGATGGCCTTGGCGGCTTCCTCCTTGTTCAACGGCTTGCCGTGCCAGCCGTCCCGGTCCTGTAAAAATGAAACACCCGCGCCCTTGTAAGTTTTGGCGATGATGGCCAGCGGCTGCTCGTTCAAGCCGACGCCGCTCAACACTTCCAGAAATTCCTCGATGTCATGGCCGTCAATGTCTTCGACGCGCCAGCCGAACGCTTCGAAACGTTTGCGATAAACACCGATGTCATGGCCAAACGCAGTGGCCTGGCTCTGGCCGAGACGGTTGGCGTCCACAATGGCGATCAAGTTGTTGAGCTTGTAAACGCCGGCGAGCGACGCGGCCTCCCAAACCGAGCCTTCGGCAATTTCGCCGTCGCCGAGCAGGACGTAGGTGT
>JBEKEJ010000119.1:0-9415 GCA_050013895.1 Verrucomicrobiota bacterium | reverse complement strand
AAAACCGCCGCCGGCCACGCCGATGGCGAAATCCGTGTTCGGCCCCAGTCCGCCCACAAAGCCCAGTTCAGAGTCCAGATAAACCGGCGCGAGCGCCAGCCGCAAGGTCAGGTTGGTTGCCAGGAAATCCGGCTGGTTGTGATAAAAAAACGCGTAACCGGCCAGGGGGGCGTGGCCTTCGAACGCGGTGTTGTAGCCGATCTGAATCAGATCACGCTTGACGGGGTCGATTTGCGCCGGGGCAAGGAAGGGGGCGAACCACGTCAGCCAGAACAACGCACGCCCGAAATTTTTCATCGGCCTGTTCGTAACCGAAAGCCGGGGAATCGACAAGCGGATTTGGGGGGGGCTATTCCCATCCTTTCCCGACGGAACAATCCCCAGCCGTGGCTTTAGCTTACAAAAAAGATTAGCAACGATGATTAACTAATGTTGTTGACAGTTGACGATGCTTCCAATAGATTAATGCAAATCGCTGGGCGGCTCTTTCCCCCCAAGATGAGGAAAATCTTTTGGGTTAGTGTCAAAATAAACTCGTGTAACGTCCGAAACCAACAAAAAATCATGAAAAAATCAACCTTGGAACTGCTGTTCTGCACCGCGGTATTTGGTCTAATCACGGCTTCTGCCAATTCGTCGCCGATTGTGTTTAACGGAATTGACCCTGGAGCGAATTCTACCGACCCGCGTCCGAACTCCATTACGGCTGCATCAGATTTTGATACGGCAGCCGGTGTGCTTGGACCCGTCAACATAATCGATTTTGAAGCCGCCCCCGTTGGCTTCTTCTTCTCCAGTTTGCTGATTGCACCGGGAGTGACCTTGGACACGACGAGTGAACAATACATCTCAAATACTTCGATTGCTCCTGACAGACTTTTTGGTTATAATACGACTGTTGGCGGAAGTAATTTTCTCCAAATGGCTAACACTATTACGTTCACGTTCGGCACCCCAATCCAAGCTTTCGGCTTCTATATTTCTGGCGTCCAAGCCAATGGGGAAACGATAACTTTTTCTGACGGCTCGTCGCAGACAGTGAACATCCCCAATCCCGGCTCTGGAGTTCAATTCTTGGGCTTCACGGACGCGAACCAGCAAATATCAAGTGTCATTGTTTATGCCGCCAGTGACGCCGTTGGAATTGACGACGTTCGTTTTGTTGATAGCGTCCCGGAACCAACGTCTTCCGTCCTGGTCGTCCTCGGTCTTCTGGGTGTCGCCTTTGGCCGCAGCAGGAGCCGCGCAAGCACACGAAGTCTCCCCCTCGACGCGCAGAACGGCAAGAACTGATGCCTATCCGGGGACGATCCACCATGTGATGAACGGCGGCAACCGCCGAGAACCGATCATCAAGGGCGATCGTTACCGTCGGCGCTCTCGATAGCGCCAACGCATAACGAGGCGGACTCCGTCGGCGTCTTCAACCACCGTTTGCGCCGCGCAGGGCCGTCGTGTCGTGCCTGTCCGTATTGGGAAAGACTTCGCGTTCCATTCCTGCTCGACACCGGTGTTCATTTGCGGTTTGATTGGCAGGATTTAATTTTGCCCGCAACGCATGGACTCCAAACAGTTAACCCGCGCCAAGTCGCTCGGATTTTCCGACCGGCAGATCGCCCATTTGACCGGGGCCACCGAGGATGAAATCCGCGCGCGGCGGAAAGAACTGGGCCTCGTGCCCAGCTACCGGCTGGTGGACACCTGCGCCGCCGAATTCGAAGCTTACACGCCCTATTATTATTCGACCTACGACCGTGGCGACGACGAGGTCAGAACGACGCCGAGGAAGAAAGTAATGATTCTGGGCGGCGGTCCGAATCGCATCGGACAGGGCATTGAATTCGATTACTGCTGCGTCCATGCCGCTTTTGCGCTCAAGGAAGACGGTTTCGAGACCATCATGGTCAATTCCAACCCGGAAACCGTCTCCACAGACTACGACACGAGCGACCAGCTTTTCTTCGAGCCGCTCACGCTCGAGGATGTGCTGCACATTTACGAACGCGAGCAATGCTGGGGCGCCATCGCCCAATTCGGCGGCCAGACGCCGCTCAACCTCGCGCTCGGCCTCCAGAAAAACGGCGTCAACATCATCGGCACCTCGCCGCAGGGCATTGAAGTCGCCGAGGACCGCAAGCTCTTCGCCGCGATGCTCGACAAGCTCGAAATACCGCAGCCGCCCAACGGCATCGCCACCAATGAAACCGAGGCGCTCAAGGTTGCCCAGAAACTCGGCTACCCGATTTTGGTCCGTCCGTCCTTTGTGCTGGGCGGCCGGGCGATGCAGATTGTTTATTCCGACGCCGAGCTTCAGCATTACATGCGCTTTGCCGTTGAAGCTTCGCCCGAGCGCCCCGTGCTGGTGGACAAATTTCTGGAGGATGCGACCGAGGTGGACGTGGATTGCATCGCGGATGTTGGCCAGTTCATTGGTAGGGCGGGCAGTCCTCTGCCCGCCGCTCGTCCGGACGCCAACGTCGGCGCGCACGGAGTGACGCGGCCTACCGAGGGCACCATCGTTATCGGAGGCATCCTCGAACACATTGAGTTTGCCGGCGTCCACTCCGGCGACGCGGCGATGGTCCTGCCACCGCACACGCTTTCCCAAAAAGTCATCGAGACGATCCGCGGTTACACGCAAGCGATGGCGCGCGAGTTGAAGGTCATTGGCCTGATGAACGTGCAGTATGCGGTGAAGGACGAAAAGGTTTTCGTACTCGAAGTGAACCCGCGCGCGTCGCGCACGGTGCCGTTCGTCAGCAAGGCGATTGGCGTGCCGCTGGCGAAACTGGCGGCGAAGGTCATGGCCGGCAAAACGCTCGAAGAGCTGGGTTTCACAAAAGAGGTCCGGACGAAGTATTGGGCGGTGAAGGAGTCGGTTTTCCCGTTCAACCGCTTTCATGGGCAGGACATTTTGCTCTCGCCGGAAATGCGCTCGACCGGCGAGGTCATGGGACTGGACGCTGACCTCGGCATTGCCTACGCGAAATCGCAAATCGCCGCCGGCGCATCCCTGCCGCTGGGCGGGAAGATTTTCGTCAGTGTCAGCGACGCACACAAAAAACAGATCGCGACAGTGGCAAAACAGTTTGTCGAACTGGGCTTTGAGCTGGTCGCCACCGGCGGCACGGCGGACGTTTTGGAAAAGGCCGGGCTGAAAGTTCAACGCATTTTCAAACTCGCCGAGGGCCGGCCCAATGCGATTGACCTGCTCAAGAACAAGGAAATCCAGTTCGTCATCAACACACCGAGCGGCGCCACACCGCGCGCCGACGAAATAAAAATCCGCACCACTGCCGTCTATACCGGCACGCCGATCATGACAACGTTGAGCGGCGCACAGGCTGCTGCACTCGGCATCGCCGCGCTTAAGAAATCGGGTTACGGCGTGAAAACGTTGCAGGAGTATCATTAGGCTTCAACTGCGAAAAACATTCATCCACGAATTTCGCGAATTGACACGAATTCGATCTTTCAAAGCCCGTAGGGCTGGCATCTTTGTAGAAACGTAGCGCAAAAATTTATAAAGCTCCGTCAGGTGCGGCATCGTCGGAATATGTAACCCCGATGGGGGGAAAATTTATTGTCTGGGTTGTGGTTCTACAAATATGTCGCGCCGACGGCGCTATGGTAAGCCGCTGTTCTCGTTCTGGTTTATTGATGTAGCGTCGGCGCTGTGCGCCGATTCGTTCGAGCCACAGGCTCGACGCTACAGCTTCCGGGGCGGTGTTGGTGCTGGTGTGTTGAGCGGGCGTAGCGGCGTCTCGGCAGAGCGCCGCCATCTTGATTTCGGTCAGTGGCGGTCTGCCGACGCGCCGCTACGGAGCAAAAAATTTTCGGCTCGCGGGGACTCTCGCCCCGCCAAAAATTCGCGCCAATTCGCGAAATTCGCGGACTAATTCTTTTCGTGTAGTTCGTGTATTTCGCGGTCAAATTCGCTTTGAATGCCGTTTTAATTTCCCCACTTCAATGTCCGCCTGCCGCGTGGGTTCGGGAATGCGATAGCGAGTGCAGCAGGCCAGCACCAGTTTGATAGCCGACGCCAAATCCACTCGATGCCCGACGCTCACAAAAACCGGGCGTATCCCCCTTTGCGTCCGCAGCACGACGCCAATCTGTTCATCACCATCCCGGAGCGTCGCCGTTGCGCCCGCCTCCGCCGCCAATTTCCCAAACGAACCCATCAGCCGGCTCTTGGCAACGCCGACACCGGGTTTGTCCAATTGAATCGCCAGATGCGACGCGATGCCGCAGCGTCGCGGGTGCGCGAAGCCTTGTCCGTCAAAAAGGATCGCGCCGAATTCGTGCCGCAACGCGCGGACCGCCTGCGTGACCGCGGGACCTTCACGGAAGCTGAGAAAGCCGGGAACATAGGGGAATTCCGCCGGACGGATGGCGTGGGCGACTTCAACAATGCGCAGCGTTTCACGGTCATAAACCACGGCGGCGGCGAAAATGGTTTGTTTGTCGCCGGAGAACGCGCAATCGGCCCCGGCGACGAATCGCGGCAGCGGCCTCAACGGCGCGAGAATCATCCGCTCGCGCAGGCGCGATTGTTCGGCTTTCCATTTTTCGACCAGCGCAGACCAGCTTGGATCGGATTTGCCGCGTAGCGTCATAGAAAGATCTTGCATTCAACTTCAGGTACGCATCAGAGCCTTGCAATGCAGAGCGCAGCCATCAGCGCGCCAGCGTTTTGGACTGCGCCAGCCCTCTGGCGCTTCGGACAAAACGCCATCCGTTGGCAAAGCGGTGGAGGGCCACCGCAGTCCAAGACCTCGCGGCAGTTCGGACAGATCATGAAGAAATCTCCTCTGGCGGCGAGCGCAGCACGCGATAGCGGTGCGTCCACGGATCAATCCGGCACGCGGCGCGGTAATCGCAAAAGTCGCATGGCGTTTCGCTGCCCTTGTGATACGGATCCACCTTCGCCACACCGGAAAAAATCGCGCGTCCCATTTCGCGCATTTGGGTCTCCACCCGATCCAGCAATTTTTCGAATTCCGCGCGCGGCAAGGCCTCGACCGACCCTTTGCGCAACGAGCCGTCCTGATTCCGTTGATAACTGAATTGATCCGCTCTTCCCCGGCGGTCCAGCTTCGGCAGCGCGCCGGCGTCGAACCGGCCTGTGTGCCGGTAGGCGCGCTTGCGCGCGTCACCGGCGTCGTCCAGCACCTCGGCTCGCGTGCGGCCGCTTTCGTATTGGCCGCGCAAATTCACGTAAAAAGCACCCGCTGGAACCAGCCGGGCCGCGCCGAGCACGCCGCGTGGGTCCGGCCAATGCCGCAGCACGTTCAGATACGTCAACAACTGCAACTGCACACCGTGCTCCGCCAATATCGGATCAAGCTTTTTGCCGCTGGATTTGTAGTCCAGCACCAGTGCAAGCGCGGTATCTCCGCCGGGTTCACGCCACAAATCCACCCGATCAATCCGTCCCTGCAACGCGAGCCGGTGGCCATCGTCCAAATCCAGTTCCAGCGCCGGCGCAGGGGCGTCGTCACCGCCGAAATCCAGTTCCGCCGCCGCCGGATCAAATTCGTTCTGCCCCCGCAGCCACGTCACCACGACCTCGATGAAATCCTGCAGCGATTCGGTCATCGCCCGCGCCTCGAACCGGGTCTGCGCCGTGTCGCGCATTAATCCGCCGCGGAAATTGTCCGTCAATTCAACCGCGACGGCGCGAATCCGTTCACGCGCCTCGGGCGGCGTCAAATCGCGCCAGTGCGTGCCTTCGGCGGCCAACCGTTCATGGAAGACTTTCAACACGTCGTGCTGGAAACTGCCCCGTTCACGCGCGTCGAGTTCGAAAATCCTCCGCTCCCCGGCCCGTAATCCACTGCGGACAAAGAACCGGAACGGGCATTGGGCAAATTCTTCGAGCCGGCTCACCGACGTCCGCAGCACCGGGCCAAAAAGCTTTTCCGCCAGTGCCGGCGACAAATTTTCCGCCGGGTCCGGCTCACGCAACCGGCGCAGGCTTTCGGCGAGCGATTTCAATGGTGGCAGTTCGAGCAGTTCGGACCACCCCTCAACTGTAGCAGCCGACGTGAGTCGGCTCTGACTCTTTTCCGATGTTTCAGAATGAGCGGACTCATCCCGCATTGCGGGACTGCTGCATAGGTTCAGGAGCGGCGCGGCGATTTCAACGGGGTGCACCGCTTCAGCCAGGCTGATTTCGCCGCCAAATTCCCCGATTTCCAGTTTGGGGAACAACCGCTGCAAATGTGAAACAAACGGCGATGGGTTCAGCGTATTTCCGTCGGCATCGTGGCGGGCAAAGGTCACGGCCAGTCTTTGGCTCGCGCGCGTGCAGGCGATGTAGCCGTAGTAACGTTCGCGCGCCAGCCGTTCACGCAAATCCGGGCCGAGCGTCGCGCCGCCTTGTTCCATTTGATCGCGGTCGGCGTCCGTCAAAATCGGCGGCGCGGCGGGCGCGGCGGGAAAGACGGATTCGTTGACGCCGAGCACGAGCGCGAATTTCAAGTTTGGATTGCGGGCGCGGTCAATGGCGCCCACCAGCACTTCATCGAGCACGGGCGGAATCACGCCCACGGTCAGGTTTGCCAGACCCGCCTCCAAAACCGGCAGCCAATCGCGCAAGGGCAGCGCTTCGCGCGAAAACGCGAGGGCCACGCTGTCCAGCCACACGTTCATTTGCTCCCAAACGGTCTGGTGCAGCGCGGAGTTCGAAGTTCGGAATTCGGAGTTTGACTCGTCGAGCGACCAACGTTCCAGGATTGCTTCCACATCAAGTTCGTCCCAGAGTTTGCGCAAGGCTTCGGCCAATTGCCCGCCGGTCGGCTGGTTTTGGTGTCGCGCGAGTTGCACGGCAAGATTCTCAAACGGCGGGAGAATCTTTTGGCGCAGGCGTTCAAGCGCAGCGTCGCCAGCCGGCGAGGCTTCGCGCCATTTTTTGCCGCGCCAGCCGGATTCAAGCGCGGCATTTTCGAGCCGGTCAATTTCGGTTTCTTCAACGCCGGAAAATCCGGTCTTGAGCGCGGCAAACCAGTCGTCGTGCCGCCAGTCAAAAGCGATGGTGCGAAGCGCGCCGCGGGTGAGTTCGGCCAGCGGGTGGTGCGCAACGGATTCGCGCCGGTCCAGGAAAAACGGGACGTCATAACGACGAAACGCGCACGCCAGCGGTTTGTAATAACCGTCGAGGTTCCGCACGAGCACGGCGGAGTCACGGAATCGCGCTCCCGCGCGGACAAATTTCAAAATTTCGCGCGCGGCGAAAGTTGCTTCGGCTTCAGGATTTTGACAGGCGGTGATTGAGATTGCGGAGTTCGGAGTTCGCCCGTCCTCGTTCCACTTCGACGCGGACTGAAATGCGGCTTGCCGCGCCGGAGCCGGAGGCGGAGGCGGGAGTTCGGAGTTCGGGGTCACCGGGGAAGTCCAATCTTTTTCGAGCCGTGAGAGTCCGGGATGTTTTGCAAAGCGATTTTTTCGGGGATCACGTGGAAGGATTTCGATTTCGATTTCACAACGCGGCAGGTTCGCGAGCCGTTGCCGGCATTGTTGAAAGGTCTTGCCGACGGACGACCAGATGGAAAACCAGGCAGTTTCGGCTTTCGGCTCGTTTTCGAGACAGAACGCGAGCGTCGCGCGCTTGCAACGCGGCAGGATGGCGGCGAGCAGGTCCAATTCCTGCGGTGTCATCTCCGCGAAACCATCGAGCCACAATTGTTGGATCGTAGCGGCGGTCGGCAGACCGCCGCATTTTTTCAGAGGAATGGCGGCGCTCTGCCGAGACGCCGCCACGCCGGTTTCGCGCAAAGCGTCCGTTGCGAAATCCAGCAGGCGGTTCGCGTCCTGCAATTCATGATCGGCCAGCCAGTGAGCCTGGACCTTGAGCAGCAGCGCGAGGTCATGGAGTTTGTCCTGCAATTCGCGGCGTCCGACCAGGCGGTCGGCCAGGGCCCGGAGTTTGGCGGGCGTGAATTGGTGTTGTTGCAGTTCGCCGAGCAACCGGCTGAGTTCCCGGGCGAACCCGGGCCGGCGGGCGCTGCGGCCGAACAATTTCAATTCGTCCTCGTGCCGCATCAACAGGGCGCGCAAAACCATCACGCGGCTTTCCTCGGCGAGCAGTTGCGGCGGCGCGGCCTGCAGTTGTTCCAGGACGAACTGCGCGAGCCGCTCGAATGAAAAAATATGGAGCCGCGTGTAGCCATCAAGCCCCGCCGCCGCGGGATCGGCGAGCAACTGCCGTTCGAGCTGGAACGTGGCCTGTTTGGGCGCAAGCAGGATCAGCGGCGGGCCTTCCGGCGACGCGCGCAACGCCTCACGAATTTCGGCCAGGCAGCGGAACGTCTTGCCGCTGCCGGCGGGACCGAGAAGCATGCGCGCCTGCACACGGGATTTTTTGTCCAAAGTCGCCCGGCGGCAAAGCAATTTATCCAAAAATATGGCAAATGCCGTGCAGCGGGCGGTTGTATTTTTTATTTCCTTTTAAGCAGGTTAGGCTATGATTGTCCGCCGTTGGAGAAATCCGAATTCGATCAACAACAAACAACACGGAAAGCTTATGCCACTGACACACACCCGGGAATTGTTTGCGAAGGCGTTGAAGGGCAAATACGCCCTCGGCGCGTTCAACGTCAACAACATGGAACTGCTTCAGGCCATCGTCGAGGCGTGCGAGGAGGAAAAGGCGCCGGTGATGCTCCAGATTTCCAAGGGCGCGCGCCAATACGCCAACCCCGTCTATCTCAAGAAGCTCATCGAGGCGGCCGTCAGCCTTTCCACCATCCCGATCGCGGTGCATCTTGATCACGGCGACACGTTTGAGCTGTGCAAGGACTGCATTGACGAAGGGTTCACCAGCGTGATGATTGACGCCAGCCACGAACCATTCGAGAAGAACGTCGAAATCACCAGGAAGGTCGTGGAATACGCCCACAAGCATAATTGCGTGGTGGAATCGGAACTGGGCCATCTCGTCGGCGCGCAATTCGACGAAGGCGAGGAAGGCGGCGCGCATTCAGTAAGCGGTCATTACACCGTGCCGGAAGACGCAGTCAAATTCGTCAAGGAATCTGGCTGCGATTCACTGGCCGTTGCCATCGGCAATTCGCATGGCGCCTACAAGTTCAAAGGCGAGCAACACCTCGATCTTGAACGTCTGAAGCTCATCAAGCAGGCGCTCATGGACGCCGGAATGGGTGACTATCCATTGGTGTTGCACGGCGCCTCAAGCGTGCCGAAAGACCTCGTCGAAGAAATCAACAAGTATGGCGGTAAACTGGGCACCGACGCCGCCGGCGTGCCGGAGGCGGACATTGAAGTGGCGCGCCGCACCGGCTGCACGAAGGTGAACATTGACACCGACCTGCGCCTGGCCATGACGGCGGCCATCCGCAAAGCGACGTTTGAAAATCCAAAGGAATTTGATCCGCGCAAATATCTCGGTCCG
>JBEKEJ010000118.1:0-9485 GCA_050013895.1 Verrucomicrobiota bacterium | reverse complement strand
GTGCTCCGCAACCGCGCCGCGCGCCTGGGCCGCAACCCCAAGACCGGCGAAACCATCCAGATCCCGGCCAAGCGCGTCGTCAAATTCCGCGTCGCCAAAGCCGCGAAAGAGGCCATCCTCGGCGGCTAGTCCCTCACGCTTTCCCCAAAGGCACTCCGCAAGCCGGAGTGCCTTTTTTGTTTTTCATCCGCGCCAATCCGCGTAATCTGCGGTTGAAACAAGTGAATCCATGAAATCCCGCGTCCGTTTCGCCCCGTCACCCACCGGTTTCCTGCACATCGGCGGCGCCCGCACCGCGCTCTTCAACTGGCTTTACGCCCGCCACACCGGCGGCGCCTTCATCCTCCGCATCGAAGACACCGATGTCGCGCGCAATACGCAGGAGGCGGTGGACGTCATCCTCAACGGCCTGCGCTGGCTCGGCCTGGATTGGGACGAAGGCCCGCTCACCGGCGACGCCACCGGCCCGGGCAAGGGCGACCGTGGCCCGTATTTCCAAAGCCAGCGGAAGGAAAATTACCAGCGCCGCGTCGAGGCGCTGCTGTCCCACGGCCTCGCCTACGAACACGAAGGCGCGGTCAAATTCAAAATGACCCGCGAGCCGGTCACGATTCACGACCTCGTCGTCGGCGACGTCGTCCGCAAGCTCACCGACCGTGAGGAGCAGGACCCGGATTTCGTGATTCAGCGTTCGGACGGCCAGCCGGTATTTCATCTCGTGAATGTGATTGACGATCTGGAGATGGACATCACCCATGTCATCCGCGGTGAAGACCATTTGAGCAACACCTCCAAGCACATCGCGCTCTTCCAGGCGTTCGGGGTCAAGCCGCCGCATTACGCCCACATCCCGCTCATCCTGAACGCTGACGGCTCCAAAATGAGCAAGCGCGACAAGGGCGCATCCCTCACGACTTACCTGGACGAAGGATTCCTGCCCGAAGCGGTCGTGAATTATCTCTGCCTGCTCGGCTGGTCGCCCAAGGATAATCGCGAAAAAATGACCGTAGCCGAAGTCATCGAGCGTTTCGACTTGTCGCAAATCCTCCGGCACAACGCGCGTTTCGACTACGAAAAACTCCTTTGGCTTCAAGGCGAATATGCCCGCGAGCTTGGTGACGACCGGTTTTACGAGCTGGCCGTTCATGCCTTCGCCAAAGCTGGAATCGACACGAACCGACATCCCCTCCCCTACGTCAAAGCGGCACTCGACACCTGCAAGGGCAAGTTCAAGATGTTCAGTGAACTGCCCGCCTACGCCGGATTTTATTTCACCGACAAGTTTGATTACCACGCCGAGGCCGCGAAGAAGGATTTTGTGCCGGAAAACAAACCGCGCCTGGAAAAACTCCGCGACGCCTTTGCCACCACGCCGAAGTTTGATGCCGCAACATTGGAAGCCGCGCTCAAAGAAACCGCCAAGGCGCTGGGCGTGAAGGCCGGCGTGCTGGTGCACCCATGCCGGCTGGCCGTCACCGGCAAACCCGCCGGCCCCAGCCTGTATCATCTGCTCGAAGTGTTGGGTAAGGAAAAGGTACTGGCGAGGATTGGACGGGCGCTGGCGATGTTTGGTGGATGAGAGCAAGCGAAGAATAATTCCTAAATCCATGCAAATGTATTTGGATCACAGTCCAATGATACAATTTTTTATTCACCGTCATCACCTCCCTCACGCGCGCCGTCTTCCCATCCGTCCGTGTCGTGCCCGCCCATTTCTGCCGGCGCTGCGCTGTGCCTTCGCCTCCGTCCCCCGCAGTGATGAGCCGGCTAAAGCCGGAACTCCGAACCGAGCAAGTTTGGAGTTCCGCATTTATGCGGTCCGGTTAATCTCCCGCCATGTCGGAACCACGTTATCTCTGGCGTCAACTCAACCCAAAGCAGCGCGAGGAGTTGCTCGCGTGGCGAAAGGATCGCCGCCATCCGTGGCATTCGCCGCCGCACCGGCCAAACTTCGGCCACTTGCGCTTTCTTGTCTCGGCGGCGTGCTACGAGCACCATCATTATATCGGCCACAGCCTGGAGCGCATGGACACTTTTTCCCGCGGCTTGCTGGCCGTGTTCACCGCCCATGCCAATCAGACGTTTGCGTGGGGCGTGCTGCCCAATCATTATCACGCGCTTGTTGAAGCACCGGACATAAAACTTCTGCTGCATGAATAGGGGCAATTGCACCGCCGCACTTCGTACGCTTGGAACGGCGAAGAGAAATTTCGCGGGCGAAAAGTTTTCTTTCGTGCGGTCGAACGCGCGATGCGTTCTGAAAGGCACTATTGGGCGACGTTGAATTACGTCCATCACAATCCGGTGCGACATGGCTATGTCGGGCGGTGGACAGATTGGCGGTGGAGCAGCGCGACGGAATATCTGGCGCAAACGGGAATTGAGGAGGCAAAGCGCGTCTGGCGGGACCATCCGTTGCTGGATTACGGCAAGGATTGGGCCGAGCCGGGAATGTAAGTTTGGAGTTCCGCGTTTACGCGGTTCGGGTATTCGCAAGCCGGGCCGGGCCGCATAAATGCGGAACTCCGAACCTTGGATCGCGTAAACGCGGAACTCCAAACTGCTTTTCTTGAAATAATTCGCCCACGGAAATATTTCCATTAGACTCCGCCCGTGTTGAACCCGTTCATCCATTGGATTGAAGCCAAGGGGCCTTATGCGCCGTGGCTGTTCCTGGCGCTGTTCCTCGCCGCGTCGCTGCTGATGATCTGGCGGCTCGAAGCGATGACGGCCAAGGGCTTCGAAGGCACGGTGCTCGGCACGCTCGTCATGCCGTATTGCTCCGGCATGGGCAACCTCATCTTCGCCTTCATCCTTGGCCGCGACGGCGGCTCCGGCGCGGACGTGATGGTCAATTCGCTCGTCAACAATGTCACCAACATGACGCTCGTGCTCGGCCTGCCTGCGATATTCTGGAGTATAAGGCCTTCGCGGACGCAAAAGAAAAGAGGCAAAACCGGCAACAAAACGTATGAACTGAACCGGCTCTCGTCGCTGCTGACGCTCACCGCCGTTTTGTTCTTCACGGGCGTGGTTTGGGCGCTGGGTCGCAAGGGGCGGATTGATTTCAACGACGGCCTGATTTTGGTCGGGTTGTTTTTATTCTGGCAATGCTTTCATGTGTTCGACGTCCTCAAAAACAACGTGCGCCAGGGCAAATCCCTGAGCTGGACGCTGCCATTTGACCTGGCGCTGCTGGCCGTCGGCGCGTATGGCATTTACGTCAGCACCGGCTGGCTCGTGGCCTGGATTTCCAATATTCAAACCGGCTTCATCAGCGTGAAGTACCTCGGCTGGCTCAGCGGCTGGCTGATGGTGCTGCCAAACGCGGTTCTGGCGTTCTATTACGGCTGGCGCAAACAACCGGAAGTCGTCTATGCCTCGCAAGTCGGCGACGCGCACGTATCCATTCCGCTGTGCATCGGCATTTACGCGCTGTATCACACGATGAATGTGCCGCCATTTTTCCACACGGGAATGTTCATTCTCCTCGGCGCGACCCTGGTGCATTTCCTTTTCATCGCCCTTTTGGGACGGCTGCCGCGTTTCGTCGGCGCGGGGCTGGTTGCCGCCTACGGATACTTTCTCTGGAAAGGCCTGCTTGGCTGAATTGCGCGTGAGTCCCGCCACGCGGAATGAGTTCACTCAAACGTCAAGCCTGGTGGAAATCATTTTGAGCCCAAACTCCGAAGCACGGGCGCGTAAAAATGGTGGTAGGGACAGCGCGCTGCGCTGTCTCCGCCCGCGTCCAGCGGGCGGAACGAATTGTGCGAGGGTGAACGCGAGCTCAGGTCGGTTCCGCGCCTGAACGGCGCGGTGACGGCTCAGCGCGCCGTCCCTACCAAATTCGGTTTTCGAGTTGAGCCGGCTCACGCCGGCTGCTACGAATTCTTTTTGAAGAACTGCGTTTCGTTGGAGAGGAGCACCGGCTGGGCGCGGACCTTGTCGGCCAGTTCCGCGAACGGCACCTGCGCCTCCAGCCAGCGGGGGTTTTTTGTGATGGCATCCATGGACTCGTGCGTGTTGTTGCAGATCAGATAAATTCCCAGGCCCAAAACCAGGAACGATTCGAAACCCGTGCCGACGCCGTGCCGCGCAAATTCAAAATCGCCCGTGCCGTATCGTCCCCCGACCAATTCCGCGCGCAACGTGCCCAAGTCCCGGGCGAAGTTTTTCAGGAAATCGTCGTTGCGCGGGCCGATATAGCTCAGGATGCGCGCCTTGTTTTGCACCAGCGAGACAATCGCCCACTCGTCAAAAACAACGCCGCCGTAACGCGCGTTCATTTGGCTGGCGCAGTTTTTGATCTGGCTGGTGATGTCGTCCAATGTCATGACGCGGCCTAAAAAAGCAATTTTGCTGCCATGAAACAAGTCAATTCCAGCCTCCGCCGCACGAGCGCATCCGGGCATCATCACCAAGACACAAGGTCGCTCCAACCAAGGAACGCCGGATTCATCCGGCAGACGGGCACGCCGCGTGTGGGGCTGCCGGCTGAAGCCGGCATTCCGGTGGCGTTATCATTTTGCGCGCCGCGCGCCGGCAATTTTGGGAGTGCGCCCGCGTCCGCAAATTCGTAGCGTTTCCGAAAATGCAAACGCCGACATCGTCTCAAAACCAGCCGGCGCCCGTCTCCGGCGAAAAAATGACGGTCTGGGTTCATTGGCTGCTCACGGGCCTGGTAGCGCTGTGTTTTGTAGCCGTGTTCGTCATGCTGTGGACCTCCGCCAGCCTGCCGGCCAAACCGGAATGGCCGGACGCGCTGCTGCTTTCGCTGGCAACCACCAGCACAATCGTCGCGCTGTTGCGGCGGTTGCCCATGCAAAATGTCTTCTGGGCGGCGGTGATCATCGTGATCGTTGGCGGCGCGGCACACGCGCTCGGCCAGATTACCGACATGCCCTTCGGCCCCTTTGTGTTCGGACCGGAAGCGGGACCTAAACTCTTTAAAACCCTGCCCTGGGCAGTGCCGCTGCTCTGGATCTTCGCCATATTGAATTCGCGTGGCGTGGCGCGGTTGATCATGCGTCCGTGGCGGAAGACCAGGAGCTATGGCTTCTGGGTCATTGGCTTCACGGCCGCGTTGGTGATGCTGTTTGATTTCGCCCTCGATCCGTTCGCTTCGCGCGTGAAACATTACTGGCTTTGGGCACCGACAAAATTCCCGGTCACCTGGCTGGGCGCGCCGCTGGTGAATTTCGTCAGTTGGGCGGTCTTGTCGCTGCTCATTCTGGCGTTCGTCACTCCCCTGTTGATTAACAAACGGCCGAAAGGGAAAAGTTCGCCGGACTACCATCCGCTCAGCCTCTGGCTGGGCGCGTTGCTGCTTTTTGCCGGCGCGGCAGCCTTGAAGGGGGTTTGGCCGGCGGTCGCAGCGGACGCCGGCATCGGCATGGTCACGGCGCTTTTTGCGATTCGCGGCGCCTGGTGGTGAAGGTCGTGTCTTCCAATTCCTTTCGTCGGGTGATTCTAAACCGCGCCACTCGGGGGCCGTCCATTTCTTCAACGCGCAATTCGCACGCGCCGAGGGTCAACACGTCGCCCGCCTTGGGAAAGCCGCCGAGCCTTCGCGTGATCCAGCCGCTCGCGGTCGCAGCGCCCTCTCCGTGCCCGATCTCGCCGGCGAGTTTTTCGAGTTCGTGCAACGGCAGCGCGCCGGATGCTTCCCAGACGTTTTCGCTCACGCGCGTCAATTCCGGTTTTTCCTCATCGAATTCATCCTGAATCTGCCCGACGAGTTCTTCGAGCACGTCTTCCAGCGTCACGATGCCGAGCGTGCCGCCGAACTCGTCCACCACGATGGCAAAGTGCAGCTTTCGTTCGAGAAACAATTGGAGCAACTTTTCCAGGCGCCCGGTCTCGGGCACATAAACCAGCGGGCGCGCCGCCGGCAGCAAATCCGCCGCTGTGCGTCCCGCCAGCGCAGCGTCCCGCACGGCAGGATAAAGGTCCTTGATGTGAATCACGCCGCGCGTCCGGTCCAGATCGCCGCCCTCGCACAAGGGAAACCGCGAGTAGCGCGTCTTTTCCGCCAGGGCGAGACAGTCCGCGAGGCTCGCGTCGGTGTCGAAGGCGGTGATTTCGTGGCGCGGGCGCATGACCTCGCGCGCGACGCGGCGGCGCAAATCGAGCGCGTTCAACACGATGTTGCGTCCGAACGTCAGCCCGCTTTGCGAGACCGGGGCGAGCGCCAGGCGCAACTCCTCCTCCGATTGCCCGCCGCTGATTTCCGCGTCAGGTTCGATTCCCATTTGACGCAACAACCCGCGCGCGGCGAGATTCAGCAGCCGGTTGAACGGATAAAACGCGAGATAAAACCAATGCAGCGGCCGCGCCACCCGCAAAGCCACCGGCAACGGTTTCTGTATCGTCATCCATTTCGGCACCAGTTCGCCCGCCGTGATGTGCAAAAACGTCAGCGCGCTGAAACCGACGGCGAAGGAAATGGAATGCTGCCACACTTCCGAAGTGACGCCGAGCGCGATGAGGATCGGGTCGAGGAGCGTGGTAAACACCGGCTGGCCGATCCAGCCCAGGCCCAGGCTGACCATCGTGATGCCCAGTTGCGTCGCGCTGAGATAGGAATTCAGGTTGCGGACGATGTGCCGCGCCATCTTTGCCCGTCGCTGGCCCTTGAGAATGAGCGCGTCCAATTGCGTTTCGCGGATGCGGACCAGCGCGAACTCGGTGGCGACGAAGAATCCGTTCAGCAGCACGAGCACAAGCACCGCCAGGATCTTGAGCGCAATTAAAATGGCAGCGTCCCAGTTCATGTTTCAATCGTCCTCGTCCTCGTTCTCCTTCTCCTCCTCGAAAACTTCCGATTACGAGGACGAGCATGAGAACGAGGAGAAATCATATTCACAATTTCACCTCGCCGAACATCACCTTTAAGATGTCTTCCAGGCTCACGATGCCGATTTCGCCGCGGTCGCGTCCCAGCACAATTGCCAGCCGGTGCCCGGCGCGTTGCATCAGACGCAACGCGATTTCCAGCCGCATGCCCTCGTCCACAAACAGCGCCGGGGCCATGTGCGCCGACGCGGGTTTATCCAGATCGAGATCATCACGGAACAACAACACGTCCAGCGACAGCAGACCAGCGATGCGGCGCCGGCCGTCGCGCGTTTCCCAGACCGGCAGGCGCGACAGTTTCCTTCCGCGCCCCAGCGCCAGCACGTCGCGAATCGGTGTTTGGACCTCGACCGCCACCGTCTGCGCTAGCGGGGTGGCAATCTGGCGGACGGTGAAATTCTGCAGGTCGAGCACGCGGTTGACCATGGCGCGCTCGTCGCTCGTGAGCGCCTGGGCGGATTCCTGCATGACGGCGCGCATTTCCTCGCGGTTGCCGAACAGCCGCCCGGTGAAGGCGCTCCCGCCCGTCCAGCTTAACAGGGCCGTGGACGCCGTCTTGACCAGCCAGACGAGCGGTCGCAGCACAACATGGACGGGCCGGAACACGTTAGCCATGGCGAGGCACAATTGATTGGGATGCGCGCGAAACAGCATTTTGGGCAGCAGATCGAACAGCGCGTAAAACAGAAACACCGCCGCCGCAAAGATGACGACGATCAGGGCATGGGGCCCCGCCAACCAGCCGTGCAATTTCACGATGACCCAGCCGAGGATGAGGAAATTGGCCAGCGTGTTGCCGACCAGGATGGTCCAGAGAAAGCTTTCGGGATCTTCGAGAAAACCGTGAAGCAATTTTGCCGAGGGCCGTCCCGCGCGTGCCAGCCGCCTCACGCGCAACCGGCTCAACGCGAACACGCCCGCCTCCATGCCCGAAAGCAGGAACGACATCGCCAGACAGCCCGCCAGGCCGAGCCAGTTGATAATCTCGAGGTTCATTTCATTTCATCTGTTGGACGAGCAATTCACGCACGCGCCGTTCATCGGCCACGTGCGCCGTAAGCTTCAAACCGCGAAACGCAGCCGACTGGCCGGTTTCGGGCACCACGCCGAGCAAATGCGACAGCAGTCCGCCCATCGTCTCGACTTCGGGCACGTCGCCCAGTGGCGGGAATTCGCGGCGGAAATCGTCCAGCCGCATCGTGCCGTTCACACGCCAGCGCCCCGGCGCGAGCTTTTCCATGACAAAACCCTCCGGTCTCGCCTCCGCGCGGATCTTGCCGACCAATTCGCCCAATATGTCCTCCATCGTGACCAGCCCGGCCGTGCCGCCAAACTCGTCGAGCACGATGGCCAGGCCGCGTTGTTGCTTTTGCAGGCTTTTGAAAAGCTGGAGGAGGTTCATCGTCTCCGGCACGAACGACGGAAATTCAATCGCGTCGGCCAGGTCAATCTTGGGGTCCAGCAACAGTGCGCGCGCGTTCAGGATGCCGACGATGGTGTCCGGCGTTTCATCGTAAATCGGCAGGCGCCGGTGCTTGAATTCGCGCGCGGCGGCGAGCATTTCCCCGCCCGTCGCGTCGTCCGAAATGCACGCCATGCCGGCGCGCGGACGCATCACTTCGCGCACTGTGCGCTGGTCTAGGCTGACGATTTGCAGGATGATTTCCTTTTCCGCCCCGGCGAGGGTGCCCTGCTGGTAGGCCATTTCAAGCAATTCCTGATATTCCGCGTCGGTCAACGCGGCCGGTGGCACGAGGAACGTTGGGGCGGCCAGTTTCAAAACGCCTTCGTTCAACTTTTGCGCCACGCGGCACAGCGGCGTGGTGACGTTCACGAACAGCAACAGGGGCCAGCTCACGCGCAACGCCCACCGTTCCGGCTGCCGCACGGCCAGCGTCTTGGGGAAAACCTCGCAACCGATGAGCACCAGCGCAAACAGTCCGGCCACGGTCAACAGCAAAGGCCATTCGCCGCTGAACACCTTGCGCAGCGCGACGGCCAGCATCGCGGCGTTGGCGAACGTGTTGCCGAGCACCATCGCCGCCAGCAAATCCTGCGGTTGTTCGAGGAGCCGGGCGATGATCCGGCCCGGGCGCGGATGGCGTTCGGCCAGTTGGCACGCCTGCCATTTGCCCAGGGAAAGCAGCGCTGTTTCCGCCAGCGCGAAAAAGAAACTCGCGCCCGCGAAGATCAAAATCGCCACCATTGACACGCACGCCGTCCCCATGCGTTCATTTTGCCGGGAAAAACTCGCCA
This sequence comes from Verrucomicrobiota bacterium, assembly GCA_050013895.1. Classification (GTDB taxonomy): domain Bacteria; phylum Verrucomicrobiota; class Verrucomicrobiia; order Limisphaerales; family UBA11358; genus UBA11358. Next base: position 374 of record JBEKEJ010000118.1, on the reverse strand, counting down.
AATAAAGGAGAAAGGGGTGACACGGATTTCACAGATTTTCACGGATTAAATCTGTGTTAATCTGTGAAATCCGTGTCTCAATTTTCCAAAACCGCCGTGGCCGCTGCGTAATTTTGCGTGTGGCTCAGGCTGACGAGCAACCGTTTCGCGCTGCGCGATTCGAACAATTCCTTGCACTTGCCGTGCAGGACCACGAACGGTTCGCCGGATTTCTTGCGGCGGATTTCCATGTCCTGCCAGCCGAGTTGCGCGCCGATGCCGGTGCCAAAGGCCTTGGAGATGGCTTCCTTGGCGGCGAATCGGGCGGCGAGAAAAGGCCCGGGAGATTTGTGAGAGAGACAGTAGGCGGTTTCGGCGGGATGCAGGATGCGCTT
>JBEKEJ010000117.1:0-10106 GCA_050013895.1 Verrucomicrobiota bacterium | reverse complement strand
AACGAATCAAAGCTGAGCCACAGCCACAGGCAGCAAGCTCAACCATGCAATAATGATATTCAATGTTCATGTCCCGGTCAAAACCGGAGGGACAGTGGCTGTTGGCTCCAGCGCGTTGTTAGGCATACGGCTTCTGCCAGCAATCTCCCGCTCCGCTCCTGGCTCACAATAATCATCTCACCAAAGGCGCTCAAATAACTCTCTGGAATCTTCATAAAACCTGACTCTGACCAATCCGGCTGCTATTCGTCTCGACGCTCCCGAATCATGCGCTCCCAAAAACCAAAGCCGGCACTCGCTGAAATCATAATATGCCTCGACTGCTCCACGGCTCGCAAATTTCATCCAACGCTCGCTTCTGACAAACAAACTCGCTGAAATCATAATATGCCTCGACTGCTCCACGGCTCGCAAATTTCATCCAACGCTCGCTTCTGACAAACAAAACCAGGCTTAAAATCTCCCGCGACAACCGTATGCCTAACGAATCAAGCTCAGCCACAGCCGCCGGGAGTCAAGCACCGACGAAGTCTGAAAGCGATGAATTTTTCCACACCGCTCGAAAACTGAAGGGGCAGCGGCTGTTGGCTGCAGCGCATTGTTAGACGGCGTCCACATGGCTAGATAAACTGTATGGAGCCCTTGACAAGGTCGAGAATCTCGACGGTTTCTAGCTCCTGCTGCCCAATACGAACAAAAGTGACAAAAGTAACAGGCAACCTAACTACAATGCCCTCTGGTCGAATAGTGGAAAGGAGACCAACCTGCACAACCTTGGACGTTCTGCCAAAACGATGAGCCGCCTCGCTGAGGAGGAATGCCCCCAGCACTTCAGTGGGGTCATCTTTGGGTGGAACGAATAAGGTAAGAATATCAGAAGGAGCGATTGATACATGCAAACCTGGATTGACATCGTGGTAATAACGGTCCCAATCCCCTGCTAAGGAGAGTCCCAAGTCTTCCGTTCCATGCGCAAGCTCTGCCTTCTTCGAGAGCAAAGCGGCCAGCCCAACTACCCGCGAAGCCTGCACCTGAGTCTTCGTTTTTCGGATCACCTCGGGCCGAGAGAACGGCACAATGATGGTCTTTCGGCAGAAGGGGCACTGCACTGACTGTCCCCGAAGATCGTCTTTTCCAGTGAGGTCTGCCTGACAAGATGGACACTTGAACTTGAACATCGCCGGCGGCAAAGATCTGTCGCTTTGTGACGTCGCTCCGAAAACCTTTTTCCAAATGCTCATTTTATATCCTTTGACACGTAACGCGCGGGCCGCCGTCTAACGACTCAAGCTGAGCCACAGGCACCGGAGCCTGACTCACGCTTGCAAGGATGATGTTCAAATTTCATGTCATGGTCAAAACTGAAAGGGCGGTGGCTGTTGGCTCCAGCGCATTGTTAGGCCGCTGTCTGTACAAGTCAAACTCACTTTTTCAGTAAGCGGAACTGGACGCGTGGAACTCGACATGTGGGACAAGTGAAAATGACCGTTCCGCTCTCTTTGACCGACACGTCCCGGCATGCTGAAGCTGGATAATCACGCCTGCAGACATCGCAATGCAACTGAACACCACGCTGAACGAGCAGATCATACCTCTCCTTCTGCTCTGCATCCTTTACTACAACACGAATAATGCCGTGACCGCAAAAAGGACAATTGCCAGAACGAATGCTATCTCCGGCAGCGGTCGGATTAAGCATTGCAACGCGCGCCCCCGCAAAAATACTTCCCGGACCCATGGCAAGTAACATGTCGAGCGCTTCCGCCGTCCACTCGGCACCACACTTATCACAATAGACTTTATGCCAGGCGCGTAGATCATCGGGCCAGTCAGTTCCTACTGACTGGGCCAAGCGTCGCAAGAAATCGTGGTACTCACCAGTGGGAATGACGCATGACTGGACGCTCATAGTTCTAGGTTCCTTTCTGTATGTGTTCTTTGCGGCCTAACATTTATGTCGGTATCATATCTGCCGCCTTGTAAGGCGTCACGGCATTACGATATTATTTTCTTTTGTCCTCGTCAATAAGGCTTTATGCTCACAGCCAGGGTAAATATGGAAACGGCAAAGACATCAGTTCCCCGCGGCGGGTTTATTCCCAATCCGAAGCTCAAATTGCTGGACCAGGTGAGCGAGGTGATGCGGTACAAGCATCATTCGTTGCGGACGGAGGAAACTTATCGGCAATGGATCAAGCGGTTCATCTTTTTCCACGGAAAAAGGCATCCCAAAGACATGGGGCCGCCGGAGGTGCGGAGTTTTTTGAACGATCTGGCGTCGCGCCAATTGGTGGCGGTCTCCACACAGAACCAGGCATTGAATGCGCTGATTTTTTTGTATCGGGAGGTCCTGGGCGTGGAATTGGGAGACTTGGGTGAATTTGAGCGGCCCTCGCGTCCGGCACGGTTGCCCGTGGTGTTGAGACAGGATGAAACACAACGGTTGCTGACGGCCATGACGGGGACACATCAGTTGATGGCGCAAATGCTCTACGGGACGGGGATGCGGTTGATGGAATGTGTGCGGTTGCGGGTGAAGGATGTGGATTTTACGGCCAATCAGGTCATCGTCCGCGATGGCAAGGGGTTCAAGGACCGGGGAACGATCCTGCCGGAAATGGCAAAGGCGCGGCTGCGGTTGCATCTGGAGCGCGTGCGTTTGTTGCATCAGAAGGATGTGGCGACCGGGAACGGCCGGGTTTATCTGCCATTGGCTTTGGGCAAAAAGTATCCGAACGCCGAGCGGGAGTGGTGTTGGCAATATGTCTTTCCGGCGGCAAAGTTGTCGCGTGATCCCCGGAGCGGGCAGACGCGCCGGCATCATGTCAATGAACTGGGCTTGCAGCGGGCAATCAAGGCGGCGGTGCATCTGGCGCGGATCAATAAGCCGGCCAGTTGCCATACGTTGCGGCATTCGTTTGCGACGCATCTGTTGGAGAATGGCTATGACATCCGGACGGTGCAGACCTTGCTCGGGCACAAAGATGTGGCGACAACGATGATTTACACTCATGTCATGCAAAAGCCCGGCTTGGGGGTTAAGAGTCCGTTGGACAATCTTTGAAGCACCTTTAATTCCGGAGGTTCGCGTCCGGGTATTGGGTGGTCAGGAGAGGCAACCTCGGTTTCCTGCGTGCCTCCTTTAAGCCCAAGCGTTGCACCGCATTTTCCCAGACGTAGGTATCGCGGACGCCTTTCTCCGTTCCTGCGGCCACCTGGTCGAGCCATTGTTTGCTGAGCCCGAACTCCGAAGCAGGCCGCGTGAAAATAATGGTAGGGACGGCGCGCTGCGCTGTCTCCGTCCGCGTCCAGCGGGCGGAACGAATTGTGCAAGGGTGGACGCGCGCCTCAGGTCGATTCCGCGCCTGAACGGCGCGGTGACGGCGCAGCGCGCCGTCCCTACCAATTTCGGAGTTCGGGCTGAGATAAGCACGGTCTTTGCAAGGGACGGGCAACGGAACGTCCGATCCCAATGGTTCCAACGGGTCGAACTTGAATTGGGCGCGGAGTGATCGTTTAGGTTTCATGGCAATGGGCACTTGCGCGCCGAAGGTCTGAGTGTGACCAGTGCATTGGAAACGGTTTTGGCCTCGTTATCCTCATCATTGAAAGCGGCTCAAGCAAACCCACAACACTCAGCAGTGGACAGCTCCGCACTTGCTCATCGCCTCCAGGCAACGTGAGCGGTACCCAACTCAACGTCCCGACCTTTCATCACACCCGGTAAACTCTTCCCAAGCGTCCGCACTGCCATTAACGGCTCTAAAATTCTTATACGGCTAACTTCTTCTGGCTGTTGAACCTATTTGGCCCCCGTCCAACAGTTCTGTCAAGCCCGTTTAAGGAAACCGACGAGGTTGTTCTGAATGCAATTGAGTTCACCCGACCAGGATTATGCGCGCCATTTTAATCATTCAGACAAATGGCGGCTGCAATTCCTTTGAGGAAGATTCGACGGGGAATTATTTCACCGGTTGCTGGAAAATCCGAATTTGTGATTTATTGCTTATGTAAGTTTCTGATTATCAAATAGAAAACGCCGGTTAAGAAGCACGGCGGGCGGGGGAACGTTGATGGAGGCGTCAGTCAGGGGCTGAAACAAGTTTTCTTTCGCAGGCTACACGCATTGCAGCGGTTGGGTCTGCGTGAGCAAGATACGTCTTCTCTAAGTGAAGGTTTACGTCGGATGCCTGCTGGTTATTACGCTGTTGATTGACAAGGGAGTACAGCGGCGCGTGATATGCTGGTTTGCGAGTGATGATTGCCCCAGTTTTATGCCGATTCTGGGGTAAAAACCGGGGGTGCGTCGTCTATCCTTTCTCGGCGCACCCCCAACATCAGACCGTATTTTTCAGCAATTGAATCAAACGTGCTAATGGCCATTCTCACGCCGGTTCAACGCACTCAGGCGAATCATTCTTCGCATTGTTGACCAGAGGCGAGACGCGGTAATCCATCATGTCCTCAGCTGGATATGGCCCAAGCAAACCTTTCAAAGATTCGCCTTTGCCGTCTTCGTCGGGCCACCAATGGTAGTGTTCCGGGCCGATGATGGCGGGCAGCCGCCAAGCCGGTCAGGAAGGCCAGGCGCAAGATGAGTCCAGCAGCGGGGGTAAGAATTTCTGCCGCTGTCAAGGCGCGTTGGAAAAAAGCGAAGGCAGCGGGCAAATCGAGGCTGCGGCCAACTGCCTACCACGAATAATGGACGCTGTAAGTTACGATGCGTTCTTCGTTGGGTTTGAGCGGGACGCGGAATTCAATGGTCTGTGAATCCTTTTTGGTGAAGTCGTCGGATGTGCTGGTGATATTCCAGTTGCTCCAACGGTAAAGGTGCTCGACGACCCGGATGTCCACGGGCGTATCCTTCTTTTGGTTGCGAAGTTTGATTTCAAACGACTCGTCCATCCATTTGTCGCTGGTGTCCACCCGGAAATTCGTCTGCTTGCGCTCGCCCACAAGGTCAAAGGAGTTGCCGGTGGTCACGCGGACGGTTTCATTGCGCGGGGTGTGGTCAATCGTGTTCTCACCCACAAACTGCAACTGGCCGTCGGCGTCACGGCGATAAAACCGCAGCTTGCCCTTGGGCAGCGCGATGCCAAGGTGGTTCGTCCCGGCGTTCACAAACTCGCGCATGACCATGACCTTTTTGTTGCCGGATGTGCCGTAATTCTGGTTGTAGTTCAACCCGTAAAATTGAAAATCCGCCGCCCCGTCATAAACGTAAATCGTCGGCGCGAAAACTTTTTCGGCATGGACGAATTCGACCTGTTTCGTCTCGCGGTCGTGCAGCGTTGTCTCGCGGGCGATGCTGTAAAGGTGAAATTCGTCGAAGGCTTTTTCCGTGACGGGTGGTGCGAAGCCTTCGCTGCCGAGGGAGCTATTAAGAGCCATTCTCATAGCCGGCATCGCACGCGGCTGTATTTTATTCACGTCCCCGGCCATCAATTTGATTCTGGCGTTTTCAAACGTCTTGCCGCTTTGATTGTTCATCGTTATCCAGCCCCCCAAATCCACCATGTCGCCCTTTTCCGGCGAAACGAGATTGTAACTCGCATTCCAGTCCAACCCCCCGGTGACGTAGCCAACTTCGGCGTCGAACTTCCCCGTTTTGTCGGATTGCAGCAGCCAGCTCAGCGTGGGCTTTAGCACCGTATCGTCACCGAGGTCGGGGAACAGCGGCTGTCCGGGCAGGCTGAATTGCAGCTTGCCGTGCACTTCGATTATCGGTTGTTCCGCCCGGCCGCCCGGCACGTAGCCACTGCGGATGATTTTGCCCGGAGTGAGTTCGCGGGTCTCGGTATTGTCCTTCAACCGCGTCTTTTCAAAATCAACCGTCTTGCCCTCGAACAGCGACAGCAATAATTCCTGTGAAACGGGGTCGTTGCGGTAATTTTGTTCGAGGATTTGCAGCGAATGTTTGCCGGTCGGGTCGCGCAGAATCACCGAATCCGGCTCGACCTGCGCCGTCGCCCCGGCGTAACGCACGGGGTTTAGCCCGGCTTGAAGGTCGAGGGGCACGGTGTCGCGCACCACGGCAAAGTTCTGGTTGTAAATTGTGAGCGCGGGCTGGGCGGTCGCCGTTAACATAACCCCCGCCGAAAGCGCGATACCAAGGATTGAAGCCAGTTTTGTCATATAATTGATTGGACGGATTTGCCGCCGAAATACTCTCATCAGCGCACACCGGTTGGCGCTTTGCGTTGCGGTTTGGTGTTTGACATCACCGGCCCGAAGTGGCTTAGTTCTGGACGGTAGGTTAAAAAGTCAGCGAAATGGCCGCTTGGTCAGACCAAAGCGACCGGCACCGATGATGAGGTGATAAATGAAAACAGCACTGCTTGAGCACATTGAGGCGAAAATCATCAATTTTCTTCTTGATACGAAAGCCCCCAGCCATGCGAGCCAAATAGCTCTTCAGATTCAAGAAACCAGAGAAGACACGCTTCAAGCAATCCAAAAGTTGGTGAGAAGCCGCACCATGAGGGCCATACAGGATTTTACCCTTTTCACCTCTACCGGTGAAACCGTGGCCTACACTTTGACCAACCCATCACCGACGCCAACGCCGTCAGTGCCTTTCATTCCGCCTGCGCGGTTGACGCCCCCGGCCAGCCGCGGCTCTGTTCCTGGTCGTTGATACCCCAACGCCCTGGTGATAAGTTTACATGCTTTTGCCATATCTTACATTAGTATTACTGAATTGTATTAATTTATTTATAAAATGACTTGACAATTCGTGCCAAATCAGCAAAGTGGCTCCCATAAGATACAGGTGGAGTTAAAGGCCGGAGCCTTTAACCGCATGTAATGTTCCGAAACCCGTGCAAATTAAGCCGCAATTCCATTCCCGCGCTGCCATTGGGGCTTGCGTCAAACCTTTAAAGCTATGAAACACTGTGACCTTTGTGACCGCAATTCCACCCCCTCGATTTCTCCACCCTGCTCGGAAACAAAACGGGATAAACTTATGAAAATTATGAAAACTTCGACCTCCCCAATACCTGCGTTTCGCTCTCTGCTCGCCCATCGGCCATTCGCCTTCGGCGGGTGGGTGTTCGCCTGCCTGGTTTTCGCCTGGCTGTTTTGCCTGCCGAATGTCCATGCGGCGAATACGAACAACACGTTGAGTATTTTCAGCTCCGGCACAAGCTGGACTACGGCAGCTAATTGGACCCCTTCTGGAGTGCCGGGAGGTGCAGGGACAGGGGGTCCGTGTACCAACGTGCTTTTCAGCACCTATGTCCCGGCCGTGACGACGCTGGATGGCGGCATCAACAGCATCAACGGGATGAGCTTCAATACGGCGAACACGATGGAAGTAAGGGCCAATGCCAGCGGCACCACCACCCGGGGCTTTTACCTGACCGCGGACGGCGGGACGAACGCGACCGGCGATATGGCTAACATTTCCCTCACCGGTGGCGGCAACATCAGCTTTGGTGTTACCCCAGGCTACGGCGCCATTACTTTTAATTGTGGCAACGCCGCCATGGCCATCACCAACTATAGCGGCACGCTGACCTTCGGGCCCTATTGCTCCAACCCCAACAACTACCTCACTCTTACATACCTCGGCCTCGGGTCGAGTAAGCTGGAGATCGACGGCACCAATGCCTGGGCCAGCGATACTGTTGCCATTTCAATTTATGGAGGTATTGTGGGTCTCGGAAATAACCAAGCGCTGGGCATCACGTCGTCGGGAGCTAAGCGGACGACGGTTGCCTCTGGCGCCGCAGTGCAGGTGAATGGATCGGGTCTGCTCTTTTCCAATACGCTAAACACATTGAGGGGCACTGGCCCCACCAACGGCGGCGCGCTGGAGAACCTGGCGAACAACAACACCTGGTCGGGGGCGATCACGCTGGGGACCGGCGGCGCGCGCATCAATTCGGATAGCGGCACGTTGACGCTGTCTGGCGGCGTGACCGGCTCGGGCCTTCCGTTGACGATTGGCGGCGCAGGCAATGTGACGGTTAGCACCGCCGCCATTGGCACCGTGGCCGGAACGTTGACCTACGATGGTAGTGGCACGCTCACCTTGAACTACGCCAACACTTATACGGGTCTGAGCACGGTTTCAGCGGGCATCGTGGATGTTCAGAACAACACTGGGTTGGGCACGACCGCGGGGGCGACGACGGTTGCCTCTGGCGCCGCAGTGCAGGTGGATGGAAACGGTCTGAGCATTGGCGAACCGCTGAACACATTGATCGGCACGGGCATTTCCAGCGGCGGCGCGTTGCGCAACCTGGCGAACAACAACACCTGGTCGGGGGCGATCACGCTGGGGACTGGCGGCGCGCGCATCAATTCGGATGGCGGCACATTGACGCTGTCTGGCGGCGTGACCGGCGCGGGCCTTCCGTTGACGATTGGCGGCGCAGGCAATGTGACGGTTTCCACAGGCGTCATTGGCACCACCACCGGGACGTTGACCTACGATGGTAGTGGCACGCTGACATTGGGGTCATTGGCCAACACGTTTAGCGGAGCGGTGGCGGTCAGCGGCGGCACGTTGAGTATCGCGTCGGACGGGACGGGTTCGTCCAATCCGTTGGGGGCGTATCCCGGATCGGTGACGGCGGCGGCGGTGACGCTCAACGCCGCGACACTGTTGGCGACGGCGAACACGACGATCAGCGTGAATCGCGGGATTACGCTGGGTGCCAGCGGGGGCACGTTGGACGCGTCATCCGGCCAGACGCTGACGGTCAACAGCGTGATTGCCGGCAGCGGCAACAATTTGACCAAGGGTATCAATACCGGCACGGTGTCGTTGGGCACCGCCAACACTTATAGCGGCAACACCACCATTAGTGCCGGCACGCTTACTCTTAACGGCGGGACGATTGCCAGCACGCCGCAGATTTCCATCGCCAGCGGCGCGACCTTTGACGTGTCGGCTGCGGGCATCACCCTGACCGGTTCCAGCCCGCAACAGACGCTGGCCGGCAGCAGCACTTCAGGCGCGGCGAGCATCAATGCGCCCTCCCAGACGGTCACACTGGCTTCAGGCGCGTTACTTTCCTTCCAAGCCGCTGGCGGCGGCAGCACCACGGTGGGCGAGATCAGCGTGACGGGCGGTTTGACCCTGAATGCCAACGCGGTGACCGTCAACGTGACCGGCCCCGCTCTGGCTGCGGGAACTTACCGGTTGTTGGATTGCACGGGCACGCTCGCAAACACCGGCACTTTCGGCACACCCACGATCACCGGCACGCCTTTGAGCAGTGGATATACCGCTTCCATCAGCGTTACCACGGGCAGTCCCGGCCACGTTGATCTCAACGTTAATTCCCTCCTCCCCATCCCCACCTTCTCCAATTTGGCCAACAAATCTGTGACCTATGGCACGGCCAGTTTAACTCTCACCGGCACCTTAAGCGCCAGCGGTCCGACTTATCCGGTGAATGGCAGCACGGTCACCGCCTCCATCAATGGCCATGCCGTGAGCGGCACAGTCACAGACAGCTCGGGTGATTTCAGCATCAATTACAACGACGCGAGTCTGGCCACGGATAGCGTGAACGGGGGCACTCCTTACACCATCACTTATTCCTTTGGCGGCGATGCCAATTTGGCCGCGGCAGTTCCCGATACGACTACCACTCTCACGGTGACCAAGCAGACGCCGGTAATTGTGACGGGGCCGACGGCCACGGCAATCAAGTACGGCCAGACCGTGACCAGTTCGACCTTGAGCGGCGGCACTGTGACCAATGCGGCGGGCGGGACGGTTACCGGCAGTTTCACCTTCACCACGCCGGGCATCACGGCGACGTATGTGGGCACCACGAATGTGGCGGTCACCTTCACGCCGACGGACGCGACCGATTACAACACCAACACCGCGACAGTGAGCGTGACCATCAATCAGTTGCCGGTGGTTTTGACCGGCACCCGCGCTTATGACCTGACGACGAACGTGGCGGCGGCGATTCTCTCGGTGTCGAATCTGGTGGACAGCGACAGCGTGACGCTGAGTGGCAGCGTTGGGTTGGCGAGTGCCGCTGTGGGAACGAACCTCATCACTTCCTTCAATGCGTTGTCCTTGGGCGGCGCGTCGTCGGCGAATTACACGCTGACCGGAGCCAGCGGGGCGGTGA
>JBEKEJ010000116.1:0-9833 GCA_050013895.1 Verrucomicrobiota bacterium | reverse complement strand
TTTGCGCGTTCCTGTCCAGCGGCACCGATTACACCAACTGCGGCCGGCCCTGCGACCGGCATGAGGTCAGGTTGCGCGACCGGGTGGGCGCGGAGCATGGATTGAAGGCGGACGCCGGCTGCCGCAACACCGTGTTCAACGCCCGGCCGCAAACCGGGGCGGAATTCGCGGTGAAAATGATTGAACTGGGCGTCCGGCATTTCCGCGTCGAATTCCTGGATGAAGCGGCGGAAACCGTCGAACGCACCATCGCCAGCTACCGGCGGCTTTTGCGCCGCGAAATCAGCGGGACACAATTGTGGCGCGAGTTGAAACTGATCAACCAGCTTGGCGTCACGCGCGGGCAGATCGGAAAATTGTAGCGTTCGGCCTGTGGCCGAATCATTTCGGGCCGGAGGCCCGGCACAGCATCGTTTCACTTCAACCACGGCGCGATTTTCTCGCCGGACCAGATTTCCCGGACGGCCTGGCGCTCACGCGCGACGGCGGCGCGCCGGCCATTGACCAGAATTTCGGCCGCCAGCGGACGCGAATTGTAATTAGACGCCATGACAAAGCCGTAGGCGCCCGCGCTCAAAAGCGCCAGGTAATCGCCCTCGCCGACCTTCGGCAGCGGCCGGTCCTTGCAAAAATAATCGCCGGACTCGCAAATTCCGCCGACGACGTCGGATTTGACCAACGCACCGCTGCGCCGCGTGAGCGGCGCGATTTCGTGGTGGGCGTCGTAAAACGCCGGCCGAATTAAATCATTCATCGCGGCGTCCACGATGACGAAGTTTTTTCCGCCCGTGCGTTTCACGTATTCGACGCGCGTGACCAAAATGCCGGCATTGCCGACGATGAACCGGCCCGGCTCGATCAGAATGTTCAAGCCGGTTGGTTTCAGAAGCGGCAGCAGCCGCGCCGCGTATTTTTCCGGCGTCAAAATTTCCCTGGCCGCGCCGGATTTCCACCAGCCCGCCGCGCCGCTCGCCAGCGCGGGTTCATAAACAATGCCCAGGCCGCCGCCGATGCTGAAAAATTCCAGCGCGTATCTTTCCTGCAAACGGCGCACCAGAGGCAGGACCTTCCGCACCGCCTTTTCGAACGGCGACACGGTGGTCAGCTGCGAGCCGATGTGCATTTGGACCCCGCGCAGGCGCAGGTTTTTCAAGCCCGCGGCGCGGGCATAGACGCCTTCAACCTGCTCGCAGGCGATGCCGAATTTGTTTTCGTAAGTCCCGGTGGTGATTTTCGCGTGCGTGTGCGCGGTAATATCCGGGTTCACGCGCACGGCGACGGGCGCGGTTTTATTCAAGCGCGCGGCAATGCGGTTGATGCGCCGCAATTCCGGTTCGCTTTCAGCATTGAATGAATAAACGTTTCGCCGCAGAGCAAATTCGATTTCAGCCTCCGTTTTGCCGACCCCGGCGAAGACGCACCGGCGCGGGTCGCCGCCGGCCGCAATGACGCGCCACAATTCGCCACCGCTGACGATGTCGAATCCGCCGCCCAGTCGCGCGATCGCCCGCAGCACGGAAAGATTCGAGTTGGATTTGACTGAGAAGCAGACGAGATGGTCCACGGGCGATAGGGCCGCGTCGAGTTTCTGAAAATGGTCCGTCAGCGTGCGTTGCGAATAAATATAAAGCGGCGTGCCGAACTTGCGCGCGAGCGACTCGACAGCGACGCCTTCGCAGAACAGCTTGTTGCCGGCGTAACGAAAATGGTGCATGACCATGCGAGTTTAGACTTCAGGGGTCAAAGTTCAACCCCGAAGGTTTTGAGGTTCGAGGTTCGGAAATAAAAAACCCGCCGACGAATGCCGGCGGGTCGGGAAACCCTTTGACTTTACGGCTCGGCAAGGATCTTGGCCCGCTCGTTGTGATACGCCTCGGGCGTGATTTGATCGGCCTTATATCTTTCGAGTAACGCCTGAAGCTGCGCTTCCTTGGCGGCGGAAATCGGCAGCGGCGGCGCTTCAATCGGCTTCAGACCCAGCTCCTTGCCTGGATAGGCTGCATTGATCTGATTGGCCGGCGTCATTGCCTCCGGCTTGACGGCGGGCGGAGCGGGCTTTGCCGGGGTGACGGCAACGGGCTGGGTTTGCGGCGCGGCGGGCTTGACTGCCGGCGTGGCAGGTTGGATCACCTCCGGGCGCGGTGCCGGGGTAGCCGCAGGAGCAACTACAGGAGTTGTCCACTCCTGTTGGTTCATTTCGGACATTTTTTGTTGCAACGCGGCCCGCGCCTTGGCCTGGGCCTCGGCGTCAGAAGCCGCCGGCGCTGTTTGGACCGCTTCGGTGCCGGGCTTGGGTTGCGTTTCGGGAGCCGGGGCTGCCGGTTGCGTCTGGGCAGCGGGGGGCGGAATCACGACTACATTGGTCGGCTGGCTTGGCTGTGCCTGCGTGGCGCCGGAGGGAGTGACCACAATCGGCGACGGGGCGGGCTGGGCCGGTTGCGTTTCCAACGCGTTCATTTTTTCCATCAAGGCCGCGCGCGCGGCCGCCTGTGCCGGAGTGTCTTCCGCCCGGACGGCGATGAAGCTCGCACAAAAGGCAATCGCGCAAACCATAGGAAACAACTTGGAAATTTGCATGACGCTTTCTTACGCCAATTTCCCTTCGGATGCAACAGCTTTTCGTGCCGTCGGAAGCAAGTCCCGCCATGCCTTCCGGAACGGACAGGCCAGGATCGAGCGGATTACCATCCCGCGCACTTCGGCGCGGGAAACTTTGACGCGTTGCTGCAACTCAATGACGTTCGCCGCGCGCAGCTTTTCAAGCGTCCGCACGCCAATCAAAATCGGCCACGCGCACGCCAGCCGCACGCGGAATTGGCCGAACGGCAGCGTATTGGCGTAAATCCAGCCCGCCGCCAGGTGCGAGTCCGCCTTGTCGAGATATTCGCGAAACAACGCCAGAAACCTCGTCTCGTTTGCCGGCGACAGTACGGTTTCCGGCAACAATTTCGCCGCCTCCAACTTTTCCGTCGGCAGATAACAGCGGCCTTTGTGCAAATCCGCCGGCAGGTCGCGCAAAATGTTGACCAGCTGCAATCCTTTCCCAAACCGGACACCGTTCGCGATCAGTTGCCCCTCCTCCAGCTTCGCGTTCGGAAACAGATGCGCGCGGCAAATCTTCGTCCAGAACTCGCCGACGCAGCCGGCGACGCGATAGGTGTAATCATCCAGTTCCGCCGCCGTTTCCAGCGCGATGATTTTTTCGGCGGAGGCACCGGCAAACCGGCGCAAATCCAGTTCCTGCCCGCCCATGATGGTCGTGAGCACATCGCGGATCAGATTTAGATCGGCGGGGGAAAGTTTTTGCAGCAGCGTCAAACTGTCCTCGGCCTTCTCCAGCAACACCCGTTCGGCGGGCGAACCCTGCTGTCTGGCCAGTTCGCCGAAGTTCAGCGGCGCGGTGGACAAACTCAGAATCCGTTCCCGCAATTTGTGCAACGCGTCGAGCCGCTGCTCAAGCGACACCAGTCCGGTGTCGGCGATGGTGTCGGTGGTGCGCGCGAGCAGGTAGGCGAGGCCGATCTGCGGGCGCACGCGCGCGGGCAGCACGCGCAACGTCAGATAAAACGAGCGCGAGGTTTCTTGCAGCAAATCAGTCAATGGTTTCGGCATTTGCATTTCTATAGTCCCGCAGGGACACCGGATATTAGCCAGCTACGAAGTGGCTGGAAAGCCATCCCAAAACAAATTGTGTCCTGAAAGGACGATGGGAATCGTCACCACAAATATTTTTCATCGTATTCCACATGATGTTTCAGAAGAAACGCCACATATTCCTCCTGAAACGTTTTTGTCCGGTGGTGTTCGGCTTGGTTTGCAATGTATTCCTTGACCACGTCACAATTTGAAACGCTCACCGTGAACGCCCCATAGCCCGGTTGCCACGCAAAGTTTTTGACGCCGGTGGTTTCGTGAATCCAGCGCGATGAAGTTTGTTTGATATCTTGGACAAACGACGCGAGCGCGTGCGTGGCACGCAAACCAACCAGCAAATGAACGTGATCCGCCGTTCCACCGATGGCTTCGGGAATCCCATCCGCCGCGCGAACCAAACCGCCGAGATATTCATGCAAACGTCCGCGCCATTCATCCGCGATGAACGGACGCCGGTCTTTCGTGCTGAACACGATGTGGTAATGCAGACTTAAATGCGTGGATGGCATAAGCGGTCAAGTTGCGAATAGACACCTAAAATTGTTTGCCCGTGTCGCGGAGCAACGCCGAATATTAGTTTCCACCGTCCTTTCAGGACGGATTTTCTTTTGCCGCGATACCAGACACTTCGTGTCTGGCTAATTTCCGGTTGTGCCTTCGGCACGAGCCGATGCTCACATGAATTTGCGTTGCTTGAAACTCGCGATGTCTGCGGCAGAAAGCTCAAACCATTCGCCGTTCTTCCGTTTTGCTGCAAAACGGCTATGCCAATAAGCTTCAATGCCACTTGGATCGTCAGTTCGGATAACATGAATCGTCTGGGGGTTTTTCTGGAAGTTGAATCGCGAGTTCGTATTCTCGGCGCCCGGCGGAATTGGCTCTCTCGATTTTGTGAAAACGACCAGATTTGATAAGATACACAAAACCAATTTCTCCTTCTTGAGATTCAGATTTTTCCGGCACATTTTGATTGCGCGCGAAGTGTTCTTCGCAAAGTCGGTTAACTTCTCCGTATCTATTCTGGCTTCTGCAATAATCGGCAAGATGTTTGATAAGTTCCAGCTTTGTGCCGAAA
Source organism: Verrucomicrobiota bacterium (assembly GCA_050013895.1). GTDB lineage: Bacteria > Verrucomicrobiota > Verrucomicrobiia > Limisphaerales > UBA11358 > UBA11358. The sequence goes on along the minus strand of JBEKEJ010000116.1, from coordinate 5,104 downwards.
TGGTTGTCAAGCGAACTATGACTTGGAAAATCAGAATCGCTCCGCGTCTTAAGACGTAAATCACCACTTGAAGGAAGCCGCCCCAATTCTAAAACATATTTAGCGTATTTATCTAACAGTTCGCTTTTGTCATACGCGCCCTGAAATTGATTGGCGCTAAATCCAGCTTCGCGCAGGGCGTCGTTCCAGCGCGCCCAAAATTTTCCATACCAATCTGTTTTTTTGATTTCTGTTTCGTTCTCAAATCTCCCTTGACCAAGCGGCTTGCCACCGTTGGTTTCAGCAGTTTGCTTGATTTCTTGAAGTATGTGCGTCTTGTTCATGACAATTCATTTCACGAAAGCTGTTGCCGCCAGCGCGCCAGTTGTTTCGCGACTTCCTTCGTTCCCGGTGCGCCGGTCAGATTTCGTTTGGCCATCGCGCGTTGCAGATTGAACGCGCCGAGCGCGTCGCGGCCAAAGGCATTATCTACGGATTGCAATTCCGCGAGTGTCAGTCGGTTGAGCGGCTGGCCGGTTTTTTCCGCCAGCGCCACGACCGCGCCGACGACGTGATGCGCCCGCCGGAACGGCAGTCCTTTTTTCACGAGATAATCCGCCAGATCGGTCGCCAGCAACGCCGGGTCGCCCGCGGCACGGTCGCAGGCGGCGCGATTGATCTTCGTGTGCTGCAACATCGCGGCCATGAGCCGCGTCGTGGCGCGCACGGTGTCGGCGGTGTCGAACAGCCGTTCCTTGTCCTCCTGCAAATCGCGGTTGTAGGTCATCGGCAAACCTTTCAACAGCGTGAGCAGCGCGACGAGGTTGCCGATAACCCGGCCGGTCTTGCCGCGCGCGAGTTCTGCTACATCCGGATTTTTCTTTTGCGGCATGAGCGACGAGCCGGTGGTATAGGCGTCGGCGATTTTGATGAAATTGAATTCCGCGCTGGCCCAGAAGATTAAATCCTCCGCGAGCCGCGAAAGGTGCACGGCCAGCAACGCGCCGGCGGCGCAAAATTCGACGGCGAAATCGCGGTCGCCGACGGCGTCCATGGAATTTTGGGTGAGACGCGGTCTGCCATTGGCATCCACGAAACCAAGCAATTTGGCAACAAGGACACGGTCAAGTGGCAGCGTGGAGCCGGCAATCGCGCCGCTCCCAAGCGGGCAGACGTTCACGCGCGAGTAACAATCCCAGAGCCGTTCGCAGTCGCGCTCCAGCATCTCGGCGTAGGCGAGCAGATGATGCGCGAGATAAACGGGCTGCGCGCGTTGCAGATGCGTGTAGCCGGGAATCAGCACGCCGGCATTTTTCTCGCCGAGCGAGACAAGCGCGCGCTGCAAACCGGCGATTTCGCCGAGCAACGAGGCAATTTCGTCGCGCAGCCAAAGGCGCAGGTCGAGGGCGACTTGATCGTTACGTGAACGACCGGTATGGAGTTGTGCTCCGGCGGGAACGCGCCGCGTCAATTCGGCTTCGATGTTCATGTGAACGTCTTCGAGTTCAGGCTTCCACTTGAATTTTCCAGCCTTGATCTCCTTGGCAATGGCGTCGAGGCCGCGGACGATGGCGCGCAATTCCTTTCTGGTCAGCACGCCAATTTTTTGGAGCATTTTGACGTGCGCCTTGGAACCTTCAATATCGTGCCGCCAAAGCCGGCGATCAAAGGAGATGGATTCGGTGAATTGGGCGACATCCGCCGCCGGGCCGCTGGCGAATCGTCCGCCGCGGGAAATGGGAGATTTTTTATTCATGCTCACGGTCAGTTTTTAACGCAAAGACGCAAAGACGCAAAGGCATTTTCTCTTTCCCGTTTTTCGTCCTCGTCCTCGTAATCACGAAGCGGCGGTCGAGAACGAGGAGGATTGAAAATCGGCGTTGCCGTCGGGCGGCGGATGTGAAATGTTTGTCAAACAGCCATGGCCGAGTTCAAGTATGCCTGTCCGGTGTGCGGCCAGCACATCAAGTGCGATTCATCACAGAGCGGTTCGGTGATGGAATGCCCGACGTGTTTCCAGAAAATCGCCGTGCCACAGGCGCCTGCGACGGACGACTCGAAATTCATCATAAAGGGCACGAAGGTCGGTGAACGTCCCATTCCGACTGCGTCGGCGGACACGGGGGCGGCAACTGCGCCCGAGAAGGATTTTCCGGTGACGGTGTTCGTCGTGGTTGTTTTGCTCTGCGCAGCGGTTGCGGCGGCGTTTGTGTTTCGTGGAAAAAATTCAAAATCGGTTCCAACCGGGACTATCGCCGTCAATAATACCTCCAGCACTCCGACGAACCCGGCGCCGGTCAGTTCCGCGGCAATTGTGACTGGCGGTAACATTGCTTTAGGCAAGCCGGCGATTGCCAGCAGCGAGGAGAGCAAGAGGGGTAATCTGGTTCAAAACGGCAATGATGGAAACCTCACGACTCGTTGGTGCGCCTCAAATGGTGATCTCCCCCAATGGTGGGAAGTGGATCTTGGAAACACAGCCACCATCACCAATGCACAAATCATATGGGAGCGTAACACCGCTTATCAATATGTGATTGAAGTATCGTCAAATCGGACCGATTGGACGGTGGTGTTTGATAAAACCACCAATTCGATCCCTACCCAGGCAAATTCCAATGATTTTTCAGCCGAAGGAAGATATGTGCGGATCGTGATAACCGGTTTGCACGCGGGTTTCTGGGCTAGTTTTTATGAATTTCAGGTGTTTGGTTCCATCGTTACTAAACAGTGAAGAGTTGCAAGCCCGCCAAATGTCCCGCCGCGAGCGTTCCTTGTTTCGACGACGAAGTCGAAGCCGTCATCGTTCGTTTGCTGACAAAACGACAACAAACTCTTGCGCTGGCCGAATCATGTACTGGCGGCTGCATAGCACACCAGCTCACAAATGTGCCCGGTGCGTCGGCGGTTTTCCTCGGCGGAGTAGTGGCTTACAGCAACGCGGCGAAGAGAAAGTTTCTTGGCGTTTGCGCTGAAACCCTCGCAGCTCACGGTGCGGTGAGCGAAGCCGTGGCGCGCGAGATGGCCGAAGGCGCGCAGGAAAAATTTGGCGCGGATTTTGCTTTAGCGGTGACGGGCATTGCCGGACCGACCGGCGGCACTAGAGGCAAACCGGTGGGGACGGTGTTCATCGCGCTGGCCGGCGCGCCGCGGACCGTGGTCGAACGTAAATCAAATTCCCGCGGGCGGAGACGGTTCAAGGACGTGACGGCGCAACAGGCCCTGGAAATGTTGCGGGCGCGGTTGATGCGGGATTGATGCTTTGTGCTTGAGTTCGAATTTTTTTTAGATAGCTTGGCTTTCAAACATGACCTTAACTGTTGATCCACCGACGGAAGCGAACAGCATCGCTGCCGACCTCGTTGAAACAACGGCGACACCAAAACGACGGGGCACGTTGTTGATTGTGGATGACGAGGAGGGGCCGCGGCAATCGTTGCGCGTCATTTTCAAGGATGATTATGATTTGCTGATGGCCGAGGACGGGCCGACGGCCATCGAGCTGGCGCAGAAACATCAAATTGACGTGGCGGTGCTGGACATCCGCATGGCCGGCATGTCAGGCATTGAGGTGCTCGAACGCCTCAAATACGTGAATCCCGACATCGAGGCGATCATGATCACGGCGTTCGAAACCACGGACACGATCCGCCAGGCCTTGCGGTTGCGCGCTTCCGACTACATCAACAAACCGTTTGACATCGCCACCATTCGCACCGCCATCAGTCAGGCGATGCAACGGCGCACGCTGGAGAGTGAAATTCACAGCAGCGCGGAAAAAGTCGAGCAGCTCCTCGCCGAGTTGCAAAACCAGCGCGTGGAGGAGCAGATTGCCAAGACGCGCGGCGACATTTACGCCAGTATCATCCACGACATCAACGGCCCGCTCACCGTCATTTGCGGTTTCGTGCAGGTGCTTAACCGCCGGCTCGGCCAGGCCTCGCGGCTGGAGGTGGCGGATTTGGAATTCATCCGGGAACGGCTGGGCATCATCGGGCGGCAGACGAGCAACTGCATCGAAATTTCCCGGCGTTATCTGGGCTTTCTCCGCCGTCAATCGGATGAAACCGCGCGCGTGGGCGTCAACCAAATGCTCAGCGATTTGAACCAACTCGTTCGCGTTCATCCCAGCCTGCAGGACAACGAATTCGGCGTCCAGCCGCTGGCGGAAGACATCGGCGTCAAAATCAACGGCACCGATCTCATCCAAATCCTGCTCAACCTCGCCGTCAATGCCTTTCAATGCGCCCCCTTCGGCCATCGCGTGGAAATCGGCGGCGAACTTTTGCGCGAGCCGCTGAATCTGCAAACATTCAAGGACGGCCCGCAGGACCGGCTGTTGAACGTGGAGAATTTCAAGAATACTGCGCCGCTGGTAAAACTCTGGGTGCGCGACAACGGCCCCGGGATTCCGCCGGAAGTGCTGCCCAAAATTTTTCAGCCTTACTTCACCACCAAAGGCCCGCGGCAGGGTACCGGCCTTGGCCTCAATATCGTTCAGCGGCTCATCAAAGGCGGCGGCGGCGCGTTGCACGTTCACACATGGGTCGGCGAAGGCACAACCTTCACGGTTTATCTGCCCGGCGCAAAGCTGGGGAAATCAACTTGAACCATGCGGGCCTGGGTTCTCATCGTGCCCAGCCTGGTGGCGGCATCCTGGGCCGCTGGCGCGGATGAAACGCTGCCGGTTCTCTGGGCGGGCAGTAACGTTTACAGCAACGTGACCGTCACCTCGGTCAGCCCCACGGACGTTTATTTCACTTACGCCGGCGGGATGGGCAACGCGAAATTGCAAACGCTCAGCCCCGGGTTGCAAAAGCATTTCCACTACGATCCAGTGAAAGCGAACGAAGTGGAACAAAAGCAGGCAGCGGCCAACGCCCAATACCGTCTTCAGACCGTCCGTCAGCCTGCGTCACGGCCGACGGCGGAGGCGGACGCAACGCCGCCAGTGCCTGTGGAGCAGGCTTCGGGATTATCCTGGGGCACCGATCTGCCGGCGGCTTTGGACCGGGCGCAGTCGGAAAACAAGATGGTGCTGCTCGATTTCACAGGCTCCGACTGGTGTCCATGGTGCATCAAATTCGACCACGACGTGCTGTCCACCGGCAAGTTCGCCGGTTAC
>JBEKEJ010000115.1:0-9886 GCA_050013895.1 Verrucomicrobiota bacterium | reverse complement strand
CTGCCTCGAAACCGCCTGGGCCGGGTCAGCGCCGACGGTGTTGTGGACCCCGCGTTCAATCCGGGAGCAGATGCGGTAGTTGAATGCCTGGCGTTGCAGGCCGATGGAAAAATCCTCGTGGGCGGCTTCTTTTCTACATTGGCCGGACAAGCCCGCAACAGCCTTGGCCGGCTCAACGCGGACGGTTCGGTTGACACCAGCTTCAATCCGGGCGCCGGCGGCGGAGTCACTTCCCTCGTGGTGCAACCCGACGGGAAAATACTGGTCGGGGGCTGGTTCACGAGCTTGGCCGGGACAAATCGCAACTACCTTGGCCGCCTCAATCCCGACGGAACCCCGGACACATCGTTCAACCCCGGCGCCGATAATTTTGTGAACTGTCTCGCGCTTCAAGCGGACGGTAAAATCCTTGTGGGCGGCTGGTTCACGAGCTTGGCCGGGACAAATCGCAACCACCTTGGCCGCCTCAATCCCGACGGTTCGATAGACACGACCTTCAACCCCGGAGCCAATGACCAGGTATATTCACTGGCGGTTCAAACGGACGGTTCTATTCTGGCCGGTGGTTACTTCACGTCACTGGCCGGTACCAACCGGAACTACATCGGGCGGCTCAACTCGAATGGCTCGGTAGATACGGCGTTCAATCCGGGCGCGGGCGGCCAGGTCTCCAGCCTCGCCGTTCAGGTTGACGGCAAAATCCTGGTTGGCGGCTGGTTCTCATCGCTGGCCGGAATCAACCGCAACGGCGTCGGCCGGCTGAACAATACGTCAGCCGCGACGCAGTCCCTTAGCTACAGCAGCTCCAGAATTACCTGGCTGCGCGGCGGAACCAGCCCTGAAGTCTGGCGTGCTACTTTCGAGGTTTCGGCCAACGGCAGCACTTGGAACGCTCTGGCCGCCCCCGCGCGCATTTCCGGCGGTTGGCGGTTGTCCAGCGTTTCTCTTCCCAACAATTATACCATCCGCGCGCGTGGATTCATCGAAGGCGCCCAGTACGGAGGTTCAAGCTGGTTTGTGGAAACCAACATCGGCAGGCTCGCCATAGACCAACAACCGCTCAGCCGCACGAATATCGCCGGCACACTCGCGTCATTCACAGTCCGTGCCGGAGGTGGGTCCGCACCCAGCTATCAATGGCGTAAAGGCGGGATAAATCTGACCAACGGCCCCAACATCTCGGGCGCGACCGCAGCCAACCTGATCCTGAGCAATGTCTTTGGCGCTGACATCGGTGCCTATTCCGTCGTCGTGAACGATTCCCACACCAACCTGACCAGCCAAGTGGCCAACCTGGTTGTCCTCGACCCGTACATTTCTGCCCAGCCGGTCAGCCGCACCAATAATGCCCTCACCACGGCCGCGTTCATTGTTACCGCCGACGGTCAGGAACCCTTGACCTATGCTTGGTTGAAGAACAGTATTCCACTCACCGATACCGCAAACATTTCCGGTTCGCATTCCAACATTCTCACCTTGAGCAACGTTCTCGGTGGCGACGCCGGCGGGTACTCGGCCGTCGTCACCGATGCCGCCGGGAGCTCGACCAGTCTGGTGGCGACGCTTACCGTCGTGGACCCAATCCTCACCAGCCAGCCCGTCAGTCAAGCCGCGAATGCGGGGCAAAGCGTCGTCTTCAGCGTTGGGGCCGTTGGCTCTCCCCTGAGTTATAAGTGGCGACAGGGCGGCGCACCGCTGGACGGCTCTACCAACGCGACCTTGACGCTCACAAACCTGCAAGCCGCCAATGCCGGCTTCTACGACGTCGTCATTAGCAATGCCTTCGGAGTCGTCACCAGCGCCGTGGCCACTCTGACGGTTAACTGTGCCGCCCCTGACGCGCTAAACCCGCCCATGACCGGCCAAGTGGATGCTCTCGCCGTGCAACCCGACGGAAAGATCATGATGGGCGGCCAATTCTCCGGCGGCCCGTTTGATCCCAACCCCTACAACATCGGCCGGCTCAATCTCGATGGATCATTAGACCTCTCCTTTTACAACAGCGCCAACGCCGCCGTGCTGGCTCTGGCCATCGACACCAACGGCGCGAGCATCCTTGGGGGAGCATTTACATCGGTCATCGGCCAGGGGAGGAATTACCTTGCCCGTTTCGATTCTGACGGCTCGTTCGTCTGGAATTTCAATCCGGGCGCAAACGCCACGGTGCGATGCCTCGCTCTCCAAGCTGATGGCCGCATCCTCGTCGGCGGCGACTTCACCACCCTCGCCGGTCAGCCGCGCAGCCGCATTGGCCGCCTCATGCCGGATGGATCCCTCGACATGTCCTTCAATCCGGGAGTCAACGGGAGCGTTGTTTCCCTGGCAGTGCAACCTGACGGGAGAATACTGGTCGGTGGCTATTTCACGTCCCTCGGTGGCCAGCCTCGTGCCGCCATTGGGAGGCTTAACCCTGACGGCTCACTCGACCCGGGATTCAACCCCGGCCAGAACGGTGAAGTCGATGCGCTGGCGGTGCAGCCCGATGGGAAAATTGTGGCTGGCGGAGCCTTTAGTGCGATCGGTGGATCGCCCCGCAGCAATCTCGCGCGTCTCAATGCAGACGGCTCGCTCGACCCCACCTTCAACCCGGGCGCCGACAATTCCGTCGATTGCCTCGGCCTTCAGGTGAATGGCCAAATCATCGTCGGCGGCAGTTTCGCCACTCTCGGAGGCATCCCGCTGACCGGTCTGGGGCGGCTCAATGCCGACGGCACGCCGGATTTGACGTTCAATCCTGGCGCCGGTTCAGTGGCTGCACTGGCCATTCAGAAGGACGGCGCGATCATTGCGGGTGGCGCCTTCTCGACGCTCGCCAGCCAGCCTCGCCCCGGCATCGGGCGGCTCGCCAATACCAGTCCGGCCAACGAAACCCTGTCCTTCGACAACTCCAGCGTGACCTGGCTGCGCTCCGGCACCGGCCCGGAAATCTGGCGCGCCACCTTCGAACTCTCGACCAACGGCACAACTTGGACCGCCTTGGGCGATGGCTCGCGCATCACCGGTGGCTGGCAGTTGGTGGGCCTGGTCATCCCGACCAACTCCATCGTGCGCGGCCGGGGCTTTACTGTGGGTGGAAACTGGTTTGTCGAAACTGTGGCCGGGTTGCCAGTATTCACGTCCCAGCCGCTCAGCCTGACCAATACTGCCACCACCACGGCAACCTTCAGCGTCAGCGATTACGGCGGGACCCCGCTCAGCTACCAATGGCTTAAAAACGGCGTTGCTTTGGCTGACGGCGGCAACGTCTCGGGCGCACACACAACGACGTTGACGCTCACCAACGTGCTAGGTGCAGATGCAGCTGGCTACGGTGTCATTTTGAGCAATGCCACCGGCAGCGTCACCAGCCAGGTGGCCTATCTCACCGTGATTGATCCTTTGCTCACCAGCCAGCCCGGCAACCAGACGACCAATGCCGGCAAGTTCGTTTCCTTCAGCATTACGGTCCTGGGCGCAACCCCGCTGCATTTTCAGTGGCGGCAAAATGGAACCAACCTCAATGACGGCGGCAACGTCTCCGGCTCGCAAACCTCGACACTTAATCTCACGAATGTCAGCGGGTTTAATGTTGGCAGTTACCAGGTCATCGTCAGCAACACTTGGGGCAGCGTCACCAGTCTTACCGCCAACTTGAGCGTCGTGGATCCGGTCATCACCACCAATCCCGCCAGCCAGTCTGTGCAGGCGGGTCAAACCGTCGTGTTCAGCGTCGCCGGCGCCGGCGCCCCGCCCTTGGCCTATCAATGGTACAAAAACAGCGTACTGCTTACGGACGCCACGAACACCTTCCTCACCCTGACCAATGTCGGCGCCGCGGACGCCGCCAGCTATACCGCTGTCATCAGTGACGCCTTCGGCAGCCTGACAAGTGCCGTGGCTGCCCTGACTGTCAACTTGTCCTCACCCGATTCCTTCAATCCCGGCGCCGCCATAGTGTCCGCGCTGGCGGTTCAACCTGACGGCAAAGTGCTGGCGGGATCCGCGGCGTCGCCTCAAGCGCTGCGCAACCCGGCCCGGTTCAACCCCGATGGCACAGTGGACCTCGGTTTCAGTCCTGGAATCACTCCGAGCAGCATAGCTTCCCTGGCGGTGCAGCCCGACGGCAACATCGTGGTCGCCGGGAGCGCTTCGGTCGGAGGCGGTCAGCAACTTCGGTGGCTCTTAAACGTTTGGCGCCTCAACCGCGACGGTTCAATGGACACGATCTTCACCAACAACTCGAATCCCATTTTCGGCGGAACAATCATTTCCCTCGCCGTCCAGCCGGACGGTAAAATTCTTTTCTGCGGGAGCTTCAGTATCGGCAAACCAGCCCTGACGACGGATATCGCCCGCTTCAACGCCGATGGCACGCTGGACACAAATTTCAGTGCCGCGGCCAACGGGACGGTCAATTGCGTGGCATTGCAGCCTGACGGCGCAATCCTGGTTGGCGGGAGCTTCACCACATTGGACGGCCAGGCACACACCCGCCTTGGCCGCTTCAACGGCGACGGGACGCTGGATACCAACTTCAACCCGGTGGTCAACTCAACGGTCAACTGCCTGGCCGTCCAGCCGGACGGCAAGGTCCTGGCGGGGGGCAGTTTTAGTTCGCTCGATGGCCAGACAGTCAGCTACACAGGCCGGCTTAATCGGGACGGAACATTGGATGCCACGTTCAACCCCAATGTCAACGGTGTCGTTTATTCGCTCGCGCTGCAAACCGATGGCCGGATTCTGCTCGCCGGCACTTTCTCCACAATCGGCGGCCTGGCTCGGTTTGACATTGGCCGTTTGAACGCCGACGGCTCGGCTGACCTTACCTTCAACCCAGGCGGCGGCGGCTCGGTTTATGCGCTCGCCCTTCAAGGCGACGGCGCCATTCTGGCCGGCGGCAGCTTTGCGACCCTGGGCGGACTGTCGCGCACGAACATCGGACGCCTTTTTAACACGGTCCCGGCGACACAAAACTTGTCCTTCGACGGTTCAGCCATTTCGTGGCAGCGGGGTGGAGCCAGCCCCGAGGTCTGGCGCACGACCTTCGACATTTCGACCAACGGTGTGGATTGGATCAGCCTGGGCGCGGGACAGCGGGTGCCGGGTGGCTGGCAGTTGACCAACCTGCCCCTTGCCCAAGTGCGAAACATCCGCGCCCGCGGTTTCGTCACCAGCGGCGAATACAATGGATCGAGTTCGTTCGTCGAGACCATTGGTGGCCCAGCCGTGGTTGTCACCTCGCCGGCCAGCCGAACCAATAACGCCGGCACGACCGCGACGTTCTTCGCAGCCGGGGGCGGCACGCCGCCGTTGACCTGCCAATGGCTCAAGGACGGCGTTCCCCTCACGGATGCCGGAAACATTTCGGGTGCCGGCACGCCGACACTGACGTTGAGCAACGTGCTGGGCGGCGATGCCGGGAGATACGCATTGATGGTCAGCAACGCCGGCGGCAGTATCACGAGTTCGGTCGCAACTTTGTCGGTTATCGAGCCCATCATCAGCCTGCAACCCACAAATCAATTCGCCGACGCCGGGCAAAGCGCCAACTTCACCGTCGCAGCCATCGGCAGCGCTCCTTTCACGTATCAATGGCGGAAAAACGGTACGAACATCTCGGCGCCCAATTCGCCCACGCTCACTCTCGCCGGTGTTTCCGGCGCAGATTTGGGTACCTACTCCGTTTTGGTTTCCACACCCTACGGCTCCGCCGTCAGCAGCAACGCTACGCTCACCATCAATTTCGCCGTCCCGGACTCACTCAGCGTCAACGCCAGCGGCCAGGTCCGCGCGATCGTTGTCCAGCCTGACGGCAAAATCCTTATCGGTGGTTCCTTCACCAATCTCGCCGGTCAGCCGCGCAATTTCATCGCGCGCCTCAAGCCCGACGGTTCGCTCGATCCGGATTTCAATCCCGGCGCGGATAACATCGTTAATTGCTTCGCCGTTCAGCCCGACAGCAAAATTCTTGTCGGCGGATACTTTCAAAATCTTTCCGGCCAAATCCGTACCTGCATTGCCCGGCTTTGCCCCGACGGCTCGCTCGACACCAATTTCGCGCCGAGCATCAACCTTGGCGGAACGCCCTTCGTCAATGCGCTGGTCGTCCAGCCGGACGGACAGATCCTCGTTGGTGGGCTTTTGGGTCTGGTTAATGGCCAGTTCATTCCCAACCTGGGCCGCCTCAATCCGGATGGGTCCGTGGACAACACTTTCTCCTGCTCCCTCAACGACGGCTACTACGGCGTTCTGGCACTGGCTTTGCAAAGCGACGGCCGGATTTGGGCCGGCGGCAATTTCTGCAACGGCTGGTGTTACCTGGATCGGCTCAACACCAATGGTTCCATCGACACCACCTTCAGCCCCGTCGTCGGCGGTGGCGCGATCGACGCCATCCTCCTCCAGCCGGATGGAAGAATCATTTTGGGCGGCGAGTTTACCTGGCTGAACACGACCCGCGATCACCTCGCCCGGCTCAACCCGGACGGCACTCTCGACGGCACCTTCAATCCGGGCGCAGACGGAAAGGTCTATTCGCTGGCACTTCAAGCCGACGGCAAAATCCTCGTCGGCGGGAGTTTCACCACGCTCGCCGGACAGGCGCGCACGAATCTCGGCCGCCTGAATCCCGACGGCTCGGTGGACACCGCCTTTTTCCCCTCGGCCAGCTCGAATGTTCTGGCGCTCGCCCTCCAGCCGGACGGCGCGGTGCTGGTCGGCGGTTCCTTCAGCAACGTTTCCGGTCAATCACGCAGTGGCCTGGCCCGACTGACTCCTACGGACCCTGGCGGTCAATACCTCTCCTCCGACGGCCAAAGCGTTACGTGGCTGCGCGCCGGCACGACGCCGGAAGTGTGGCGCACAACCTTCGAGATCTCCACCGACGGAACCAACTGGTCCAGCCTCGGCGCCGGCAATCGCATCACCGGCGGCTGGGGTTTGAGCGGCCTCTCTTTGCCCGCCAATTCCTGGATTCGCGCTCGCGGCTTCACCACCGGCGGCTACTACACCAGTTCCGGTTGGTTCGTCGAAAGCGTTGCCCGTGTCCTGGCCCCGCCCGTCATTCTGGTCAACAACCCGAGCTTCGGCGTCCACTCCAACCAATTCGATTTCAATGTGAGTGCCGTCCCTGGCCAGGTGCTCGTCATCGAAACCTCGACCGATTTGGCCAATTGGGTGCCTATCCAAACCAACCTGGTAACCAGTCTCGCGCTCGTCATGTTCGCCGACTCGCAAGCTGGCCTTTTCCCACACCGGTTCTACCGCGTCCGCCTCTATCAAGGCCCGCTGCCCCCGCCCGGCATCGGCGGCAACCCGGGGTTCCAGTCAGGCAGTTTCGGCTTCAACATCGGCGGAGTAGCTGGTCAATCTGTGATGGTGGAAACTTCAACCAACCTTCTGACTTGGACCGCCCTCTCAACCAACACCCTCACCACCGAGCCCTGGTACTTCAGTGACTCGGCTCCGACGACCTCACCCCAGCGCTTCTATCGCATCCGAGTGCAGTAAGGCAAGTTGCCAACCTGGCGGATTTCACATTCGAGGCTGCGGGTGCTGAGGTTGAGAGTCATACGGGGACCGGGGTCAGCTTTTTTGAGCGAACACGTCGGCGCAACGGTGGTGGCGTGCAAGTTGGTGGTGGAGCAACGGACGCGTCACCAGATCGCCGGCAAGCCGATGAAATTTCTGACGCTGGCCTATTGGACGGGCATGGTGGAGACGGAACTATTTGCGCAGACCTACAAGAGCAACGGACTGGCGACCGTGCGGGATCCGGTGCTGGAAGTCACCGCGACGGTGGAACCGTTCGAGAACGGGCTGTGCATTTCGTTGCGAGTGCTGCAGGCAGGTAAACCGCGGCCAAAGCTGTTGCGGCTTATTCGTCGGCGAGAGTCCTAATTGTGGATCCAGAAGTTTTTGACTATGTGGATGGTTCTGTATTTGATGATAAATACGACAGCAATAAGGGCGACTTCAGCCCAGCTCAATAAACCTTTTGAAACTATTTTTTATGGCAGAGCCAACCATCATTTGCCCGAAATGCAAAAATGAAATCAAGCTGGCGGAATCATGGGCGGCTCCGCTCCCCGACCAAGCGGATTCGACAGCATCGTAAGCGCGGCGGATTTTGAGCAACTGGAAAACCGCGTATAGCCACTCCACGCGGTTGGGCCGCATGCATCGGCCTCCGACCAGTCGCGGTGCACCAGACGCGGTTGCGACTGGCGATTGCCCTGCTCGATTGGTTCAACCGCCGGCGCGCCAGCGCCGCGTCGGTTGTTTTTAAGGACTTCCGGATTTGCTTGCCGGTTCGCTTGAACAGGGCATAGTATTTCCCGGATGATTCGAGCCGATACAAGTTCTGAGCGACCTTGTGGAAGACCGCTCCTGCGGTTAAAGCAGGCCTCTTTTTCATGCGGAAATTGCAGGGTTACTACTAGAAAGGGTTACAAGTCAAAAATGATGCGTGATCCATTTATCACTCAAGTTATTAATCTTCAATAGATTGCGCGAGTAGCTCAATTGGATAGAGCGTCGGCCTCCGGAGCCGAAGGTTGAGAGTTCGACCCTCTCCTCGCGTACCATCATTTATTGGCCTGCCGCCGCAAGCCACAAGACTGCGTCCGTTATGGTCGTTTTTCCAGGGCGGCGCGGATATGGAAGAGTTGCGCGAAGAAGAAAAAAAAGACCGCTGTCGAGCAGAGCGAAGCGGAAATATACAACCAGATCCAGCGGACCGGATTCTCGCTATTCATATAATGGGGCCAGAGTGCGGCGATGGCGCAAGCGGTGGCTCCAAACAAAGAGATGATCGCCAGGACGGTCAGGTCACCGGCGCGGGACTTCAATTTTTCAGATTCGGTCATGACGCTATTCTCACGCAACCCAAAGACATTTGCAGTATTTTTTTTTATCGCAGCCATCCTCCGCCAACTCCGCCCTGTTTTTGGGTGCCTCCTTCTGATAGTTGCACGACCTACCGTTGACAAAACTTTGCGGACTGATAAGCGTTCCGGCATGAAATTCAACCTGCGCCAGCAAGCGCATTTGCCCTTCGTCATTCTCCTGTTCGCGGCCATTCCACGAATGACCTGCTGGCGGACCGGGAGCATACTCTGATATTGAACCGCTTTTATCGCGACGGCGGTCAGAATATTCCGGCCACGCCGACCGAATGCCGCATTGTCCACAGCGACGATGCGCTGCTGGTCGTCTTTCGTTGCAGCGAGAGCGGCCCGGGTTTCCCCGCCGTCCCCCGGAGAACAAAAGCAAACCGCGCCGGGCTTGTCTGGAATTATTTGGCCCGATGGCATCGTGCCGTTCGGGCGCGTCATGGCGTGGATGCGGAGCAGGCTGGCGTAATTGTCGCGTATGGAGGAGAATGGCGTTAGCCATATTTACATTGACCCTGTGGTATAATCAGTCTAGAGTCTCGGTCAGCGGACAAAATTAATACGAATGAAAAAAGCGGGCCCTTACGTGAAATCACGTCATCGATGTGGTTTGGGCGCGGGTCTGGGGCGTAGGAAAGGACCAGACGAAGGCATGGCAGGGGATAGACGACGAACGACAACTGAAAATGATTACTTATAATTACTTATAGATTTATGCATATGAACTTCACAAAAAAAGATTGGAACCACCGCCGTGGTTTTACCTTGATTGAACTTTTGGTTGTCATCGGCATCATCGCCATTTTGGCGGCGATGCTTTTGCCGGCCCTGCAGGCGGCCAAAGCGCGGGCGCAAAAGGGCTCCTGCATGGGCCAATTGCACCAACTGGGCGTCAGCATGACGGTGTATGCCGGAGACAATGACGATTTTCTCCTTTCGGCGCGCGATGGGGGAGGTCACCAGTATAATCAAAGGGCCATCAACCCGCCGCAAGCGGCCTCGGCAGCAACCGT
>JBEKEJ010000114.1:0-9899 GCA_050013895.1 Verrucomicrobiota bacterium | reverse complement strand
GGATCAATATCTTCAACGGCGCCTTCCGGGTGATGGCGGCGGTGGCCATTGTGTTTGCGCTGGGAGGGTGGGCGGCGGGCATCATGACCGCCGTTCTCATCGGGTTGCTGGTGGCGACGGTGGTAGGCGTCTGGCAGACGCGCGTCCTGTGGCGCGGCGTGGCGGAGCCGTTCGACTGGCGCGGATTTTTGCGGCAGGTAGTTCCCTTGATGCTCGGTTTTGCGGCGACGCAATTTCTTTTTTCGGCCGACACCAGCTTCGTGGACACCTATTTTGGCGCGGACCGAACGGCGCCATACGGCGCGGCGGGAACCCTGTCGCGCGCGCTGTTGTGGCTGGTGTTGCCACTGGCCACGGTCATGTTTCCCAAGATTGTCCACAGCACGGCGAAATCGGAAAAAGCAAACCTGCTTGGCCTGGTGTTGCTGGGAACGACCGTGCTGATCATTTGCGGTATTTTGGGTTTATGGCTTTTGGGCCCGTGGGTGGTGGGATTTGTTTATCCGCCGGAATACACTTCGGAAACCCTCAGGATCCTGCCATGGTATGCCGGTGCGATGGTCCCGCTGGCGCTGGCGAACGTGCTGGTGAACGATTTGCTGGCGCGCTCGCGGTTTCAAATCGTGCCCTTCCTCGTGCTGCTGGCGATGTTTTACGGCTTGGCGCTGACGCAGTTTCACGACAGTTTTGTGACCGTGCTCAAGACGCTCGGCCTTTTCAATTCCATCTTCTTCGCGATCTGCGCGTGGTTCATCTGGGGCAAAACCGGAGATCGGAGACCGGAGCTTGGAGATGGGGAGAAATGGTGATATTCACGTCGACCGAGCCACCCCATCTTCGATCTGCTATCTCCCATCTCCCAAATCCGGTCCGGGCAACGGCGGCGGCGCGCGCAGTTTGTTGTAAACCCAGCCTTCCAACGGACGTAACGGGCGCATTAATGTGTAAACAAAGGGCCAGTAGATCAATCGCACCCGCACCACGGAAAGAAACATGGTCAGCGAGGAGTGGAACAACATGACTTTGGAGCCGGCCTGATCTGTCCACTCAGTCGGTACTTCGAGGATGCGAAAACCCGCGCGCTTGATGGCCACCAGCAGGTTGATGTCGAACGCCATGTCGGCAATGAGCAGGTAGCGATGGATTTTTTCAACGACCTCGCGTTTCATCACCTTCGCGCCACATTGCGTGTCATGAATGTTCAACCAAAATAACAGTTGGACCACCAGGTGAAACGCGCGGCTGGCGAATTGCCGGTGGCCGGTCTGTGATTGATGGATGACCGCACCGCGCACCCAACGCGAGCCGATCACGCAATCGGCCTTGCCGATGTGCCGGACCAGTTCCAGAAAAGCGTGCGGGGGCGTCGCGCCATCGGCGTCCACGTAGCCAATCAAATCGGCGTGGACGGCGAGCTTGAGGCCTTCGATGAGCGCGCCACCCTTGCCAATGGGCTCCTTGAATTCCAGCGCGCGGACCGCCGGAAATTCCGCCGCCACGCGCCGCACCACGCCCAGCGTGTTGTCCGTGCAACCGTTGAGCACGACGACAAACTGGAATTCGCCGGAATAGTTTCCCCCGAAGAATTGGGCGTAGTCGCGCAGCACCGGTTCGATGCGGTGCTCCTCGTTGTAAGCCGGGATGAGGATGAGCAGGCTTGGATCGGGCACGCGCATTCAGTAACAGAAACCGATGGGGCAATCAATCTTGGGAAGCGTATGCGCACTCCATTTCGTCTTAACCTTCCTGTCCGGCACGAAACAATTCTTGCCGCCGCGTCCGCCAGTTTCTCATTAACACCGCGGCTTTAGCCCGGTGATTTACAGAGCGAGAGATTACGGCCGTTTCAACGGCCTTCCCGTGCGGTGCCGGTGATCAGAGCCGTTGAAACGGCTGATTTCGCTTCAGCAGAAATAACACCCCGCTGAAGCAGGGTGTTAATGAAACCACCTCCGAAGCGCGGTTCGCAAGCCAAGCCATCGCCACTTGGAACTTGAAACCTGAAACTTGAAACCCTTTAATTCGGCATGGATTCCCGCGAAGCGCTCATTGCGTTGAACATGATCGAGCACGTCGGGCCGGTGCGCGCACGGTTGCTGCTCGAACATTTCGGCGACGCGCCAAAAATTCTGGCCGCTGCCAAATCCGCGCTGCTCCGCGTCCGCAACATCGGCGAAGAAACCGCCGAAGCCATTTCCACCTGGGGAAAGACGATTGACCTTGCCGCTGAACTGAAACGCATTTCGGAATTCGGCTGCCACGTTTTGATTCAATCCGACGGGGATTATCCCGAAATGCTCCGGCAAATTTACGACCCGCCGCTGGTGCTGTATGTGAAAGGCGCGCTGACCGCGAAGGACCGAAATGCCGTGGCGATGGTCGGGTCGCGGATGACGACGCATTACGGTCTCGAGACGGCGCGCAAGCTGGCCTACCAGCTGGCCTGTGTCGGCGTGACGGTTGTGAGCGGCGGCGCGCGCGGCATTGACACGGCGGCGCACCAGGGCGCGCTGGCGGCGAAAGGCCGGACGGTCTGCGTTCTGGGCACGGGCATCAACATCGTGTTCCCGCCCGAGAACCGGGATTTGTTCGCGCGCATCGCGGAGAACGGCGCGGTTATCACGCAATTCCCCTTCAACCGCAACGGCGACAAACAATCCTTTGCCATCCGCAACCGGATCATTGCCGGCGTGACCCTGGGCACGGCGGTGGTCGAAGCCGACCTGCACAGCGGCGCGCTCATTACGTCGAATTTTGCGACGGAATACGGCCGGCAGGTTTTTGCCGTGCCGGGCCGGATTGACTCGCCCCGCAGCAAGGGCTGCCACGATTTGATTAAGAAGGGCGCGAAGTTATGCGAAGGCGCGGAGGATATTCTGAGCGAGTTCGAGTACCTGTTTCCGGCCAGCAATCGTCCGCCGTCAGCGGGCGAAACCGGTGGGCTGCCCGCGCTGGAACTGGGCGAAAACGAGCAGAAAGTCTATGACGCGTTGAACCACGAGGAATCATCCATTGACGAAGTGATTCGGCGCAGCGGCCTGCCGAGTTCCGCGGTGAGCGTGGCGTTGCTGGGGCTGGAGATGAAGCGCGTGGCAAAGCAACTGCCCGGGAAATTATTTGTGCGGAACACCTGAGCGCGGTAGTGTCCTGATATGATTGTTGTAGTGTCGGCGCTGTGCGCCGATTTCGAGCCACAGGCTCGACGCCACAGCAAACTAGGGCACTACCTGAGCGCCTCCGGGCTTGCGCGGCCGGGCGCAATGGACTAGAACACGACTTGATCCAGCGCGATTATGGCAAGTTACACAATCATCGGAGGCGATCAAAAGCAATATGGGCCGGTGACCGGGGAGCAGTTGCGCCAATGGATTCTTGATGGCCGGCTCAACGCGCAGTCCCAGGCAAAGGCGGAGAGTGATGCGGAATGGCGGCCGCTCTCGGCATTTCCCGAGTTCGCCGCCGCGCTGGGCGCCAGGTCCTCCGCATCGCACGCGCCACCGCCCATGACACCCATCCCGCCGCCCATTCCCGCAAATACGAGCGGCCTGGCTGTCACCTCGTTGGTGCTGGGGATTTTGGGTCTGTTGACTTGCGGCATCACGGCGTTGTTTGGATTGATTTTGGGAATCATGGCCCTAGTCAAGGCAAGGAACCGGGGCGCGTCGGGGGGATTTGGCATTGCACTGGCCGGGGTGATCGTGTCCGCGATCTTTGTGTTCATGATTCCGATGTTTGCCGCCATGCTGCTGCCGGCGCTGTCGGCGGCAAGGCAAAAAGCCCAGACCGCTGTTTGCGTCAACAACGAAAAGCAGCTGGCCATCGCGGTGCGGATTTATTCGGGTAATCACACAAATCAACTCCCGCCCGCCGCGACCTGGTGCGACGCGATCGCAACGGATGTTGGCTCGGAAAGGGCCTTCAAATGCACCGCCGCGAATTCCAGCCGCCGCTGCGATTATGCCTTCAACGCCAAACTGAGCGGCATGGACGGAAGCAAAATCGCCCCGGACACCGTGATGTTTTTTGAGTCGGATGGCGGCTGGAACGCGGAAGGCGGCCCGGAACAGATGATCGGCAAACCGCGTCACGCCCGGATGTTTGTGGTTACCTTTGCGGACGGCAGCGTCCAGCAGTTGCGGGCATCGCAACTGAACGCACTGCGTTGGGACCCATAAACCGAAACCTACCCGACTCTCGCGCAACCCAAAATGGCAACCATGTATAGAATCATCGGCGGTGACCAAAAAGAATACGGCCTGGTTTCAGCCGAAGATCTGCGCAAATGGATTGCCGAGGGGCGGCTCAACGCTCAGACGCCGGCCAAGGCGGAAGGCGACGAGGCATTTCGTCCGCTGGGGGGATTCCCGGAATTCGCAGACGCGCTCGCCGCCGCCGCCGGAGCTGCGGAACTCCCTCCAGCGCCGGCAACGGTCGTTCCTCCCGACCTGCTGGGACGCGATTACAATCTCGACATTGGCGGCTGCATCGGCAGTGGATGGACATTGTTGAAAGACAATTTCAGCCTGCTATTCGTCGGCGTTTTGATTTATTTCCTGATCGAAGGCGCCATTGCGGGATTGGGCGTAATTCCCATTATCGGCCCGCTGTTTTCGATTGCGAACCTGTTCATTGCCGGACCGTTGATGGGTGGCGTTTTTTACATATTCATCCAGGCAATCCGCGGCGGACCGGCGGAAATCGGTGACGTGTTTGCCGGATTTCGCAGGGCTTTCCTGCAGCTTTTTCTCGGTTATCTGGTTCCAGCCTTGCTGGGGGGGCTGTGTTTGATTCCCGTTGGGATTGTCGCTCTCTTCTCAGTATTTCCCGCACTGGCGCAGCATCAGCCGCTCCCGCCGCCCGAAAGTGTTCTTTTGACACTCGTGCCGGTTTTTTTGATCTGCCTGGTTCCGATGGTTTATTTGCAGATAAGCTGGTCATTCACCCTGCCGCTCATCGTTGACAAGCAAATGGATTTCTGGCCGGCGATGAAAACGAGTTGGAAAATGGTCAACAAACATTGGTGGTTGGTTTTCGGGTTGTTTGTTTTGGTTGGCTTGCTCAACGTCGTCGGCGTGTTACTTTGCTGCATTGGCTTGCTGTTCACCGTGCCCGTCGGCTTCGGGGCATTGATGTATGCGTATGAAACCATCTTCTCCGCAGCCCAGACGCAAACCGGTTGACACTGTCAGCGCCAGGAACGCCGCGCTGGTCAATCAATTGGCCACGCCCGGCCTCGGCTCGCTGATGGCCGGGCGCTGGATTGCGGGCAGCGGACAACTCGCCTTGGCCGTGGCTGGTTTCGTAATGGTCGTGGCATGGTTTTTCAAGGTGATGATTCAGTATTATGGCCAGATGGGCGGCGACGCGCAACCGCAGCCGGTCGGCTGGATTGGCATAACGGGCGGGATTTTGTTTGTCGCGTCATGGTTTTGGGCTTTGGTAACGACTATCAGCCTGTTTTTTGAAGCGCGACGGAATGCCCAGGCGGAATCTTCCGGAAACATTGATTCCACCGGCGGTCCCGTCCCGCCGACGGTTTAAAGCCGGTTTCGTCCGGCACAATGACAGAACTCTGGAGAACATCGTATGTATAAAATCATCGGAACCGACGGCCGGCAGTACGGGCCAGTAAACGCGGAGCAAATCCGGCGCTGGCTTGTCGAGAACCGCGTTCATGCCCAAACCCTTGTCCAAACGGAAGGTGTCCCGGATTGGAAACCGCTGAATTCCCTGCCTGAATTCGCCGCCGAATTGAATGCCGTCCCGCCGCCGATCCTGCCGGCGCCCGGCGCCGTGGCCTCGCGGGCCTCGCACAAAATCGCGGCGGGCATTTTCGGGATTCTGCTGGGCTCGCTGGGCATCCACAAGTTCATCCTTGGCTATACCGGCGCCGGTTTGATCATGCTGCTGGTCACCGTGCTCTCCTGTTTCATCCTTTCGCCCATCATGCACATCATCGGCCTCATCGAAGGCATCATCTATCTGTGCAAGCCGGACGAGGAATTCGTGCGGGTGTACGTGGATGGACGAAAGGAATGGTTCTGACCATGAAAAAGTTCACCCCCGCTCAAATCAAGACCGCGCTCGCCGGCGTGCCGGAGTGGACCAGGCAGGGCGTGACGATGGCACGAACATTTCAATTCAAGGATTTTCCCGCGGCGATCCAATTCGTGGACGCCGTTGCCGAACTCGCCGAGCAGGCGTGGCACCACCCGGACATTGACATCCGCTGGAACAAGGTGACGCTCACGCTTACAACGCATGACGCGGGCGGATTGACGAAAAAGGATTTCGTGCTCGCGCGAAAATTCGACGAATTGTCACTTCGCTGAACCGTCGCGCGGCGCCGTCGCCGGAATGGTTGGCGCAGGCGGCGGCGCATTGGTGCGCGGCAGCCGTCCAATCCAGATGCCGCTGACGCCGTAATTCCATTCGAGTTGCGGGATGTTGGGCGGACTGCCGCGTCCGCCGCGAATCGCCAGCCGGTCTTCCGGTCGCATCTTTTTCACCCACGGCTCGTAGGCCTTGGAGTCGCCGAAATTCCACAGCACCTTGTGATACACTTCAAAATCCTCCTGCGGCATCCAGGCCGGCTCAAAGCCGAGCATGTAACGCCAGTCACCTTTAGGATTTTTAAAAAACGTTTGATAAAACAACGTCATGTCCGCCGAGTAAAAAACCCCGCCTTTTTCGGGCATCCAGCCCTTGAGATCGGGATTATCGGCGGTCAGGTATTGATTCACGAGCGTCGCCGACCAACGGCTGTTGAGGTCGCTGGTCAAACACAGATAAGCCGCCAGGGCCAGGCCGCAGGTCAGTCCCAATCGCTTGAACGAATCCATCGCGAAACGCCCCTGCAAAAGTAACTGCAAATCGCACGTCACCAAAACCATCAATGCCGGCCAGCCCCAATCGTCCCAAAAGCGTCCGACTTTGAAACCGAGCAACCAGCAGAAACAGATCAGCCAGAACGCGGGGGTTTTGGCCAGGGGGATGGTGTTTAACTTTGCCAACTGCCGCAGAATCAGCAAACCACCCAACATGCCCAAGGCCAGGATGTTGCCGTTGGTGGGTTGCAATTCCAACGCCATCGTGCGCGTCGTTGCGTGCAGGCCGGTGGCCAGCAGAGCGAGTTTCAATGCCTGAAGCGGGTAAGCCACCGGATGTCCCGTGAGTGCCGAACCGAGCAGAACCCCCACGCCCCAGCCCACCGTCAATGCCAGCCCCCAGCGAAATTGTCCGGCGAAGAAGAACGCCGCCACCAGCAGGATCCACAGATACCACACGCCATGCACGTAGGTGCTGATGGCGAACAAACCCGCCATCAGGATTAACGCCCACCCTTTCGGCGGCGACAATCCATGCCTCTGCCAGAGAAACAGCAGCGTCATCAAGACAGAAATGGTCACAAGGTAAGGACGCCCCAACGTGAACCGCGCCGGGACGTCCGAAACAAGCATCGCCGCTGTCAGCGTGATCAACCATGCCTCTGGTCGCTTGAGCCACGGCAGCACCGACCAGTTCGCGAGAATGAAGAGCGCAACCACGGAGAAAATCACCAGCGCTTCGGCATCCCAGTTTTCCCAATGATGAATCCGCCCCAGCAGCAGGTTCCAGCCGAACTCATGGTCAATCTGATAAGTGTGGTTGAGGACGAGAATTTCCGACCATGGTTTGTCGCTCACCGCCTTGGCTGCGTGTCGCAACGCATCGTCGCCCGGCAGGTAGCCATATTTGATGATTCGCAACGGAATCATCAGCAGAGTCAGCAGGACAATCACCCAGACCGCCAGCGGGACGTAACGCCGGAGCGCCGCGAGGGGCGCTGCGTGGAAATTGCCGTGGTCGTCGGTCATGTTGGCGCGGCGCAATTTTGCAGATCAAAACACCGTTGGCACGCCTTCGTCAAGCATTCGCAATTTTTGCGTGAGATTTTCCTTCGCGGCAATTTCGCGGAGCCAGCGCGGCGGCTCGTCCATTTCCTCGAACGACAGCTTGAACGTGCCGAAGTGCATCGGCATCAGCCACCGCGCGCGCAAGTCCCGGAATGCCCGCACCGCTTCGTCCGGTCCCATGTGCATGCGACGGAAGGAATCGGGATGATACGCGCCGATGGGCAACAGCGCGATTTCCGGGGCAAGTCTTTTCCCGATTTCCTTGAAGCCGTCAAAATAGGCGCTGTCACCCGCGTGATAAATTTTCCGGCCTTGATGCTCCAAAACGAACCCACCGTAACCGCGATGATGATCATGCAACGTGCGCGCGCCCCAGTGCTGGCTTGGTGTGAACGTCACCTTCCAGTTCCGTTGCGAAAAAGTCTCCCACCAGTCCAGCTCGATGATGCGCGTGAAGCCGAGGTTGTGCGCCAGCTCGCCGACCCCCCACGGCATCACGCCGATTTTCGGCTCCGGCAGGCGGCGCAGCGTCGGCTTGTGAAAGTGGTCGAAGTGCGCGTGCGTCAGCAGCACCAGATCAATCGGCGGCAGGTCGCGGATTTTCAAGCCGGAACGTTTGATGCGTTTCAGGAGGAACAGCCAGTTTGCAAAGTTCGGGTCAATCAATACGTTCAAATCCGTGAACTGGATCAAAAACGAGGCGTGGCCTATCCAGGTGACGGCGACCTGGCCGTGCGACAATTTGGGGAAAATCGGACGGCGGTGCAGCCCGGTGCGCCGTGTCAGCAACGCTTTCCAGACCAGTTCGCGAAAAAACGTGCGCGGATTGAAATGCTTCGACGGCGTCAAATCCTTGAACGAGCGCGGCAGCCTCCGGCGCGGCGCGGCGGGACGTGGTGAAACCGGTTTTGTCATTCGCCTTTTTATTTTAGCAGAAGGTGTGCCTTGAACAAATTTGAAAAAAACGCGCCATCCGCGTAGTCTGCGGTTCGAAGCCATGGGCAAAACCGAAAAACAACTCGACACCTTCCTGCGCAAACGGCCGAAGCTCGGCAAAGGCGTTTATATCGCCAAAACCGCCGTCGTCCTCGGTGACGTGACCCTCGGCGCGCACTCGAGCGTGTGGTACGGCGCTGTCCTGCGCGGCGACATCAACCGCATCGTCGTCGGCCAGCACACGAACATCCAGGACAACGCCGTGCTCCACCTCGCCCACAAATTGCCCTGTATCCTGGGCAACTGGGTCACGGTGGGCCACGGCGCGATAGTCCATGCCTGCAAGGTCGGCGACGAAGTGCTCGTGGGCATGGGCGCGGTGATTTTGGACGGCGCGGTCATCGGCAAACAATCCATCATCGGCGCGAAGGCGCTGGTCAAGCAGGGGATGAAAATCCCGCCCGGCTCACTCGTCCTCGGCGCGCCCGCAAGAGTCATGCGCCAGCTGACGAAAAAAGAACGAGCCGGACTGAAATGGTGGGCGAAACATTACGTGGACAACGGGGCCTATTGCTTGCAGCACAAAATCAACGTGGGCGGGCCGATGACAGACTAGGGTCCAGAGCTTTATTCAGCTTTATCTCCCCAGCATCCCCGGCAATCCGCCGCCCATCTTGGCCATCATTTTCGTGAACTTGCCCATCTTCTTCATCATCTGCTGCATCTGGCCGAACTTGTTCAGCATGGTGTTCAATTCGGTCACGCTCACACCGCTGCCCTTGGCGATGCGGATGCGGCGCTTGGCGTTGAGAAGGGCGGGGTTCTGACGCTCCTTCGGCGTCATCGCGCAAATCATCCCTTCCATGCGCTTGAATTCCTTCTCCTGCTTGGACAGATCGCCCTGCTGTTTCAACATCTCCGCGCCGCCCGGCAGCATCCCGACGACGCTTTCGAGCGAGCCGAGCTTTTTCATCTGGCGCAATTGCTCCAGAAAATCCTCCAGCGTGAACTGGCCTTTGCGCATCTTTTCTTCCATGCGCTTCGCATCGTCCAGATCCACCGCTTCGG
>JBEKEJ010000113.1:0-9924 GCA_050013895.1 Verrucomicrobiota bacterium | reverse complement strand
AAAGGCGAGAAGAGCCAGTGGTGCGACTGACGGAGTGATGGAGTGATGGAGTGGTGGAGTCGTGGAGTGACGGAGTGATGGAGTAATGGAGTAATGGAGTGATGGGGCGGGCGTATGACCGGGTTTATCCCAATACTCCATCACTCCATTACTCCGGGGTTTTGTATGCCGATTCGCCATGACCGCCCCGAGGGCCAGACCGGTCATGAAGACGGTGACGATGAGGCCCAGTTGATGATAGACCGAGCCGCACAGAACCTGGAAGGCCAGCAGCAGAACAATCTCCAGGGTCGTGGCCGCGAAACCCGAGGCGAAGAGGACAGACGCTGTTCCGCGCAGCCGGACGAGATAGACGCAAAGCAAGACCAGCAGCAACGCCTGCAACACGCCGAAGCCGATTTTGAACTGACTCATCCAGTGGCGGAGATGATAGAAGTAAAGCACAGGGTTGAAGTCCCTGTTCAACGCCGCCGGCTGCGCGATGGCGCGTTGCATGTCCGTCATCCGGTCGGCGGCCAGCGTTGCGTCGAGGTAATGCCGGTTCATCAGTTTCGTTTTAATGCCTTGCTGTTCGATTCGCGAAGCGATGTCGCCAAAGAGCGGGCCGTCCGATGCCAGAAAGAAGACCCGTCCGCCGGGAATCACCAGCACGTTCGGGAACGATTGCTTCAACGACCGACAAGCCGAGGCCAGCATTCGCGCCAGTTCCGGACTGACATAATTTTCATAATGCCCGAGCGAGAGGGACACCACGCCATCCGGAGAAAGCGTCCGTTTGACTTCAGCAAGAAATTCCACGGTGTAAAACCGGTTGAGCTGCGCGGTTGAAGGTTCGGGCACGTCCACAATGACAACGTCGTACTTTTCCCCGGTCTGCCTGACAAACGAGCGTCCGTCTGTGTTGATGATCCTGATCCGGTTGTCCACCCTCCGCAGTCCTGCGGAGGACGGGTCTGCCAGACTTTCCGGCAGATATTTCCGCCCGAACTCCAGAATCAGCGGGTCGAGTTCCACATAGTCCACCCGGCGGACGTTGTATTTCAGGAGTTCCTTCACCGTGCCGGAGATGCCGCCGCCCACGAGCAGCACCTGGCGGGCATCAGGCCGCTGTGCCATCGCGTAATGCACGGTCTCCTCGCTGTGCTGGTCGTCGCGGGTGGAGGTGAGCGGAATGTCGTTCTCGATGAAATCAAGCTGGCCGTCGGATTCCGTGACGAGCAGTTTGCCGTAAGGCGAATTTGCCCGCGCAACGATGTGCTGTCGCGGATACTGCCAGGCCGTGGAAACACCATCGAGGTCAACCAAAACTGAAGCCGCCAGCACCGCGACGGCCAGAGCACCGGCAATCGTCGAAAGCAATTTGTGTCCGGTGTGAAAGCCCATCGCTCCGGCAACCAGCAAATTCAAAATGGCGGGATAAACCAGAATGCCGGCGTGGTCGAGAAACCTGACCAGCACGAAGGTGAACAGAACGCCACCGCCAATGCTGCCGATGCTGTCCGCGACATACACATGGCCGATGCCCGCAGCGCCCTTTTTGCGTGCCAACAATGAGCACGCCAGCGTCAGGGCGTAGCCAGCTATGAGGCAATAGGGCAGCAGCAATATGAAAGCGCTGATTTCGGTTTCGCTCACACCGACCTCTGCACCCCGGATAAAAACTACGTTTCGCAAGGTCCGAAGGGAAAACACCTGCAATAACGGCAGAATCGCGACGAGCATTTGGGTCACGATCAGGACGGCCAGTGGATTTGGGAGTTTATCGGCGGTCCGGCCGAGCCAAGTGCCGATGCCCGTCAGCAACAGCCAGTTACCCAGCACCACGCCGAGAACCAGTTCGTTCCCGCTGAACGCGCCGAGCAGTTCGCGCATCAGCGTCAGTTGCGTCATCACGCACGAAACACCCAGTGCCCCGACGGCCAGCAACACGAGCCGCCATTCACTGGTGACGGCAGGTGGGTTCCGCCTGCGGTTGAGCATGAGGTCTCACTCGGGCTCTTCGAACGCTTCGACGTGGTAAATGGAAACGGAGGTTTCCCGGGTTCTCCAGGCGGACGGTTCGCAGCCGGCCTTTTCCGAAAGGCGGTTCAGAAATTCGACCTTATCGGGAATTTGCTCCCAGACTTGCGGCAGAAACGTGGCGCCGCGGGGGCCAATCTTCAGTATCACGCCATCTTCGTATGGCTGCAACCTGCCCACCAGGTCCTCCGGTGAATTAAAGCGCAAAGGCTGCGGTTCCGTCAACACGCTGATTCCGATTTTGATTTTGCCCACTTCATCAGACTGCACTGGCGGGAAGCGCCAGTCGCGAATGGCCGCGCTCTGCACGTTGTCCAGGACGTCCCGATAAAGTGGCTCCTGTGGCAGGATGTGGCCGATACAACCGCGCAACGCCCCATTCTCCGTCAGCGTGACGAAACACGCCTTCGTCTCGGCCAGCTTCGGCGGCACGTCTTTGGCGCTGACTTCCGGCAGGCTGCCGTTCGTTGCCACATGCACCAGCGTTGTCCGGGCGAGGTCTAGCAGGAACTTCTTCTCTGACGCCGCGAACGCCTCCGGGGACGGCTCGTAAAAGGCGATGGCGGTGTAGCCCACCACGCGATCCTTTTCGCCGGTCACATCGCCGCTGTTGCGACAATCCAGCAATTGCGCCTTCCAGCCCTTTTCGCGGGCCAGACACATCAACGTCAGGATCGGCGCTTTGCCGCAGGCTTCCTGAGTTTTCATGCGCTCAATATCCAGGTTTAATATCGCCCCGATACAGCGATTGTCCAAGTCTTTGGCGACATCGTAGGAATGATAATGGCTCAGGTCTGAACTGGCCACAACCACTGTTTTGCCGTCAATCTCGCGGGCCAAAATCCTGGCAACCTGCTCTGGATCCGTGTCGCCAAAAATAACCGGCAGAATTTTGAAATGCTGCAAGGTCTTCTGCAGGAACGGGACCTGGACTTCAATTGAATGTTCCCAGGTCTCGGGTGTATCTTCGCCGACGGGCGGGGCGGGCTTGGAAGCCTGCGTCCACCAGGGTGGCCGCTGCACCATGCACCGCGGTTCCAAAACAAAGGGACCGGTTTCAAGGAGTCGCTGCGCTTTCTCCCAAATGGGAACGGTTCCCAACGGCGTCTGGTAAGCGTCCGCGTTCGGCAGCGACGCACCCTGAAAAGCGGCATAATGACTGGGACCGAGGACAATGACGGTTTGAACGTCGCGTCCCGCCAGGGTCTTGTAAGCGAACGCCGCGGTTTGGCCGGAATAGGGGTAGCCCGCATGAGGGCAAACCAAACCCTTCAGGCGTGGGATGTAGTGTGCGGGCACGCGTTCCAGAAATCCGTCGATGGTTTGAGAAAGAACCGTCTTTTCCGCCGGATAAAACAACCCGGCAACCGCAGGCGCCCGGACGCGCAAATGGTGTTCGGCGTTTGTTGATGGTCTGGCCTGGTTGGTGGCTTGTTCGCCGCGCGGCGCTTCCAGGCGCGAATTGCAGCCGAAGCCGGACAACAGCAGTGCTGTAAGAATGATCCCGGTGCTCACCAGGCTTCTGCCATTCTCATGCACGGTTCTCGTCATAAATTCCACCGCGCCGGCGCAACCGACCGGAACTTCAAATCCTGCTTCCAATGCGCCCGCAAACAGCCCTTTCTGATGCTCATTGCAATACTCCTGCACCCGGCGCAAAGTCAAACGCTAAACTTGAAGTCCAGCGCAACCCGGCGTTGGTGTCGCGCCGGATTCTGATTTGGCGCAAAAATTACAACGCAGCAACAGCCGGAAGCACCCGGCAACGCGGTTTAACTGACGAACCACCACAACCGCGCCGGGCGTTTTGGGAGATGGTTTGGCCGGGGCCGATGGGGAGCGGCCGATCCTGGTACGCCGGAGCACGCAGGCACTCGGGTACGAACTCATGGCGCGGCATCTTGCCCAGGATCGGTGTTGCATGGCGGCATGGTCGCCTTTAAGCTGGCCACTGATCTGCGGCAGCGTTCAGGCAGAATTCAAGCTGCGGGACGCAAGCGAGGCTCGCGGTGAACCGCGTCATGTGAGTCCGAGCATGAATCGAAACGTTCTTCTAGCCGCTCTGGCAGCGGGCTTGGGAGTTGCGCCCATTCTTAGAGCAGGCACCGAATCGGCCGCCTTCACTGCCAATACGACCGTCGGGGAGCTTGCAAAAGAAGTGCGCGCCAAAGGATGGATTATCTATGGAGCGCGGTCGAGCCAGGGGGACTGGGACCTGTTCACGTCCCGGCCGGACGGTTCCGCGGCCCACCCGCTCACCCGGACGCCGGAATATAACGAGTTCGCCCCGCAAGTGTCGCGCGATGGGCGCAAGCTGCTCTACCGGCGCTTGCCGCGGGCGGAGAGCATCAGCGGCAACCACTATGGTGAACAAGGCGAGTTGATGGTCGCCAACCGGGACGGGTCCGAGCCGAGAGCGCTGGGCAAGGCGGGAGAGCTGCCTTGGGCCAGTTGGAGTCCGGACGGTCAACAGGTCGCCTGCCTGGAGCTCAAAGGCATTTCGTTTGTGGAGCTGGCCAGCGGGCGCGTGCTCCGCACGCTGCCACGCCAGGGGTTCTTTCAGCAGATCACCTGGTCGCCGGATGGACAATGGCTTCTGGGAGTCGCCAACGACTATGGCACCGGCTGGAGCATCGCGCGCATGAACTTGGCGAGCGGCGAGGCAACGGCGGTCAACCGCGTGGACTGCTGCACCCCCGATTGGTTTCCCGATTCCCGCAGCGTGATTTTCTCCTGGCGTCCGCCGGGGCAGAAGGGAAACCAGGGCCAAGGCTGGACGCAATTGTGGCGGGCCGACGCCGGGGGCGCTTCGCGACAACTGGTCTATGGCGAGGACGGCCGCCATGTCTATGGCGGGCAAATTTCGCCCGATGGGCAGTTCGTGCTGTTCACCGGCAACATCCAGGAAGACGGCGACCCGGCTCATTCCGGCGCGCCGATGGGCCTGATGCGGCTCAGTGACGCCCCCATCATCGGCGGCGAGAGCAAGGAACTGCGC
The DNA here is from genome assembly GCA_050013895.1 of Verrucomicrobiota bacterium. Taxonomy (GTDB): domain Bacteria; phylum Verrucomicrobiota; class Verrucomicrobiia; order Limisphaerales; family UBA11358; genus UBA11358. The sequence goes on along the minus strand of JBEKEJ010000113.1, from coordinate 4,907 downwards.
GCGCTGCATCCGGACGCGAAAAACGGCCCCGTGCTCTCACTGCCGGCCGGCTACGAACCTTATTGGACGGCCAGCGATCCCATACCAACCGCGAGCGCCGTTCCTGCCAGCCCCGAAACCGCGGCGTTGCGCGCCGAACTGCGCGGCCGCGGCTGGCTGGCCTACAGCGCCAAGACGGAAGCCGGGGACTGGGACTTGTTCCTGATGCGCGCCGACGGCACGGGACGCCGGCACCTGACTGACACGCGGGAGTTCAACGAAGCCGGTGTGCGCTTCTCGCCTGACGGCACCAAACTGTTCTACTACCGGATGCCGACATCCGAGGCGGTGGACAATAACAACTACGGCACCTTCGACCTGGTGCTGGCGAACGCCGACGGAACCGACCCGGTGAACTTTGGCCGCGGGTTTCAGTGGGCTTCATGGGGACCGGATGGCCGGCAGCTCGCCTGCCTGACGGCGCAAGGCGTCCAGATCATTGACATAGCGTCCCGCAAAGTGGTGCGGCAGTTCCCCCGCCATGGCATCATCAGCCAGTTGATTTGGTCGCCCGACGGCCGCCGGTTCACCGGTACCGCCAACGGCCTGGGTCCGTACTGGTGCATTGGCTGCCTTGATCCGGAATCCGACAAAATCATCGCGGTAAGCGAAACCGACCGTTACAACTGCACATCGGACTGGGTGCCAGACTCGCAGCATATCGTCTATGCGCGGGGCATCATCCCCGAACAGCCCGGGCGGGCGGAGTTGTGGGTCGCCAGTGCCGACGGCCATGACCGGAGAAGGCTCTACGCCGAAGCGGAGCGCCATATTTACGGCGCCTGCGCCTCGCCCGATGGAAAGTATGCTCTGTTCACCCGGAGCGGAGAGGACCTGGGGAAGGTGGGAGAGATCGAGATGGCCATTATCCGCTGGCCCGAACCGGGACAACCGACTAGCGCGGGCTCAGTCGTGCGCCTAGACCTGGGCCCGGGTTGGGAACCGCACTGGACCGCCAAGGAGGTCACGAAATGAATCGAACCGCAATCATCAGCGCCTGGCTGGTCATTGCAGGATGGTTGTTGAGTGCGTGCGGGAGGTCATCGGAGGCGAGGCACCCGGCGGCGGCCGATCTTCATCTGATCACCAACGGCACGGTGGAAGTCACAGCAAAATTGGTCGAAATCCCCGAGGGCGCGATGTTCAAGCGCGACCTTTACGATTACGCGACCATCCTGAAATACGAGGTGTTGAAAGTCCATCGCGGCAAGGTGGATGGAACCACAATTTACGTGGGCCATTACAATCCCTGGAAACCTCGCGCCGAGGCCGCCGACCGACGAGCGCCGAACATCGGCGGGAATCTGCGGCAGTTCCAAGCCGGACAGACGCATCACCTGGCCTTGGACGTACCGATCGAGAACTATTTCATGGGTGGCATCGTGAACAAGTATTTCGGCGAGACGACCAACACCACCATCTACTGGGCGGTCTGGACGGATTTGGAATGACATGGTCTTTACCACCCACATCTTTCTCTTCTATTTTCTCCCGGTTTTCCTGGCGGTTTACTGCGTTGTCCCGCGCGCCTGGCGCAACCTGTGGATCACCGCGGGCAGCTATATCTTCTACGGCTGGTGGCAGCCGTGGTTTGTCTGCCTGATGATGTTCACCACCGTGATGGATTTCATTTGGGGCAAGGTCATTACGCGGACTGGCGCGACCCATGCGCAGCGCAAGCTGGCCGTCGCCGCCTGCGTGGTTACCAACCTCGGCTTTCTCGGTTTCTTCAAATACTACATGTTCGCCGCCGAGACCCTGAACCAGCTTCGCGCCATGGTCGGAGCCGGACCCTTCCAAGTTCTGACGGTGGTGCTGCCGATCGGGATCTCTTTCTACACCTTCCATTCGCTCACCTACATCATCGACCTCTATCGCGGCGATGCCACGCCCGCCAGGTCGTTCACGGACTACTCAGCCTTCATCGCCCTCTTTCCCGACCTGGTCGCGGGGCCGATCATCCGCTACAAGACGCTTGCCGATCAACTGGCTTCGCGCACGCACACTGTGTCCCGTTTCTCTTCCGGCGGGCTCATCTTCATGATCGGTTTCGCGAAGAAGATCCTGCTCGCAAACCCGATGGGGCATGTCGCCGACGCCGCCTTCAACTCGGCGAATCCGCTGCCGCTCGACGCCTGGGTGGGCGTGCTCGCCTACGCGTTTCAAATCTACTTCGATTTCTGCGGCTACTCGGACATGGCCGTCGGGTTGGGCCGGATGCTCGGCTTTGAGTTCCTCAAGAACTTTGACGCGCCCTATCGGGCCGGGAGCATTACCGACCTCTGGCGCCGCTGGCACATATCCCTCTCGAGCGTGCTGCGCGATTACCTCTATTTTCCGCTTGGGGGCAATCGCAAAGGCCCCGCGCGCACTTACGTCAATCTCGCCGTCGTGATGCTGCTCGGCGGACTCTGGCACGGCGCGAAGTGGAACTTCGTGGTCTGGGGCGCGTACCATGGGCTGCTGCTCAGCTGTGAACGCTGGCGCGGCAAGCGAAGCCTTTACGAAAGCTTCCCCCCTCCGGTCCGGATCGGCCTCACCTTTGTGCTGATGTTGTTTTCCTGGGTGTTGTTCCGCGCCGACAACCTCACGGTGGCATGGCATTATTACGGATCCATGTTCGGGTTAATGCCGGCGGCCGAGACGGCCCCGCTGCTCGCCGCCACGCTTTACACGCCCTATCGGCTGCTCGTGCTGTGCGTCTGCGCCGTGCTCGTCTTCCAGCCGCTGCAAGCACACGACTGGGCGCTCCGCCCGGTGAACTGGCCTCGCGTGGCGGTGGCGTTGCCGCTGTTCGTCCTTTCGCTGATGACCATGTATTCGCAGGCGTTCAATCCTTTCCTTTATTTCCGGTTTTGACCATGAGCCACCCCACGCAAACAACCTTGAATGCGGCTGAACCGGCCGGGACGCCGGTGGACCCGCGGCGGCAGGTTGCTCGCGCGCCGCAATGGTTTCTCGCGCTCCTCTTTGCGGCGATCATCGCCGGCGTCCCCCTTCTGCAGTTGGTCGTGGACCTCCGTAAAGGAGAGGCCGGCTATATGCTCGATGTCTTCCGGCGGACTCCCACTTCAGCCCATCTGCGAGCTTATGAGCACAGCCTCGAAGACGCCAGTGTGGTGGCCAAGGCGCTCCGGCCCTGGATCCAGTTCGCGCAGTTTGCCTGGCTGCGGGATGGCGGTGAGAAAGCGCTCGTCGGACGGGATGGCTGGCTGTTTTACAAGCCGGGCTTTGATGACATGGTTGCCCGCCGCAGCGGGCCGGCCTCCGGCACGAACGATCCTGTCGCCGCCATTGTGGCGTGGCGGGACGCGCTGGCCGCGCGCGGAATCCAACTGTTGGTCGTGCCGGCCCCAAACAAGGAGAGCATCTATCCTGATTACCTCACGGATCGTGCGACGGCCGGACACACCCTGATGTCGCCCGCAACCCGCGATCTACTCGCGCGCCTTGAATCCGCGCACGTTGAGTGCGTGAACCTGTTTGCGGTCTTTGCCGAAGCACGGAAGAACGGCGCCTCCGCCGGCGCCGCGCCGTTGTATCTCACGCAGGACAGCCACTGGTCGCCCGCCGGCGTGGCATTGGCCGCGCAAGCGGTGGCGCGGCGGCTGATGGAAAAGGGCTGGGTTGTTTCCGGCCGGACCGATTATCGCGAGAAGCCCGCACCCGTGGAGCGCCTCGGCGACGTGCTGCGCATGTTGCAGTCGGCGCAAATTGAAAAATTCTCCGCTCCGGAGGACGTGCCGAGTGTACAAGTGGTTCGCGGTGAAGCCGGCAGGCTTTACCAGGATGAGTCCGACTCCCAGGTGCTTGTCCTTGGCGACAGTTTCCTGCGCATTTACCAGCAGGACGAGCCCGGGTCGGCGGGTTTCATCGCCCACCTGGCGAAGGAACTCAAGCAGCCGTTGTCCTCGCTCGTCAGCGACGGTGGCGCTTCAACGCTCGTCCGGCAGGAGCTTTACCGCCGGCCCGGGCTTTTAGAGAACAAGCGGGTGGTCGTGTGGGAATTCGTCGAGCGCGACATTCATCTTGGGACGGAAGGCTGGCAACAGGTGCCGTTGCCGGAGCCGCCGGCCTCCAGCCGACCGGGAGAGGCCCGGGTTGCCACGGGCGGACCGGGTCACGACCTGCTGGCTGCCGCGAGATGATACGGTCGTTGATGTCCATACCCACGTCTTTCGGTCCGAACTCGATCTCGGCCCGCGGCTGCGCGCTGCTAGACATTCACCCAAGAGCGGTTTGCAATCATCACAATGATGAAATGACGAACGCACATACTCAGGTCAAGCGGTTCAGTGGGGCTGAACTTGTGTCAAAAGCAAGGACTGATATGAAAGCAAATTCAAAATTCCGGGACCGCCCCTTTCGCGTCATGGAACGCGCGACGCGCCTCCGGCGACTGATGCGTTTTTACACCTTCCCGCCCTTTGCGCGGATCGCGTTGATCTCCCCGCGGCTGCGGATCTGGTAATCGCGCAAGGTTTCGATGTCATACTGCTTTAGCAACTCGCGCACCCGCACCCCCGGCTTGAGCGCCTTGACCAGGTACCAGTTCTCACTGTTGCGCTGAGTATTAAACCGCTTGTCCAGCGCCACATCGCCCTTGTGCTCCTTGAGCAGCTTCGCGATCTTCTCGCCGGTGAAGTCCTTGTGCACCAGCGTCGCGTCCAGGTCCACCGTGGTGATGAACTGGTGCGGAGAAACCTTCTGGCAGCCCTCGATATCCTTGCCGCTGATGGGGTCGATAATGTTGCCCCAGCCCACCGCGACGATGCTGTAATGGTAGAGCGCCGCGTAGGCATTGAGCGGCTCGCCCCCGCCGTAAGCGCTGGGCCAGAAGACCACATCGGCCTTCTGGTTGTTGCATT
>JBEKEJ010000112.1:0-9950 GCA_050013895.1 Verrucomicrobiota bacterium | reverse complement strand
CCTTTGTTGTTCAAAAATTAGTTCAACAAGCTGCCGAGTTTGAGCTTCCGGCGCAGCAAGCCGTTGTCGGCGCACATCCGGAGTTTCCCGCCCGGCGCGGGCCGGGTGTAAAATTCACCGCCGGAGCACTTGACCATCAAGGCGCCCGCGGCGACGTCCCACAAATTGATGGTGCGCTCGACGTAGGCGTCGAGGCGGCCGGAGGCGACGCAGGCAAGTTCGAGCGCGGCAGACCCCATGATGCGGACCTTCAACACGCGCCGGGAAAGGCGGTTCAGAAATGGCAGACTTTTCTCCAGGTTTTGTTTGCTTTTGGAAAAGCCCATGGCGATGACGGCCTCGTTCAGGTTGCGACGGCGGCTGACCCGGACGACGCGCCCGTTCAATCGCGTCGGCCCGCCGCGAATCACCGTCCAGAGCTCGTCCGTGAACGGGCCGTAAATCACACCGAGAACGGTCTGATGCGAGGATGGAGGATGGAAGATGGAAGACGATTTTGGATTCCGCACTCCGCGTTCCGCATTCCGCACTTGTAACGCAATGGAAACCGCCGCGTGGGGGAGGCCAAAGAAATAATTGACCGTGCCGTCAATCGGATCCACCACCCAGCGATATTCGGCGTTCATGTCGCCGGTGCAGCCTTCCTCGCCGAGCAAAGGAATTTTTGGAAACGCGGCGCGCAGGGTTTTCTCGATGAGTTTCTGGCAGCGCACGTCGAGTTCGAGCTTGATGTCGTGGGCCTCGGCGGCATTGACGCGCTTGGGCGCGTGCCAGTTGGCGCGCATGAGTTGGCCGGCGGCGCGCGCGGCTTTGACGGCGGCCTTTTGTGCAGCAATTAAATTCACAAACCAACTTGATGCCAGCAGAAGGGATCACAGTCGAGGTTTTTTGGAAATGCGCTGTTTTAGGTGACCGCAATTCGAGGATTCAACGCCACGGATGCCTTTTAAGGGTGTGTTGCCCAAATGGAACGGAGCGCCGGCCTCCGGCCCGGCGTGAAACAGCGGGAAAACATCGAACATCCAACATCGAACGCCCAACATCCAATGCATGGTTCGAAGGCAAGAATTGGAAATTCGATGTTGGATGTCGAATTGCAACCCGCCGGGTCGGAGACCGGCGTTCCGGTTAGGGAATCACTTCATTGCGTCCGGCCAGTTGCTTTTCCTGTTCCTTGCGCTTTTGGTCGAGGAGGTTGTTTTCGGCGGCTTCGATGAAGTGGAGCAGGTTGGCGGCCTCCAGCAGGCGCGGCGCGGTGACGTAATTTGCGCCGGCGGCGTAAAGTTTCGGGATGTCCTCCAGCAATTCGGCGTGAACGACAATTTTCGCGTCCGGGTTCAGTTCGCGGAGCTGCCGGAGCATTTTCAGGTTGTCCGCCCCCTTGAGCACGGTGTTGGGCAGCGAGCAGATGATGATTTCACATTCCGCCACGCCGGCGTGTTGCAACGTGTCGCGCTGCGTGATGTCGCCGTAGGCAACGCGGAGGCCGCGCTGGCGAAGTTTTTCAAAAACGTTCGGATTGAAATCCACGACGACGATTTCCGCCAGCAGATCGGAGCGTTCCCGCCCGATTTCCTCAAGCAACGAACTGGCCGTCCAGGAAAAACCGAGCAGGCAGATGCGTTTCGGTTCTGCCTCGCCGCCGGTTTCGGGCGCAGTCTGGTCAAGATCGCGCAAATCCAGCTTGTTCAGCCAGGGAATGGCGCGGCGGAGCAGCAAATCGTTTTTCAGAATCGCGTAGGTCGAGCCGACGGCGAGGAACGCGAAGGCAAAGGCCGCGATGCCGACGGAATTTTCCGAGACGTCACCGCTGGTCCTGCCGAGGGCGATCACGACGAGGGAAAGTTCGCTCATCTGGCAGAGGTTGACGGCGGACAGCAGGCTGACGCGATAACCCCGTCGCATGGAATATAACGGCGGAAAAACCGTCGCCAGCCGGGTGCTGACGATGAAGAGGCAGAAGAAGAGCGTCCACAGCAGATAACCCAACGTCGGCACAGGGATTTCCATGCCCAGGCCAACGAAGAATAGTGTCACGAAGAAATCGCGGATGCTTGTGACCTTGGCCACCACGTCGAGCGTGTAAGGAAAGGTCGAAACCATCACGCCCGCGATCAACGCGCCCATGGCCGTGGACAAACCGAGCCAGCCGGCAAAACCGGCCATCGCCAGACACCAGGCTAGGGCGCCGACCAGGACCAGTTCGGGCAGGCGCGCGACGGACCGGAAGACCGGTGGCAACACAAACCGGCTGGCCAAAAATGCCGCCGCCAGGAGCAGAATCACATTGCCGAAGGCGTGCGCCAGCGGACCGACAGCGGGATTTTTCAGGTTCGGCTGGAGGGCGAGGAACAGGATGACGAACAGGTCCTGCAACACGAGCACGCCCAGCGTGACCCGCCCGGTGAGCGATTCAAGCTCGCGTTTGTCGTAGAGAATTTTGACGATGATGACCGTGCTGCTCATCGCCGCCGCGACCCCGAGATAAAGCGCTTCCAATCGTGTTTCCGCCGGGCCGACCCAGTCGAACACCAGCCAGCCGAGCAGCACGCACCCGAGGATTTGGACCAGCGCAGTAATCGTAATGGCCCTGCCTGCGCTCAACATCTTTTTGAGGTCAATCTCCAGCCCGATCATGAACAGCAGCAGCGACAGGCCGATTTCGGAAATGGTCTGGATGTTCTGGGTGTTGGTGATCCATTGGAAACCGTGCGGGCCGATGACAAAGCCGGCGACGAGATAGGCGAGCAGAACTGGCTGGCGCGCCACCTGCGACACCACCGCCAGCACCCACGCGGCGATGATGCTGATGGCGATATCTATGACCAGATTCTGTTCCACCCGGACGGAAAATTAGACGGGCCGCGGATTGAGAGTCGAGGTAAAAGAATCTTTTGCCGCGGATGAAGCGCAAGAACAACCGCCCGGATATGAATTCTCAGGGCGCGAAAACTTTCCCTGCTTCTAGCAGCGCGGTGGGTTGGGTTCGCCGGAAGAGCGAATAGACGACGGTTGCTTCCGAAGTGCCGCCGGCTTCCAGGGTTGCCAGCGGGGCGAGCAGTTCCATTTCAATGTAGGGAGCCGCGTTGGGATTCGTATAGATTTCGGCGCTGCAACCTCCGTCAGGGTATCCGGTTTTGGCCACGCCCGACATGCGCGGAGACTCGATGAGCAACAGGCTGTTGGTGCCCACCCACAGCAGGGCGCCGGCATCGTTGCCGATCTTGGAGGCCGCATTCGGATCGCGGGACAGGGACACCAGGCCGTTCGTTACGACCAGCCCCGTGGGAACGGCGCCGAGGGCCGTGTAGCCTGTGGGGAAAACGGAATTTTTTGGAACCGGCATAAAAACGCGCTGTCCCTCCTTGACCTGGGTGATGGTCCATACGCCTATCCGGCTGGCGTCGCCGGACACCTTCTCAAAAGTGTTGGAGACGCGCAGAATCGGCCTGGCGGGATCCAATGCAATGCGGCGGACGACCCGCGTGCCGAAGGCTGCATCCACCGGACCGGTCAACGTCACCACCCCGTTGGTGACCCCGGCGGTGAAGTTCATCGAATCGAACCCGCGCGGCGGCGGCCAGGGCCAGGACTGCGGCGAGGGCCAGACCTTGTCGCCTCCGAAACTGCCGGGGGTGTCCCACGCAGCGGACGAAGGCTGAACGCCATACCTGCCGGCATTCTCCCAGAACGGACTGTCCGGCTGATCAATGAAACAAAACTGCATGATGCGGCCGATCGCCGGAACAACGACAACTTCCGCCTGGCGATTCCGCATCACGATGCTGTTGGTCCACCCATGATAGTTGGTGAACGAGATTTGGGCGCGGGCGGCTGGCAGCGCGGTCAATGATGCAACGATGAACCAGATGCCAAGAACAATTTTTTCCCCTGTGAATGAGCGCATGGAGGTATTCTGCTTCAACCCTCCAAAGCCTCAAGCGCAATCTTCACGCGCTCGCGTTTGGCCTGCCATTCGAACAGGCGTTGCCGATGTTCTTCCAGGACTTTCGGCGGAACCTTTTGCGTGAAGTTCGGATTGGCAAGCTTCTGTTCGATTTTGGCAATCTCGGCCTCAATTTTAGCCAGCTCCTTTTTCAGCCGCGCTTTCTCGGCCTCGATGTCCACCAGGCCTTCGAGCGGCAGATACAGTTCGCCCACGGCGCTCGAAACCATCGGCGTGCCTTTCGGCGGCACGAACTCAGCGTTCACCACGACGGCTTCCGCGTTCAACAACAGCTTGAGGACCTCGGTGTCGTGCGGGGTGATGTGACCGGCCGGTTTGAGCACGAATTTGACTTTTATGTTCGCCTGAATGTTGAATTCGCGGCGCAGATTGCGGCCCTGCGTGACAAATTCATTGCGTGCTTCGATGCGCTTTTCGTCCTGCGCGGTCAGGCCGTAGTGGCCCTTGAAATCGTCGTCGAGCGGCTTGGGCCACGGCGCGAACATGATGGTCCCGCCACCCTGATTTTCCGGCATGTCCGCGGCATACCCCATCCCATGCCAGAGTTCCTCCGTGATGAACGGCAGGAACGGATGAAACAGCCGCAGCGTGTGACTGAGAACGAAATCAATCACCGCGAGCGTGTTCGCTTTGCGGGCCTCTTGTTCCGCATTCCGCATTCCGCGCTCCGCACTTCCCAAGACCGCCTTGCTCGCCTCGACATACCAGTCGCAATATTCGCTCCAGAAAAAGCGGTAGAGCGTTGCGGTGGCATCGCTGAACTTGTATTCGGCGAACGCCGCGTTCATCTCGCGGATGGCCGTGTCGAGCTTGAGCAGGATCCATTTGTCGTCGCTGGTAAGAAGCCTCGGGGTGATTTCACCTTGAATCTCGGCGGGCGGGGCGCCCGCCGATGCACCCGAGGCGGGTGCGCTCCCCGCCATCTGGCGGAAGCGGCAGGCGTTCCAGAGCTTGTTGCAGAAATTGCGGCCCAGCGCGACGTTCTGTTCGTCGAACAAAATGTCCTGGCCGAGCGGCGCGCTGCGCATGGTGCCGAACCGGAGCGCGTCGGCGCCGTATTTATTGATGAGATCGAGCGGATCGGGCGAATTGCCGAGGCTCTTGGACATCTTGCGCCCCTGCTTGTCGCGGATGATGCCCGTGAAATAGACGTTCCGGAACGGCAGGTCGTCCATGAACTCGTAGCCGGCCATGATCATGCGGGCGACCCAGAAGAAAATGATGTCCGGGCCGGTGACGAGGTCGGTGGTCGGGTAGAACTTCTGGAGTATCGGATTGTTGGAGTCCTGGGATTTGTCGCCCGTCCAGCCCATCGTCGCAAACGGCCAGAGCCAGGAGCTGAACCAGGTGTCGAGCACGTCGGGGTCTTGCTCCCAATTTTCAGGGTCAGAAGGCGGCTTGATGCTGACGTAAATCGAAGATGGAGGATGGAGGACGGAGGACGGATTGGCTCCGGTGGTTGGCCCGCCATCTTCGATTTTGTTCTTCCGATACCACACCGGAATCCGGTGTCCCCACCAGAGCTGTCGGCTGATGCACCAGTCCTGGATGTTGCCCATCCAGTGGTCGTAAACCTTCGCCCAGCGCTGCGGATGGAAGCGCATTTTACCGGAGCGCCGGTCTCCGACCCGGCCTGTTTCTTCAGCGTCTCTCAACCCGCCGGGTCGGAGACCGGCGCTCCCAGGCTCCTGCTCCACACACGCGCGCGACTTTTCCACGCCCGGATATTTCAAAAACCATTGCTCGCTCAGATACGGTTCGATGGGCACGCGGCTGCGCTGGCTGTAGCCGACATTGTGGACATAGTCCTCGGTTTTCAATAGCCGGCCCTGTTCGGTCAGTTTCTCGACCACGGCCTGGCGCGCTTTCATGCGGTCCATGCCCTTGAAATCCGCGCCGGCCTCAGGCGTCATGTGACCGTCGAGGCCGATAACGACCGTCAAGGGAAGTTTATGCCGCACGGCCATTTCGTAGTCGGCCGGGTCGTGCGCGGGAGTCACCTTCACGCAACCGGTGCCGAATTTCGGCTCCACCAATTCGTCGGCAATGACCGGAACGGGCTTGTTCTGGAGCGGCAGCAAGACCTTCCGACCAACGAGCTTGGTGTAGCGCGGGTCGTTCGGGCTCACCGCCACCGCTTCGTCACCGAGCATCGTTTCCGGCCGTGTCGTGGCGACGACCACAAATTCATCTGCCTTGGGCTTGCCCTGGTCGTCGAGCAGCGGATATTTGATGTGCCAGAGATGCCCTTTCTCTTCGATCATCTCGACTTCCTCGTCGGAGAGCGCGGTGCGGGCGGCGGGATCCCAGTTCACCATGCGTTTGCCGCGATAGATGAGGCCCTTTTGGTAAAGTTCCACGAACACCTTCTGGACGCAGCGCGAATACTCCGGGTCCATCGTGAACCGTTCGCGCGTCCAGTCGCACGACGCGCCGAGCTTTTTCAACTGCTGAATGATGATGCCGCCGTGCTTTTCCTTCCATTGCCAGACGCGTTCGAGGAATTTCTCGCGGCCCAAATCGTCGCGGTGCCGGATTTCACCGGCCTTCTTCAGGGCCTTCTCCACGACCGTCTGGGTGGCGATGCCCGCGTGGTCGGTGCCGGGCAGCCAAAGGACTTCTTTTCCGTCCATGCGCGCCTTGCGGGCGAGGATGTCTTGGATGGTGTTGTTGAGGACGTGGCCCATGGTGAGCACGCCGGTGACGTTCGGCGGCGGGATGACGATGGAATACGCGGGTTTCTTCGACAGCGCATCGGCGACGAAACACTTCTGGTCGAGCCAGAACCGGTACCACCTGTCCTCGACGGATTGCGGTTCGTAGGCCTTGGGAATCTCAGACATGACAAATTTTGACGCGAATTACGCTAATTTCCGCGAATTCATTCAAAGATGAAAATCTTTGGGTAATTGTTCTGGTTTGCTCTTTCGACTTAACACGACACGTTTCCATTCCAGTGAATCCGCGCCGAAATTGACGAGCAAGCCGAGTTCAAGTTTCGAGGCGGCAAGATAATTTAAGACCTGTTTGACGTGCGCTTCGGTCAACATCTCGACAGCCTTGGCTTCAAAAAAGATTTTGCTCCAGACCACGAAGTCTGCCCGATAATGATGCGGCAAGATTACGCCTTTGTAGCTCACTTCATACTTCAACTCACGGCTGAAAGGAATTGGGGCGCCTTGCAACTCGACGACAAACGCGTCCTTGTAAATCACTTCGTCATGCCCTTTGCCCAACTCGCGGTGAATCTCCATGCAAAAGCCAATGAGCTTGAATACTTCATCCTTGTAAAGCAGTTCGCTCATGGTCTTGGTTTGAAAATTCGCGTTAATTCGCGCAATTCGCGTCTCATTTTTTCAGCAGCGCAAATTCCATGCTGTCCACAAGCGCCTGCAAGCTGGCTTCGATGATGTTCTCGCTCACGCCGACGGTGCCCCATTCGCGCTTGCCGTCGCTGGATTCGATGAGCACGCGCGTCTTGGCGGCGGTGCCGGTGGCGCTGTCGAGAATGCGCACTTTGTAGTCCGTGAGGGTCACGCGCTGGAGTTGCGGGAAAAATTTCACCAGCGCCAGCCGCATCGCGCCGTCGAGGGCGTTCACCGGGCCGTCGCCCTCGGCCACGGTCTGGGCGCGTTCGACGCCGACCCGGACCTTGACGGTGGCTTCGCAGACGGAACTGCCGCCGTTGCGCCGCATGGAAACGTGGTAGGCGTCCACGTGAAACGAAGGTTCGCGATGCTTGAGTGCCTGGCCGATGAGCAACGCCAGCGACGCCTCGGCGGCCTCAAATTCATAGCCCTGCCCTTCCAGTTCCTTGACCCGCGCCGTGATCGCCTTCACTTCCGGCATGTCGGGCTTGAGCTTGAAACCAAGTTCGGCGGCCTTCATCAAAATGTTCGTGCGCCCGGACATGTCGCTGATGAGCACGCGGCGGAAATTCCCGACGGCGGCCGGGTCAATGTGCTCGTAGCTGCGCGCCACGCGGTCGATCGCATGCACGTGCATCCCGCCTTTGTGCGCAAACGCCGTCTGCCCCACCCACGGCTGGCGCGGATCGTGCCGGACGTTGGCGATCTCGTCCACATACTCGGAAAGCTCCTTCAGTTTCGCCAGCGAACCCGCGGGCACGCCGGTCTTTTTCAACTTGAAATGCAACAGCGGAATCACGCTGATCAAATTGCAATTGCCCGTGCGTTCGCCGTAACCGTTGATGGTGCCCTGCACCTGCGTCGCGCCGGCTTCGAGGCCGGCGAGCGCGTTGGCCACACCCACACCGCAGTCGTTGTGCGTGTGAATGCCGAGACGGGCCGTCAGCCTGCCTTTGGCAAACGCCGTGATGCGCGCAATTTCCTCTGGCAGACAGCCGCCGTTCGTGTCGCACAAGACGATGCACGCCGCGCCCGCCTGCTCCGCGGCCTGCCACGTGGCCAGCGCATATTCCGGTTCGTCCTTGAAACCGTCGAAACTGTGTTCGGCGTCGTAAACGACCGTTTTGCCGTGGTCCTTCAGGAAACGGATGGTGTCGCCGATCATGGCGAGGTTTTCATCCGGCCTGGCGCGCAAAACCTCGGTGACGTGCAACAGCCACGTCTTGCCGACGATGGTGACGACCGGCGTTTCCGCGTCGAGAACCTGCCGCATCAACTCGTCTTTTTCGACGGCGATACCCTTGCGGCGCGTCATGCTGAACGCGGCGATTTTGGCGTTCTTCCACTTGCGCCGACTGGCCTGCGCAAAAAACTCTACATCCTTCGGGTTCGAGCCGGGCCAGCCGCCTTCGATGTAGTGCACCCCGAACACGTCGAGCTTCTCGGCGATGCGGAGTTTGTCGGCGACCGAGAAATTGATGCCTTCGCCCTGCGAACCGTCGCGCAGGGTCGTATCGTAGATTTCGACCTGGGGTTTCATAAAATGCCCGTGAAAAACGGCGGATAATATCCCTGAAATTGGCGGCACTGGCAAATCCCAAAACAGGGAATCAACGCAAAGTCGCAAAGCGGCGAAACGGATTGCTTCGTGGTGGCGTTCGGAGAAAGCTGCAGGTTGCCCCGTCTGGATTCCCCTTTTGAATTGGATTGAAAATGGCGGCGGTCTGCCGACTCGCCGCTGCGCCATTCCCGCAGCGCCGGTTCAGGCCGGACGGGTTTCCCGGCGCGCGTTGGAACCCGGCCAGCGCCCGCGATATGCCTGAGATAACCTAAAATTGTTTTAACTATTAATCCCTGTTTGCTAATATTTGCGTGACAAGGGGTCTGGCGGTGAGTAAACTGTCCGCCATTACTTCAAGCATTATGAGCACGCAAACGCACTTCGCGCTGACCCAGGCTGACATTCCCAAGCAATGGTACAATCTGCTGGCGGATTTCCCGGAACCGCTGCCGCCGCCGCTGCATCCGGGCACCAAACAACCGGTGCCGCCGGAAGCGTTGCTGGCCATCTTCCCGGAAAATCTCGTCAAACAGGAAATGTGCCCCGACCGCTGGGTCCCGATTCCCGATGAGGTCCGCGACATTTATGCGCTCTGGCGGCCGACGCCCCTGCTGCGCGCGGTGCGCTTCGAGAAGGCGCTCCAGACCCCGGCGCACATTTACTACAAATACGAAGGCGCCAGCCCCGCCGGCAGCCACAAGCCCAACACCGCCGTGGCGCAGGCTTATTACAACAAGGTCGCCGGCACCAAACGGCTCGCCACCGAAACCGGCGCGGGCCAATGGGGTTCGTCCCTGGCGCTGGCGTGCAAACTCTTCGGCCTGGAATGCAATGTTTACATGGTCAAGGTCAGCTACGAACAAAAACCCTATCGCCGGATGCTCATGCATACCTGGGGCGCCACGGTGCATCCCAGCCCCAGCGACCAGACCGAATACGGGCGCAAGGTGCGGGCGCAGGACCCGAAATGTCCGGGCAGCCTCGGCATCGCCATCAGCGAGGCCATCGAGGACACCGTCAAACATCCGGACACGAAATACTCGCTGGGCAGCGT
>JBEKEJ010000111.1:0-10023 GCA_050013895.1 Verrucomicrobiota bacterium | reverse complement strand
GCTTATTCGTGGTTAAAAGATTTACGGTCTTGCGCCGCAACCGCAATCGCCAGTTCGTCAGCACGTCGTAGCTCACCGAGTTCTTCAGTTTCGCGATGTCATGCACGCTGATTTCCTCGCCGCCTTGCCGGCCCATCAGCACGGCTTCGTCCCACATTCGCGCCCCGGGAATGTCCGTGATGTCCACCATCAGCGCGTCCATCGCGATGCCGCCGATGAGCGGGGCCCGCCGGCCGTGGATGAGCGCGCAGCCTTCGTTGCGCACGCGCGGGAAACCGTCGCCATAGCCAATCGGCAGAATGGCGATGCGCCGCTCGCTCGGCGCCGTGTACCGCATCCCATACCCGACCACCTCGCCCGGCTTTAGTTTTTGAATCGCCGCAATGCGCGCCTTCACCGACATCACCGGCTCGATGCCCGGAATCCGCCGGCAAACCGACGACGGAAAAACTCCATACATCAAAATGCCCACGCGGACCATGTCGAGGTGCGCGTGCGGCAAATCCAGAAAACCGCCGCTGTTGCAGGTGTGCCGCAGTTTCACGGAAATGTTCCGCTGCTCCAGCGAGCGCAAAACTTCGTTGAACCGCGAGAATTGCAGATTGGCAAAGGTCTTGTCCGCTTCATCCGATTGCGAGAAATGCGTCATCACGCCTTCGAGCGACAGCGATTTTTCGGCGGCAATTTGTTCGATGAGCGGCCGCGCCTCGTCCCAGCGCACGCCGAAGCGGCTCATGCCCGTGTGGATTTTCAGGTGCACCGGCGCGCGTTTGTCATGCGCCGCCGCGATGTGCGCGAGCTGGCGGACGGTGTGAGGCCCGTTGATGCAGACGGTCAGGTCGTGTTCCACGCACCACGGCAATTCGGCTTCCTGCCGTTCGCCCAGCAGCAGCAGCGGCGCGGTGATGCCCGCCTCCCGCAGGGTTATCGCCTCTTCCAGCGTGCTCAGGCCGAGGCCCCACGCGCCTTCTTCCAGCGCGATGCGCGCCGCGTCGAGCGCGCCGTGTCCGTAAGCCTCGTCCTTCACCACGGCCATCAACTGCACCTGCCGCGGCAGGTCGCGGCGGATGAGCCGTACGTTGTTTCGCAGCCGCGCGAGGTCAATCTCCACCCACGCCGGCCGCAGCGGAAAAATGGTCGAATCAAAATCCATAAATGCCGGGAACTGTTTAACCATGATTGACGCGAAATGACACGAAAAATCAGACACGGATTTCACGAATCAATTGATCTCACGCAGGCGGCTAACGAACCATCGCTGGAAACGGAGCGCGGCGTTCACGCCGCTTCGACGAGCGAAATGAAAGCGGGCCGGGCCATTTCGGCATCTGGTCACTGCGGAAGATGAAGCAGGCTGAAGCCCGCGCCCCGTTACTTGATTCTGCGAGCTTCAATTGCACGGTTTAATAATCAGCCGGGGCAACCCGTGAAAATCTACGGCATCCGAGTCAAACCGTTCCCGGCGGCCACAGGCTCTGCCCGACGTCCGTCCGGAAATAACTGCCCACGACCCTGATTTTGCGGATGTTCGCGTAGGCCTTCACAATGGCCGCGTCCAGTTGCGGCGCGAGCGCAATCACGTCCGCGATGCGATGGCCGGTGGCCATCAACTGGCCGTCCGCGCCGCGCGCCACTTCGTTCCACCATACATCGCAATCGAACCGGCCGTCCACTTCCAGCGGCAGGTGCGGACTGCGCACCTGCGTGAAGGGATAGCCGTATCCCGCCAGCGTGAGCGAACAGCCGAAGTTCAATTTTTCGTTGAACCGCAAATCCAGTTTCTCATTCCGCGCCGTTTGCAGAACGGCTTCCGCCGGATTCTTCAGCATCCGCAAAATCATCGGGCCGGAGGTGACGCCGATGCGGATGTTGTATTCGATGACGTGCCATCGGCCTTTTAGTGGCACAGGCGTCCCGCCTGTGTGTTTCTGATTCGGATCGAACGGGCGGGACGCCCGTGCCACTTTGATCGCCGTGACTTGAATCGGGCCGTGATAATTCACCTGCCGAAACCACGGCAGCAGCGGATGAATCAATTCGCGCGCGAGTCCGTATTTGTCGTCTTCGTCGCGCTCGACGATTCCGCCGAGCGGCGCGCCGGCGACGATGCCCTGGTTGCCGTTGAAGGCGTATTTGTATTCCTGGTTGGTGACGAGCGAATGGATTTCGCCGCCGCTCACGAGCGCAATGTGCCCGGCCTCGGCGCGACCGAGATATTCCTGCAAAAAAACGCCCTCGGCATAATTCACGTGCCGCAGCCAGGCGCGGGTGTCCTCGACGGTCTCGCACAGAATCGTGTGGATCGGGCTGGTGGGCGAGCAGAGCGGATTTTTGATGACAAACGGCCGCGGATGTTTCGCCAGAATCTTTTCGGCCTCCAACCGGTTCGACGCCACATAAGCCGGCGGGAAGGGAATTTTGAAATCGGCGCACAGTTCCCGGGTGAAATCACGCTCGCGTTCGATGCGCATGGCCTCGCCGGCTGGAGAAAAAATTCCAACGCCGGATTTCACCAATTCCTTCGCCCAAGGGGCCAGCGCCCAGTCAATGGACTGCGGAATGACCACGTCAATTCTATTTTGCTTGAGCAGTGGAACCGGACTCGGAAAGGCGTCGTGCGAAAAAGTCTTGCCGACGAGCGACGGCGGGAAATGGCCATAACTGCGCGTGAGATAGGTCGAGACGCCGGCGCCCGCGTCCGCCAGCGCTGCGCCGACGCTGTGCGCGAATGAGCCGACGCCGAGAATCATCACGGAAGGTGACGGGCTTTTTTGAATTGAAGTTTTGCGCGGCATGAAAATTTCCGACGCCAAGTGTTTCTAAATTTTGACTGTCATGGCAAGAAGCGATTCAGTGGAAGGCGGGTTGAAACGCGAGCGCCATCTTTTAATTCACACGTTTCTGCCGCGTGAACGCGGCGTTCCGGGCGTGTCAGGAACGCCGCCTTCAGGCGGCCGAAAGTCAATTGCTGTTTCACACGCCTCGACTTTGCCTGCGACTTTGCTACCTTGTGTGCTGTGAGCTTTGTCTCAAAATTCAATTCATTGCCGGCGCAGTCGCTGGCGCAAAAATCACTGTCGGCCGGCGCGGCGGCGGTGCGGGAAAGTCTGGCAAAGCCCAAACCGGCCCTCGCGGATTTTGCGAACCTGATTTCGCCGGCGGCGGCCGAACTCCTGGAACACATGGGCCGGCGGTCGCACGCGATGACGCAGCAGCGGTTCGGGAAGGTGATCCGGCTGTTCGCGCCGCTTTACCTTTCCAACGAGTGCGTCAACAACTGCCAATACTGCGGTTTTTCGCGCGACAACCCGATTCTGCGCGTGACGCTGTCGCCCGACGAGGTGAAACGCGAGGCGGCGGAACTCAGGTCGCAGGGATTCCGAAACATCCTGCTCGTCGCCGGCGAACATCCGAAGTTCGTTTCCGGCCATTATCTTCGGGAGTGTATTGCGACGTTGCACACCGACTGGCCGGGCATCTCGCTCGAAGTCGGGCCGATGGAGACCGCCGATTACGCCCCGCTGGTTGCAGCCGGCGCGGACGGGCTGGTGGTCTATCAGGAAACCTACGACCGGAAAGTTTATGCGGACATGCACACCGCCGGGCCGAAACGGAATTTTGACTGGCGGCTCGAAACGCCGGAACGCGCCTACGCGGCGGGCTTCCGCCGGCTCGGCATCAGCCCGCTATACGGACTGGCGGACTGGCGGTTTGAGGCCATCAGCGTTGCCGCGCACGCGGATTATTTGTTGCGCAACTGCTGGAAGGCGCAGTTGACGATTTCGCTGCCGCGGCTGCGTCCGTGCGCGGGTGAATTCCAGCCGCTCACGCGCATGAGCGACCGCGACCTGGCGCAACTGGTCTGCGCGTTCCGCCTGATGTTCCCCGATGTCGGGCTGGTGCTTTCGACGCGCGAACCGGCGAAACTGCGCGACGGGCTGATCCCGCTGGGCATCACGATGATGAGCGCGGGCAGCCACACTGAGCCGGGCGGTTATACCGGCGCGGGCCGGGAAAAGCTGCATCAGACCGTGCGCGGCCGGATCGTGGAAATTGGCGCCAGCGAATGGGCGTCCGCACCGGAAAACGCGACGAACGCGACCGGCCAATTTCAAATTGCCGATGAACGCTCGTCGCAGGAAGTGGCGGACCTGATCCGGCGGCTGGGCTACGAGCCGGTCTGGAAGGATTGGGACACGGCGCTGACGGCCTGAAATGAAAACATTGAACGCTGAACTTCGAACATCGAACGTCGAACGGCCGACGGTTGACAATTTCGCTGTTCAGCGTTCGATGTTGGATGTTCGATGTTAAAAATGGCCGCTCTCATCGCCAACGGAAAGCCGGTCGAAACAGAGCTGCCGTGCTCGCTCGAGGAATTTCTGGTCGCGCAAAAGCTGTTGCCGCGCAGCGTCGTTGTCGAGCACAACGGCGAGGCGGTTGCACCCTCCGAATTTGCCCAACGCCGGCTCAATGCCGGCGACAGATTGGAGATCGTCAAAATCGTCGCGGGCGGGTAATCGGGAGGGATGCTGTGTCGGTGTCTCTGATTCAAGCTTGGGACGGCGACACGGCGTCGCTCTCAAGTTGAACCTAAAAACGCAATGGCAGGGCCGTAATTTGGACTGCGCAGACACGTCTGCGCTTTGGAACGACGCGACATGTCGCGTCGAGAAAAGCGGCGACACGTCGCCGCACTCCAAATTTGTCGCGCTTTGAAAGCAATTCAGTATAAGCTGTGGCCATTATGGACTGGCTCGCGAGTAACGGTAAAATTTTGGGCGTGGATTGGGTTGTTTTTTGGACCACAATCGGCTGGTTGGCCAACGCCACTTTTTCCTCCCGTTTTTTGGTTCAGTGGTATGCGACTGAAAGAAAAAAACAGGTTACAATTCCCACGTTGTTCTGGTGGTTAAGCCTCCTCGGCTCGCTGCTGTTTCTTTTCTATGCGATTTTTTATGACAAGCACCATGTGATTATATTCGCCTACGCCTTCAATTGGATTCCGTACACGCGAAATTTAATCATCCACTACCGCCACAAAAGGGCGCACACCAACTGTCCAGGTTGCGGCAGGAGTTGTCCGCCGCAGTCGAATTTTTGTCCGAACTGCGGCGCGAAACTGGCGGCGCCTACTTCTTAGGCGCAACATTCGTGGTCGCGGGAATGAGGCCGTAAGATTTCAGAATCGGCTGGAAATCCGCGTGGGTCTGGCCGTAAGCCACAAGCTGTTCGACGAGCTTTTGCATCTGGGGCACATTGTTGTTGTAGTTCTGAACCATTTGCATGGCTTGCGGCTTGGTGCTGTCAAGGTCCTTGCCCAGAATGCGCGACTGGTAAAACAAATAAGCCGTCAGTGTGCTGCTGACGACGACCAGCATCAGCAGCAGCATCGTCACCTGGCGTTGCAAGGAGGAGATTTGGCCGGCCAGTTCGTCCGGCGTGGCGGGGGGAATTTCAGGTTCGTTCATGGCGTCAGTGGGCGGCGGGTTTGGGTTCAAACTGTTGCAGAATGCGTTCCATGTCGGGGTGCGTTTTGGCGTATTGGGCGGCTGCGTTAAGGGTGAGGTTCAAGCGATTGACGTTGAATTGGCAGCTGAGCATCTGCGCTTGCATCGCGCGCAACTCACGCGTGTGAAAAACCGTCCGGAGGGCAAAAACCACCCCCAGCACCACCAGCGCGCCCAGCACATAGGTCAATATGGAGTTGAATGTTTCACTTTTCATAATAATTGGGCAGAGTTTAAGCAAATCGGCGGCATCTGTCCAATGCTTTTTTCAACCGGAAAAGGGGTTGATTTTGGACGAAACGATTGGCATTACTTGCCGGCTCATAATCGTGCCCAAAGAAGAACCAATCGAATTGACCGGCAACGTCAAGCAGGTGCTGCCGGGCACCATGTTCCGCGTCGCCCTGCCGAACGGGCACGAGGTGCTTGCGCACATCTCCGGCAAGATGCGGAAAAATTTCATCCGCATCAGCGTCGGCGACAAGGTCAACGTCGAAATGTCGCCCTACGATTTGAACAAGGCGCGCATCACCTACCGCCATAGTTGACCCATTTACGATCTTCGATTTGCGATTTACGACGGAATTTAATTTCATGGCGCGTAAATCGTAAATCGCAAATCATAAATTCCATATGCGAATCCATTTCCTGGGTGCGACCCGCACCACCACCGGTTCCATGTACCTCATCGAGATCAATGGCAAACGCCTGTTGCTCGAATGCGGCCTCTACCAGGGGCACCGCGAGGAGGCCACGAACCGCAACTGCTGTTTTCCCTTCGACCCAAAACAGGTGGACGCTGTGGTGTTGAGCCACGCGCACATTGATCACGCGGGCAACCTTCCGAACCTCGCCCGGCAGGGCTGCGACGGCCCGATCCATTGCACCGTCGCCACGCGCGACCTGTGCGGCATCATGCTCATTGACTCCGCGCACATCCAGGAGCAGGACGCGCTCTTCGTCTCCAAGTGGCGCGCCAAGAAACATCAGCCGCCCGTCGAGCCGCTCTACCATCTCGCCGACGCCGAAAAGGCCGTCAAACAACTCGTCGCGCACGGCTACGACGAAACCTTCCCGGTGGTGGACGGCGTGAACGTCACCTTCCGCGACGCCGGCCACATCCTCGGTTCCGCGCAGGTGATCCTGGATTTTCAGGAAAAGGGCCGGAAATTCCGCTGGCTCTTCAGCGGCGACGTGGGCCGCGGCGGCGATGAAATTCTCCGCGACCCGGTTCAGGTTGAGAATGTGGACTACCTCCAGATCGAATCCACCTATGGCGGACGCGAACACGCCGTCCGCACCGACGCCGACGCGACGGTCTGCCGGCTCGTGGGTGACGCGCTCAACCAAAAGGGCCGGGTCATCATCCCGTCTTTTTCCGTCGGGCGCACGCAGCAAATTGTCTATGTTCTGCACCAGATCACCTTGAGCGGTTGCCTGCCGCGCGCCCCGATTTTCGTGGACAGTCCCTTGAGCGTGAACGCCACGGAGATTTACCGGCAGCACACCGAATGTTACAACGAAAGCATCGCGAAATTTTTGCGCGAACAGGAGAACCCCTTCGGCATGGGTAACCTCACCTACATCAGCAATGCCGAGGATTCCAAGAAGCTGAACGACCGGAAGGAACCCATGGTCATCATCAGCGCGTCCGGCATGTGCGAAGCCGGGCGCATCCGGCACCATTTGAAGAACAACATCGGCGACGCGAAGAACCTCGTCCTCTTCATCGGCTACTGCGCCGAAGGCACGCTCGGCGATCAAATCACGAAGGGCAAGACGCCCGTCAACATCTTCGGCGAGCCGCACGACGTCCGCGCCAAAATCGTTTCCCTCGACACCTATTCCGGCCACGCGGACAAAAATGAACTGCAGCAATACGTCCAGCGAATCACCGGCAACATCCAGCGCATTTTCTGCGTCCACGGCGAAGAATCGCAGTGCCTGGCCCACGCCGAGACCCTGCGCGCGATGAAACCGAAGGCCGGCGTCCTGGTGCCGGATTACCAGCAGGTCGTGGAGATTTGAGAAGGCGGAAACATCGAACGCCCAACATTCAACCTTGAACATTGGGTGACTGGAACTGCGTTGTCTCATGCGTCCCGGAGGGACAAACGGAAATAGCCCGGCGTTTCAACGCCGGGTCGTCTGCGCAAACGAACGAGTCCCGCCGGGACGGCTGAAATTCATTTCCACAGATACCGTTCATTATATTCGATGCGATGTTTCTTCAACAAAGTCAAAAATTCCGCCTGAAACGTCATTTTGCGATGATGCTCCTCCTGTCCCTTGATGTATTCGATGGTTTTGTCCAGTTGCGACACGCTTGCGCTAAATGCGCCGTATTCCTCCTGCCACGTAAATTCACGATGTTCGGGAAACGTTTCGTGAATCCATTTTGACGAACCGCCCTTGATCAATTGCAACGCCTTGAAAATCGCCATCGTGGACGGCAACGAAAGCAAAATGTGGACGTGGTCTTCCACGCCGCCGACTGCGATTGCCTTCATTTTGTTCTGCCGGGCGATACCGCCCAGAAAAGGCCAGAGCCGGTCACGCAACGCCGCGGTGATGAGAGGCCGACGCTCCTTGGTGCTGAAAACGCAATGGAAATAGGAACTGACGTAGGACATGGAATCCATTCAGCCGTTCCTTCGGAACTTATGCAATTCCGAATTTTTCCCGGCGTTAAAACGCCGGGCTATTTTCGGGATGTCCCGTTGGGACAACGCAAAAGCGAGCAAATCGGAACGTGCTGGAATACAAACAGGCGGTGGAGATTCGATGGCATTTCAATGTACTTCATTTTTTGGAATGTCGTTCAAGGCTTCGATTTCATGGTCATTGAATGTAGCGAACAAAAAATTTCTCTTGTCTGTCGTTGGCTTGATGCCTGCCTGGTGCCATGTGAACAAATCACTTTTGTCTGTAAAATCCAATCGGACATAGGGCCCACTTGCCCCAGCCTTTTCGATGTAGATGTATTGGTTGTAGTCTTGGAATAGCAGCCCGGCATGCGAGGCTAAGGAATTATGCTCATTGAGCGCCACGCTGTGGTAAATAACAACTTCCACATTCTTTGGAAATGTGATCCCCTGTCTCTTCCAGTTGGATTGCAATATTTTAAGCAGTGTGTTTTTTAAGTTTTCCCGCGTTGTTGAGGCTGGCAGAAAGTAAAAAGAATCGAATGCAGCCGTGAGGCAGATTCGCTTGTTTTGCATGGACCCGCTGAAAATGCTTTTTGAAGCTTCAATCCACCATGGAGGACAAATTATAGCAAAAGCATCTCGAGGTGTCGCGGCCACTCTTAACGTCACGTCACCATTTGTCATTGTGAAAGGGGAAAGAAACAGTCCAGAGATGTCGTCGGGTTGAACTTTTGTGTTTATGAGGCTCCCCGCCAACAGGATTACCGTGTCGAAGCAATTGAGTTCGTTTTGATGGTATGTGTAAATGAGCGGATGAGGCAATGCCTCAACAAGATTGGAGACTGATTGAAACACATAGAAACCGTTCTTGCGCGGTGGGAACTTTCTGAGATCCAAATCCGTCGGAGTTGAGTTATACCAATCAATTACTCGGCGAAACGAACTGACAGTCTCTTGATCACAGCCTTTTGCCAACAGGAATTCCGTCGTTTGCTTAATTGCGTCTTCATTGTCCAGAAACGAAATTTTAATCGGGGATGCGTCCAAATTTGTCCCGACGAGCAAGGAGAAAAACAACAAGGAAAAAAATTTATCTTTCATTTTTTGTTAATCCCTGAAATTCACAAACTGGACGGGCACGGGGAAATCTTTCGCGCGCACGGCGGCGATGACTGCCTGCAATTCGTCCCGGCTTTTGCCGGACACACGGATGGCGTCGCCTTGGATCTGCGTCGTCGCCTTGAACTTGCCGTCGCGGATGAACCCGGTGATCTGCTTGGCCACCGCCGTCTCGATGCCCTGCTTGATTTTGATGACCTGCCGTGCGTGGCCGAGCGGCGAAACCTCCGGTTCGGCCTTTTCCACGCTCTTGAGGCTGATGTTGCGTTTCGCGAGCCGGCCCATGACGATTTCCGAGAGCGCGTTGATTTTGAACTGGTCGGCGGCGGAGAGTTTGATTTCGTTTTTTTCGAGGAAGATTTCCGATTTAGTCCCTTTGAAATCGAAGCGGTTGGCCAGTTCCTTATTGGCCTGGTTGACGGCATTCTCGATTTCCATCGAGTTGACCTGCGAAACAATGTCGAATGAAGGCATGGTCCAATTTTTGATTTGCGATTTACGATTTCCGATTTTGTGCGCGGGAGCAAATCTTAAATCAAACGGCGCCTGCGATTTTCAAACCCGGCATTGGACTAAATCCGAAAACCGAAATTGGTAGGGATGGCGCGCTGCAGCAGCGCGCCGTCACCGCGCCGGTCAGGCGCGGAACCGACCTGAGGCGCGCGTCCACCCTCGCACAATTCGTTCCGCCCGCCGGACGCGGGCGGAGACAGCGCAGGGCACGGACTCATCACATAGGTGACAGT
>JBEKEJ010000110.1:0-10355 GCA_050013895.1 Verrucomicrobiota bacterium | reverse complement strand
GTATAGCTTCATAAATGTGAATCTTGTGAGACAATTTGAATTACAAATGGCATTCTGCTCTGAATTCTATGTGATCATCACAAGAAAGTCACACAACATCACCACAGTGTTAAGGTCGGACTCTTCTACACCTTTGGCATAGTTATTTGCCACATGGTGAGGGGGGAAAGGGTTGGTCGTACAATTTGGACCTTAATCTTGAGTTGTCTGCGTCAAGTTCAGCAAATTGATCATGGCAGGCCAAGTCGCTTCCGGGCAAGTTGCCGTCGGAGGCCTCGGGCTTCGTGGAATACCTTGCCTGCCGACGCGCCGCCCAAACCCTGTCCGCCGCGCAGCGCATCACGGACGATGACATCGCCGCCGAGATTGCCGCCTACCGCTCCGGCCAATGAGGGTGTTCGTTGACATGAACGTTGTCGGCTCCGCCATTCTCCGCGACCGGCCGTCCGCCTAAAACACGTATTTCACCGCCAGCGAGACGAGGTTGCGCGAAAATTCGCGGCCGTCGGCGTAAGTGGCGCCCGGCGCGCTGGTGGACACTTTGCTCTGCACCAGATCGCAGGAGCAATTGAATTCAGCGCTCAAATGTTTGTTGAAGGCGTAGCTTGCCATCGCGCTTGGCGTGTAAATCCAGTCGTTGCGGTTCACCGGCGTCTGCCAGTCGCCGACATAGACGGTGAAGCCCGCGCCGGCGGTGAACTGGTCGGAGAACTTGTGCCGCCACGTCAGGTCATACTTGATGTCCTCATAAACGCTTTGGCTCGAAAACGCCGGTTGCTCGAAGCGCGTCCAGCGGAGGTTCACCGTGTCCGCCCTGGTCGGAATGACCGTCGCGGAAGCATCGGCATAACACAGCACTTCGCTGCGGTCGAAGCCGGCGGCCGTGCCCGGGTCGAAGCGGCGGAATTCCGGGCCGAGCTGGACGTTTAATTTCAGCCATTTCACGGGCGAACCTTCCACGCCCGCCAGAATCCGGTGATAGGAGCTGTCGTAGGGACTGTCCGTGAAAGCGGTGTTGTTCGCGTTCGGACCGACGAACTGGTCCTGGCGGCCGTAGCGGTAGCCAAGGGTCAAAAAAGTCTTTTTGCCAACGTCGTAGCCCACGTCCACGCCGCCGTTCACGTCCTGCCGGTCTAGATAATTTTCGTAGGAGTAAGCCGGATCCGTGTTCAACCGCTGGTCAGTCAGAAAATCGTGGTAATAACTCGCGGCCACAGGGCGGATGAACCATCGGCCAAACGGCAGCGTCAGGCGGAAGCCGTTGCGGAAAACGAACTGCTCGCGCCGGTCGCGCAGCGGAATGCCGCCGATGGCCGGCACGTCCTCGGGCCGCGCAAATACCGGGCCGATGGTGCTGCCCTCGATAAAGGCCGGGCTGTTCAACAATTCCCAGGTTGCGTCCTTGATTTTGCCGCTGAAATTGAGCGTGGCGCGGTGCGCGATGTAATCTTCATCCTCCGCCGACGTGTAGAGCGCAATCTCCGGCGCGTAGCCCACCGTCACCTTAAACCCGCTGCACGGTTCGTAGTTCAGTCCGAATCGTGGCACGAGGGTGGTGACGAAGGATGACTTGCCGGCCTGGACGGGGTGTAGCCCGGCGGCCTCCGCCGCGTTCACGTTGGCTGCAATCGGTTTGATGTCCTCGATATAAACATTGTCGTCGTAAGTTTCCTTGAGCGTGAAGTCGGCGTTCCACGTCAGATTGGTGTTTGCCGCCAAAACGGAACTGCCGAGCAATGCGGCGGCGAGGTTGAGGCTTAAACCGGCGAAAGTGACAAGCCTGGTGCGATGGGTGATCGGCGAGGAGAGCGTGCCATTTTTGCCAACGATGATTTCTTTCTGGTTTTGATTCATTGAGGTTACGGATTGACGAAATCGCCGCCGGGACCCGCGAGTCCCGGCGGCGCGTTTCCGAATTACTGTTTGCCTTTGACCAGCACTTCCACGACATGCGGATCGGCCAGCGTGGAAGTGTCGCCGATCTGGTCCGTGGCGTTTTCGGCAATCTTGCGGAGGATGCGCCGCATGATTTTGCCCGAACGCGTCTTCGGCAGGCCCGGCGCAAACTGGATTTTGTCCGGCACGGCAATCGGCCCGATTTCCTTGCGGACATGAGCACCCAACTCTTTCTTGAGTTCCTCGCTTTCCTGCACGCCGTCTTTGAGCGTGACGAAGGCGTAAAGTCCCTGGCCCTTGATGTCGTGCGGCATCGGGGCCACGGCGGCTTCGGCCACCTTCGGATGGCTGACCAGGGCGCTCTCGACTTCGGCGGTGCCGATGCGATGGCCGGAGACGTTCACCACGTCGTCAATGCGGCCCATCAGCCAGTAGTCGCTGTCCTCGTCGAGCCGGCAGCCGTCACCGGTGAAATAGATGTTCGGATACATCGTGAAGTACGTTTCAATGAACCGGTTGTGGTCGCCCCAGGTGGTGCGCAACATGCCGGGCCACGGTTTGGTGATGCAGAGCTTGCCGCCTTCATTCACGGCGCACGGCTTGCCGTCATCGCGCAGGACGACCGGTTCGACGCCGAAGAACGGGCGGCTGGCGCTGCCGGGTTTAAGCGTGTGCGCTCCGGGCAGCGGCGTGATGAGGATGCCGCCGGTCTCCGTCTGCCACCAGGTGTCCACGATGGGGCAACGCTCCTTGCCGATGACGCGGTGATACCAGAGCCATGCCTCGGGGTTGATGGGTTCGCCCACGGAACCCAGCAGCCGCAGCGTGCTCAAGTTGTGTTTGTTCGGCCATTCCTCGCCCAGCCGGATGAGCGAGCGAATCGCCGTCGGCGCGGTGTAGAAAATCGTGACTTTGAATTTCTCCACGATTTGCCAGAAACGTCCGGCGTCCGGGAACGTCGGCACGCCTTCAAACATGAGGCTGGTGGCACCGTTGCACAGCGGGCCGTAGCAGATGTAACTGTGCCCGGTCACCCAGCCAATGTCAGCGGTGCACCAGAATATGTCATCATCGTGAACGTCGAAGATGTATTTGTGGGTGAGGGCGGTTTGCAGGAGGTAGCCGGCGTTGCAATGGACGACGCCCTTGGGTTTGCCGGTGGAACCGGATGTATAAAGGATGAACAGCGGGTCCTCGGCGTTCATGGCCACCGGCGGACAATCCGCGGAAGCCTTGGCCATCACATCATGAAACCAGACATCGCGGTTCGGCGTCATGTTGCACGGGGTCTCGTTGCGTTTGACGACGATGACCTTCTCAATAGAGGAGGTTTCCTTCAGCGCCACGTCGGCCATGCCCTTCAACGGGATGCTCTTGCCGGAACGCAGCGAGGTGTTGGAGGTGATGAGCAGTTTGCAGGCGGCGTCGTTGATGCGGCCCGCCAGCGCCTCGGCGCTGAATCCGCCAAAGACGACCGAATGAATCGCGCCGATGCGCGCGCAGGCGAGCATGACGATGGGCAATTCGGGAATCATCGGCAGGTAAACCGAGACGCGGTCGCCCTTCTTGATGCCGAACGATTTCAGCACATTGGCAAACTTGCAAACCTGCGCGTGCAATTGCGCGTAAGTCAGTTTGACGACGTCGTTTTCCGGTTCGCCCTGCCAGATGATGGCGGTCTTGTCGCGCGTCTTGGTCTTCAAATGGCGATCCAGGCAGTTCACCGTCACGTTGAGCTGGCCGTCTTCGAACCAGGTGTGCTCGACCTTTTTCGCGGCGGTGTCCCAGACGTATTTGCGGCCTTTGGTCGGCTTTTTGATCCATTCGAGCGTATTGGCCTGTTCGAGCCAGAAGCCGTCCGGGTCTTTGATCGAGCGCTCGTACATCTTCTGGTATTGCGCGGCGTTGATGTAGGCGCGCTGGACGACTTCCTTGCCTGGCGGAAAAGTCCGGCCTTCCTGCATCAGGGAACTGGTCGAAACGGTTTGAGTTTGCGTGGTCATGATGTGCTCCTTTCTGGTTTTTGTTTAATCGTTGTTTTGGTCAACCCGACCTGACTTGTTGCCCGCCCAACTAACAGCGGCTCAAGGCCATGCAACGGGAATACGCTATTGATTACAGTTTCAATCGTGGTTCGCAATTCCGGTTCGACGGCGCGGCGTTGCTCCGCCGAAACCGCCAGGGCGCGGTCGCGCAGGCCGCCCGCCCATTCCGTGCTGGCCAGCATGACGCCGCCCATGCCGAGGGCAAAATCGCACTCGTCGTTCCCGCCGCAAAACGTCCGCCAGGCCAGCGCCCACCCGCGCACCGTGTTCTCGACGTGGTATCCACCGCCGCCGGCGACGAGCATGGGGCAGTTCAGGCGCAGGAGCCGTTCGATGATTTCGACCACGACGTTGTTCGTCATGCGCAGGTGCGTCAGCGGATCCCCGGCCAGGATGTCCAGGCCGAGTTCCAGCACGAGCACGTCGGGTTTGAACGCGGTCGCGAGCGGAACCGCCACGGAGTCAAAGGCCGTCAGAAAAGCTTCGTCGTAGGTCTCGGCCGGCAGGGGAACGTTGACGTTGTAACCGCGTCCGGCGCCCTCGCCGATTTCGTCTTCAAAACCGCCCCACGGGAAAAGTGTCCTGCCGCTCTCGTGCAGCGAAATGGTCATGACATCGTTGCGCCGGTAAAACGCGGCTTGCACGCCGTCGCCGTGATGCGCGTCCACGTCGAGATACAGGACCCGTTTGCCGGCGTCCGCGAGTCTCATGCAGGCGAGGGACACGTCGTTAAGGTAACAAAATCCGGCCGCACGGTCCGCCATCGCATGATGAAACCCGCCAAGCAAATTGAAGGCGATGTCCGCCTTCTTTTGCAGCAATAAATCGGCGGCGGCAAAGCCCGCGCCGCAGGCCCAGTCGCCGCATTCGAACATGTCCTTGAACACCGGCGTGTCCACCCCGCCGATGCCCATGCCCAAACCCTCCACCGTCAGGTCGCCGCCGGCGGCGTGCCGCAGTTCATGGAGGTAGGGGGCGGTGTGGAATTGTTTCAGTTCGGCCAGGGTTGCGCGCCGCGGTGAAACTTCAAAACGATTTTCGTCGCCGAGCAACCCGAACGATTTCAACCGGAGCCGCGTGAGGCCGGCGCGCTGGGATTTGAAAGGGCATTCGGGCGGGTAGCTCAACGCCTCGACTTCCGGCGAATAGAGAAAAGCCAGTTTACGGTCGCTCATGGTCAAAACTCCGCCGGACGGCGGAAAGGATGGTGATGCGGGCTCCCGCGCCGAATCCAGAAAATGGATTCCCGGCAGGGCGCCGGAAAGGCCTCTTTGGTTTGTCCGTCTCAATATGATTGCGTCTTGAGATCATCGCCATCCTGTCCGGTTTCGTTTCCCCTCCGGAAACTTTGCCGGCGACCAGTTGTGATGCCATTTCGCCCGGCGGTGAGCTTGCTTCCGCCGACAAACCCGACCTGCGCCTCAAGGCAGGTAGGACCCCGCGACCCGGTTTCAGGGCGGTGACCCACTCCCACATTGCGGGACTGGTCCGCTTTGTCTGTTCCGGGCTGCAAAAGGCGCACCCCGTCAAGTTTGCTAAAACAAGCTAATGGCTTGGAAACGATGTGGCTTAACCGTTTTTGCTAATTGTTTGATTTTTTTTGGACGGGTGTTTTAACCCGGCCTTTTTCGATGAATCAGTTCCGCGCTTCCGAAGCTTTTCGCCGCGCCGCGAGGCCCAGCGGTTCGATGTGGACGAGCACGTCGCTGACGTTGGGTTTAGCGTCGCGGATTTTGTCCTTCACGGCGTGGGCGATTTCGTGCGAGTGGAGCACGGTCATTTGCGGGTCCACTTCCACGTGCATGTCCACGAAATACTGGAAGCCCACCTTGCGAACGATGCATTTTTCCACACCATCCACACCGGGGGTTCCTTTTGCGATCTGGCGGATTTGGTCAACGATTTCGCGGCTGGGCGCAGCGTCCATGAGTTCGTCGAGCGCCGGACGGAGCAGGTGCCAGCCGTTCCACGCGATGACCCCCGCCGCCGCAATCGCCGCCACGTCGTCGGCGGCCTCAAAACCCTCGCCGCCGATGAGCGACACGCTGATGCCGATGCCGGCGGCCACGGACGTGATGGCGTCGCTGCGATGATGCCAGGCGTCCGTGCGCACCGCGGAACTGTCCACCGCCCTGCCCTCGCGCGAAACAAACCGGAACAGGGTTTCCTTTATTACCACCACCACGACCAGCACGATGAGCGTGAACGGCGCCGGCGCCGCGTGCGGTTTCATGATTTCGCTGCACGCCTTGAGCGCAATCCAGAGCGCCGCCCCCAACAACATCGCGGCGACGATGGCGGAGGCAATCGGCTCGGCCTTGCCGTGGCCATAGGGATGGTCTTCATCCGCCGGTTCCGCCGCGACGGTGACGCCGCGCCACACGATCAGCGAACTGAACACGTCGGCGAAGGACTCGACGGCGTCCGCGACCAGCGCGTGCGAATGGCCGGCGATGCCCGCGGCCAGCTTCACGCCGGACAACACGGTGTTGGTCGCCATCCCAAGGAAGGTGGCGCGCAGGCTGCGTTGAAGCCGGGTCAGTGGCACGGGCGGAATTATTAACCGCGAAACACCCGAAATGACACCAAAGAATTTACGAATGACGATTTACGATTTACGCGCCAACTCGAAGCCGTAGCGATCTTGCAAATCGCATATTGAAAATCGTAAATCGTCATTCGTAAATGTCAGATCATGTGGCAGAACATTCCGTCGCGGAGCTTGGGCTCGAACCAGGTGCTTTTCGGCGGCAGGATGCCGCCGGCGTCCGCAATCGTCATCAAATCATCGATGTTCACCGGGAACAGGGAAAACGCGCAGGCGGCTTCACCGCTGTTCACGAGCTTCTCCAATTCCGCCGTCCCGCGAATGCCGCCGACGAACTGGATTCGCCTGTCCGTGCGCGGATCTTTGATGCCGAAAACCGGCTCGAACACGTGTTTTTGGAGCAGGGTCACGTCGAGCTGTTCCACCAGGTCGTCGGTCGCCAACAATTTCTTGGGGAAGACCAGCGTCCGCCATCTGCCGCTCAAATAAAGGCCGGCTTCGTGGTTGCGGCTGGGGACGGCCGCGCCGTTTGGATCAATGGCAAAAACAGCGCCGAGGATTTCCAGCAACTGTTCCGGGGACCAGCCGTTCAAATCCCTCAACGCGCGGTTGTAAGGCAGAATCTGCATCCGGTCGTGCGGGAAAATCACGGCAAGAAATTGTCCGCTGTGGCCCGCGACGGTAGCGGCCGGCGTCCCGCCTGCCGTGGAGCCGGGCATCCTGCCCGGTGGAAGAGGCACGCGAACCTCCGGGGCCATTGAACCTTCCAACGCCAATCCGGGCGGCAAGATGCCGCCCTCCAAGGCAGGCGGGACGCCCGCCGCTACATTCCGTTTCAAATAAACGCGCGCCGCGGCTGCGCTGCGATGATGGCCGTCGGCGATGTATAACGCCGGAACCTTTGCGAACTCGGTTTCGATGAAGCGCATTTCCTTCGCATCGCGAATCGTCCACGAGGAGTGCCGCACACCGTCCCTGGCGGTGAAATCGACCTCCGGTTTTTCGGAGGTTCGCTTTGTGATAAATTCATCAACCACCCTTGGGGCGCGGCAGGCCAGGGAAGCCGGGCCGGTTTGCGAATTCAGCGCTTCGATGTGCCGCACCCGGTCGTCCTCCTTGTCCGGGCGCGTCAGCTCATTCTTTTTGATGACGCCCCGCAGGTATTCCCCGCAATCCGCCGCGGCGACCAGCCCGGTCTGCGCGCGACCGTCCATGATTTGCCGATACAGGTAGAAGCACGGCTGCGGGTCCGGCCGCAACGCGCCGTCGCGGATGAGCTTTTGAAAATTTTCCCGGCCCTTCGCATAAACCTCCGGCGCGCAAGCGTCCATGCCCGGCGGCAGGTCAATCTCCGGCTTGCTGACGTGGAGAAAACTCAACGGATTGCCGGCGGCCATCTGGCGGGCTTCGTCCGACGACATCACGTCGTAGGGCAGCTCGCAGATTTTTTCCGCGAGTTCCGGTCTGGGTCGCAACGCGGCGAAGGGTTTGATGGTCGCCATAAAGCGACGGGAGAATAAATTGCCTGACGCGGGAAGGCACGCAGAATTTGCCGAAATAGTGCTTGCCACCGGGGTTTTTATGACTATGCTGCGCGCTCCCGATTGAGGATTTTATGGCACGAATTTGTGAATTGACCGGCAAAGGCCCGCGCAAAGGCAGCATCATCTGGCGCAGTGGCAAGCCCAAAAAACAGGGCGGCATTGGCACGCACATCACCGCCATCACCAAACGTCGCTTTTTCCCGAATTTGCAGCGCGTGAAGGCCGTGCTGCCCAGTGGCGAAGTGCGTTATATCCGCGTTGCGGCCAGCGCGCTCAAAAAAGGCCTCGTCACCAAGGCGCCCAAGCGCACCTGGAAAAAGCCCGAGCCGGAAGTAGCCAAGGCCTGACGACGGCGAGGATGGAGAATTGAAGATGGAGGATGGCGCGAAAGTGCCATCCTCTTTTTGATTTACGGATTGTTTGGCGGATGCTGTTGGACCGCCCAGCGCATGGCTTCGGCTTCGCCGTAAACCTGGGAACGCTGGGAGTAAATAGTCAATTCCGACTCGGTCATGCTTGGGTAGGCAGCCTGAAAATTTACGGACAGTTCCTTGAATGCAGCTTTCTGCTGCTTGAGCGATTGCGAAACCTGGCTCGGTGTCTGGCCACCCAAAAAATCATAAGGCGTGTTTTGATCCAAATGCTGCAACACAATCGCTTCAGTCGCCATGCCCACGAGTTGATTGATGAGATATTTACCGCTGCCACCAGAGTTGAGCTTGTCGGCGATCATCATTCCCACTTGGGCGAGGTTGACTGCTGAATCGGCATCGCCAGCAGTAAGTTTTTGCTGCATCAAATCAGCAATAGCCTGATCCACTCGCTTGAGGGTCGCTAATTCCGGCACGTCTTCCGCCGCCATGGCTGACACGGCAAAGGAGGCGGCTTCCCCGGGCGACTTGCCGGAATCGAGATACAACTGCTCGGCATCCAGTTGCGTTTCCATTGCGTGATTATCGAATTGAGATTTACTCGATGCAGCCAAAACTTCATTGACCGCTGCGTCCGTATTCCCGTTTTTGAAATAATCCTGCGCGGACAAATAATTCGCCAGGGAATTGCTCGGTGACGACGCTTTGAACAAGTCCAGCCATTTCCGCCGGTCGCCGGGAAACTCGTCGCGCGCCAGAACCGCCAGTTCCACCTGCGGATCGTTGGGAAAATTCGTTGCCGCCTCGTTCAAATAATTCGTATCCTCCAGCGCGCGGAACGCTGCCAGCAAGCTCGTCGCGTTGCGATGGTGCTTTGCCAGCCATTCCTCGACTTTCTCGCACGGGATTCTCGGTTCCCCTGCCCTGTCTCGTTCGGGTTCGGCTTCTTTCGTGGAACTGGAAATGACCGGCGGCGAATAGTGATATTTGAAATCGGACCGGGAAATTTTCGGGGGCGCCTTTTCCAGCGGCTTCAGTTTCGAATTGATGAGTTGCAACAGCAAAGCCGCGCCCGTCGCCAGCAGCAGGAAAATCAGGACCAGCTTTTTGAACGGCGAACCTTGCATGATTTGACCGGGTAATTATCCCTTTGCCCGGCAACCGTCACGCAAAATCAAACCCCGATCTTCCATCCGGGCGCAACTTCGCACCACCACCATCGCGGCCAAAGGCCGCGGAAAGGAACGCCGCGTTCACGCGGCAGCATGGCAAAATGGGAGCCTCTGCCGGCTGAAGCCGGCGTTCCTTGGTGGTGGTGTCAAATTGCGCCCCTTCCATCCCCAATCTGCCATCTTCTTTCTTATTTTTCCTTGAACCGGTGCATCTGGGCGCGTTTGAGTTCGCGGTCGGATTCGCGCCGCTTCAATTCCTCGCGCTTGTCGAACTGCTGTTTGCCCTTGCCAACAGCCAGCGCCACTTTCACTTTTCCGTTCTTCCAGTAAAACGCGAGCGGCACCAGCGCCTGGCCTTTCACGGCGGCCAGGCCGGAGAGTTTCCGGATTTCCGATTTGTGCAGCAGCAATTTGCGCGGGGCCTTGGGCTGGTGGTTCTGCAGGTTGCCGTGCGAGTATTCATCAATATGCGCGTTGTAAAGCCAGACCTCGTCCTGCTCCACGCGCGCGAAGGCGTCGTTAATCTGCCCCTTGCCCGCGCGCAGCGACTTGACCTCCGTGCCGCGCAACACGATGCCCGCCTCGAACGTTTCGAGGATGTGATAATCGCGCCGCGCCTTGTGATTGGTCACGATGTCGGCCATGACCATTGGGGATTTATGATTTATGATTTACAATCTACGGCCGGCGCTTGAAACCACGCCTCGCGCCGGCCTTTTCAAATCTTAAATCATCAATCGTAAATCGCAAATGTGCTCACCGCTTCCGGTATTTCTTGG
>JBEKEJ010000109.1:0-10373 GCA_050013895.1 Verrucomicrobiota bacterium | reverse complement strand
GATCTCGTCCACAACGAAACGGTGGTGGCGGAATTGCGGGCGCAGGGCATCCGCGTGGCGCAGCGACCGGGTGACGTGAACACGCGGACGGTGATGGTCACGGCGCACGGGGCTTCGGAACGCGCGATGAACGAAACGCGGGGACGCGGTCTGAGCGTGGTCGAGGCGACCTGCCCGTTGGTGCATTTGGCGCACCGCGCGGTGGCGCGGCTTGTGCGCGAGGGTTTTCATCCGGTCATCATTGGCAAACGCGATCACGTCGAGGTGCGCGGCATGACCGGCGATCTCCGCGAGTTTGACGTGGTGCTTTGCGACGAGGATGTGGCAAAACTGGGCGAGCGTCCGCGTTTCGGCGTCGTGGCCCAGACCACCCAGCCGATTGACCGGGTCCGGCGGCTCGTGGGGCTGATTCGGGAGCGCTTTCCAAAATCGGAAGTGCGCTTCGTTGACACGGTCTGTCAACCGACAAAACAACGGCAGAACGCAGCCATTGAACTGGCGCAGAAATGCGACGTGGTCGTCGTCATCGGCGGGGCGCACAGCAACAACACGCGCGAACTGGTCAGAACCTGTTCCCGCTTTTGCGCCTGCGTGCATCATGTGCAGACCGCTGCTGATTTGCGCGAGGAATGGTTCTGCTCCGCCGGCCTCGTGGGCATCACGGCGGGCACTTCGACGCCGGACAAAATCATTGACGCCGTGGAAGGAGCAATCCAACTGATGGCCGCGGCCATCCATTTGGCCCATTCACAAATACCCGCATGAACGAGACCACTTCCATTTTGCCGGCTTTGAGCACGGCTCCTGGCGTGGCGGCGAACGTCCGGAAACGCATCCTGCTGATCACGCCGGAGAACCCGGAAATCAGGCGGGTTCGGAGGAGGCAGCTCAACAATTTCACGCAAATCACCATGCCCTATTTGGCGGGATTCATTGACGAAGCCCGGTATCAGATCGAGTTGGTGGATGAATACAATCAGCGCATCCCCTACGAGCGTGCGTTCGATCTCGTGGCCATCACGGTAAACACGCCTAACGCGCCGCACTGTTATCGGATGGCGGCGCGCTTCCGGGCCGGCGGGGCCAGGGTGGCGATGGGCGGACCGCACGCCACGTTGCAGCCGGAAGAAGCGGCGCAACACTGCGATTATCTGGTGGTGGGCGAGGCGGAAGAGACCTGGCCGCAATTCCTGGACGACTTCCACCGCGGTTGCGCCCGGCCGCGCTACACCTGCGATCGCGCACCCTCCCTGCATGGCTTGCCGATCCCGCGCCGCGATTTGATCCGGCGGCGGCATTTCACCAAAGGCGCCGTGTTTGCCACGCGCGGGTGTCCCTATGCCTGCAGCTATTGCAGTCTCAAGCAGATTTATCGCGGCGGGTTTCGCACCCGCCCGGTGCCTGAAGTAATGGCGGACATTCAAAGCATGGCCAACCGGTACTTTGTGTTCTGGGATGACAACTTTTTCGGCGACCGGGATTATGCCATCCAGCTTATGACTGCGCTCAAAAAGCTGCGTCGACGTTGGGCGGCGCAAGTCAGCATCGATCGTTGCGCGGATGAACGGCTGCTGCAACTCGCCCGCGAGTCCGGCTGCGTCTATTTGTTTGTCGGTTTGGAGTCTTTTTCCGAGGAAGGCCTGGCCAGTGTCAACAAGGCGTTCAACCACGCGGCCCGTTATCGCGAAACCATCCAGCGCATCCATCAGCACGGGATTTGCGTGCAGGCGGGCGTGATTTTTGGCTTCGAAACGGACACCGGTGAGGTTTTCGGCAACGCGCTCAGGGCCTGTGAATCCATGGGCATTGATGGCGTTACGGTGAGCTTGCTGACGCCGCTGCCGGGCACCCGGCTTTATGACGAGATGAATCGGGCTGGCCGGCTGATCGGCAAAGATTGGGCCGACTTCAACGGCAAGACGCGCGTGGCGTTCAAGCCAAAACAACTGACCCCGCAAGAGTTGTTCTCTGGATACATGTGGTTCCGGCGACAATTCTTCTCCTTTCGATCCATGTTGAAACGGATGACGGTGTCGCGAACCAATCTCGGCCACAATTTCCTTGTGAATTTGGGGTACAAATGGTCACTGTAGCATCAAGGTGCGGCGCCCGAACCCCGCCCTGAAGTCGCGCAAAGATTGATACTTTCATGAAATCGCGAATCGGAAGAATCCTGGCTGGACTGGCGGCTTTGGTGGTCGCAGCGATTCTCTGGTTGCCGTGCCTACATCTTCTGTTCACCCGACCGCTTTCTGAATTCCGCCAAAATCAAGGTCTTTCGCCCAAGGCACGCCAACTGGCGGCCCGGCAACTGCGATTGTGGACCGAACCTGCCTTGCGCGAACAGGAACTGGAAAAGATGCGAGTCAGCAATGCGGAATGGGATTTCATGGGGCGCAGTTATCTGGTCTGGTCACTTGCCAACATGGCGCTGCGCGATCCCGCCTCCAAGCAACTTTATCTGCAAACGATGGACCAGATCATTGACGAAACCTTGCGGCTCGAAAAACAGGAAGGCATGTATTTCTTTCTGATGCCGTACGCCAGAGACAGGCATTACGTCATGCAGCCGGCGCAAAGTCTGTTTTTGGACGGTGAGATTGCCTTGATGCTCGCCTCGCGCCGGATGGTTGAAGAGAAGCCGGAATACAAACTATTGCTGGCCGGGCGCGTGAACGCCATGGTTGAACGTTTCCAGAAAAGTCCCCGAATGATGCTGGAAAGTTATCCCGATGAATGCTGGACGTTCGATCACTGCGTCGCGTTAGACGCCATCAAGATGGCCGATTATCTCGATGGCGGTGATCATTCGGCACTGATTCATGATTGGATTGCCATGGCGAAACAAAAACTTGTTGACCGTGAATCGGGTTTGCTGATT
This sequence comes from Verrucomicrobiota bacterium, assembly GCA_050013895.1. Classification (GTDB taxonomy): domain Bacteria; phylum Verrucomicrobiota; class Verrucomicrobiia; order Limisphaerales; family UBA11358; genus UBA11358. Next base: position 7,492 of record JBEKEJ010000109.1, on the reverse strand, counting down.
TCCAGCTTTATGACAGACGGCACGCCGCTGTACGGCCCGGAAGGTTCGACCATTTGGATGGTGGCGCACAGCCTGCAATTGCTGGACGAAGATTTTGCCCGCGACCAGTATCAACATGCCCGAAAGGAACTCGGGGAAATCACGTTTGGTTTCGGTTATGCGCATGAATGGCCCGAATCGTGGAAGGGCGAGGCGGATATCGACTCCGGTCCGATCATTCCGTTTTTTGAAATCAGCGCCGGTTCGAGCGGCATGGCATTCATAGGCGCCAGCACATTCGGCGATGAAAAATTTCTGACCTCGCTTGCGGCAACGCTTGATTTTGCCGCCTTCCCCTCGCGAACGAGTGGGCGGTTGAAATACTGCGCGAGCAATCAGGTTGGCGACGCCGCCCTGCTTTACGCCGCGACTCTCGGGCCGCTTTGGGAAAAGGTGAAAATGGGAGGAAAACCATGAAAAAACCATTCTGGCAGAGACTCGCGGTTTTCCGGCGGGCTGAGTTCCTGTCGGTCGGGGATATGTTGCAGCGCGCCGGCGCTATTAGTGTGATGTTTTTGGCAGCGCATCTCGCGGGGCTCCGCGAGTTTACCAGCGTGTTGAATGGGACTGTCGGCTCGGTGGCAGCGGGCTGGAATCTTTCAGCATTTCTTGCGGTCATTTATATTTTGCTTTATCTAGCGTTCGTCGTCCTGGTCCCCATCCTGGTTCTGGCCGCGATGATTTTGGTGGTTTGGAAACGGTGCGTTCAGAAAGGAGGAAATTCCCCTGTCTCCTCCAATACAAATTCCTAGAGAACCCATGCCACCGGCCAGGCCAACATCCACGCGCGTTCTAATCGGCATCTGCCACTATTTCAACGCTGCCACCCTGGTTCTGATCGCGTTGTTCTTTCTTCTCATCCCCGGAGGTCTCGTCATCCACGACCTGGCGGATCCGAACATCCGTTCGGCCGGCGTCCCCCGATCTGCGTGGAAGCTGCACCGGAATTTATCGCCCCGATTCGAGGAATGGGCCAGGAAACGCCTCGATTCCGCGCGCGCGGCTGAACTTCCCACCAGCAATATTTCGGGAACCGAATGGCCGCTGTTCGGATCGGTCTTTTATCTTTGGGCGACCGAATCGCTCCAGGATGAATGGGAGAAAGGCCGTTCTCCCTGCGCCGTTGCGCCGAAGGTTTATGCCCGCGGCGCCGTCGAAGCCGCCACCCGCCTGGTCATTGATCCCAAGCAGGCGAACTGGGTCAAAATCCACTGGGGCAGGAATTATTTGAAAACCGAAAATGTTTTCTACCGGATGCTCGTCATTTCCGCTCTCACCAGCCACGCCCGGCTCACCGGAGACAAGGAGTATCTGCCCGTGTTAAGGGACCAGGTTGACGGTTTGTCGGCTGAACTTGACGCCAGCCGGTATGGCTGGCTTGATGACTATCCAGGCGAATGTTATCCGGGCGACGTGCTGACGGCAGTTGCGATGATTCACAGGGCAGACAAGGTTCTCGGCGCCGATCACTCATCTTTTGTCAGGCGTGCCATGCGGGGTTTTCAAAACCAGAGGCTGGATTCCCACGGACTGGTTCCATATTTTGCCAGTGCTCCGCCGGGAGAACCCATCGGTCCAAGCCGCGGCTGCGGCAATTCCTACGTCTCGCTATTCTCCCCGGAAATCTGGCCGGAACAGGCGCGAATATGGTATGATCTTTACTCGCAATATTTCTGGCAGGAAACCTGGACCTGCGCCGGTTTCCGGGAGTTTCCAAAGGATTTGCCCCGCAACGACTGGTACTGGGATGTGGATGCCGGACCGGTTCTCAAAGGATTCGGCTGCGCCGCCTGCGCGTTTGGTGTTGGCGCGGCCCGGGTCAACGGACACTTCGAGCACGCTTATCCGTTGACCGCCGAGATGCTGGTCACCTCGTGGCCGCTTCCGAATGGCACGTGTCTCCTTCCCCGACTGCTTTCCAATGCGGCTGATGCCCCCTACCTAGGTGAGGCCGCCATTCTGTTCAACCTCACACGATTGCCGGCTAACGGAGTTCCCACCAGGACCGGCGGTTCAATACCGGGGTTCGTGTTCATTCTTCTGGTCCTGCAACTTGGATTTGGCCTGGTCCTGTTGTTAACTCCCGTCTGTTCAATCCGTCACTGGCGGAAACACCGTGCCTCGGCGATCCTTCAGCATCCGGGAACACAGTTTGGAATCTGGGTCGGATTGCTGGTTGCCTGCACCTTCTGCGTGTTCTTTGGCAAAACGCTTGTCGCAATGCTTCTTCTGTTTTGTGCCCAACTCTTCCCCAGATACAAGCGAAAGCGCGCGCGATCACCGGAACAACCGGCAATCGAACCTGATGGCGCACACCAATGACCAGCGACAAGTCGTTAGTACTGCATGGTCATGCAGGGTGAAACATTGTTTTCCACTGGACAATTGTGCCCGCCGGGCGCGTCATAAGAATGAACCATGCGCGGACCCGACCTCAGACGGCTCTACGACGAGCACGCCCAGCCGCTATTTACCTTTCTCCTGAACCTCACCCGCAACGAAGCCGATACCCGCGATCTCCTCCAGGAAATTTTCATCAAGCTCGCCCGCGACCGGGATTTGCTGGCCGATGTCCGTGACGAACGAGCGTTTCTCATCCGGCTGGCGCACAACGCGGCGATTGATTTGATGCGCCGGCGCGGCACGCGGGACAAGACCCGCGAACAATTCGCCGCCGATGCCATTTCGCCCTTCGCGCCGACAGATAATCCAGATGAACAATCCTTTCGCGCCGCGCTGGCCGGGGCGCTGGCCGAACTGCCGCCGGACCAACGCGCCGTCGTGCACTTGAAACTGTGGGAAGGATTGACCTTCGAGCAAATTGCCGATGCGCTGGACATTCCGCCCAACACCGCGGCCAGCCGTTATCGCTACGGGTTAGACAAATTGCGCGAGCGGCTGCGTCCGTTGTATGACGAGATCAAATGATTTTTATGGCTGCAACGGACACCAGACAAAGAATTTTCTCAACGCAGAGACGCGGAGTACGCGGAGAAACGCAAAGAGGTTTTGACCCAAAAACCGAAATTGGTAGGGACGGCGCGCTGCGCCGTCACCGCGCCGTTCAGGCGCGGAACCGCTCTGAGGCGCACGTCCGCCCTTGCATACTTCGTTCCGCCCGCTGGACGCGGGCGGCGACAGCGCAGCGCGCTGTCCCTACCACTATTTTAGTGCGTCCAACTTCGGTTTTCGGGTTTGATCTGATTTTGTCCGCGAACCTCTGCGTTCTCTGCGTCTCGGCGTTAAAATTCGCTTTCACAAAATGAAACCGGACGAATTTGAACAGCGATTGCAACGTCAAGCGCTTCGGCAAATTCCCGCCGAATGGCGCGAGGCAATTCTTGTGGCCGCCGATGTGAATCGGCGGAACCAGCCCATCCGCGAATTCACATTCGCGGCTACGACTTTTCGCAGGTTACTCTCAACCATCTTGTGGCCTCATCCCAAGGCCTGGGCTGGCCTTGCGGCGGTCTGGATCCTGATTCTGGCGGTGGACTTTTCCATCCGGGACAAAACGCCGGTGATGGCGGAAAAATTTACGCCGCCATCGCCGGAAATGGTTGCGGAACTGAAACAGCAGCAGCGGATGCTGGTGGAATTGATTGGCGCGCGTGACCCGAGCGACGCCGACCGGTCTAAACCGTTGGTGCCACGGCCGCGAACCGAGCGCGTTGAGATTGCGACGGTGTAAGCCGGGAGGGACGGCGTGCCGCCGTCCCAAATCAAAAACAGAAATGGGACGCCGACACGGCGTCCCTCCCAGATAACAATTTATGAACGAAGAACCCAAAAGCATCTGGAAAAGATCGTGGACCGGCTGGCGTGGCTTGGCGCTTTGGTTTGTGGCTCTCTTTGTCACCGCCTTTTTCATTATATTCTTCATGAGCGTTGCTTACAGATTGGAGAATCGATATGCCAAATCAGCGGCATTTGCTGTGATTTGTGGCGTTGGTGTCGCGCTTATTGCGATTTTGCTATTTGTCTTCATTCGCTGGCTCTGCTGTTGGAAAAATTTCCGCCGGGTTCTATTCGCCTGCGCCTGCCTTGTCACCTCGATTGCTTTGTTTTACGCCGAGGAAGACTGGCGCGGCTGGCACGCATGGAACCAGTTCAAACACAAATGGGAAGCCAAGGGCGAAAAATTCGACTGGCAATCCGTCGTGCCGCCGCCCGTGCCGAATGATCAGAACTTTGCCATGGCGCCAATTTGGGTTGAATCCATGAAAGCGATGCTCGGCCCAAAAAACTCGCGCCAATGGTTCGGGAGTAACTATGCCGAAAATGGCCGAACGAATTTTGTTTATCGTTTTGATATGCCGCTTACGAAAAGTGATTCCGATTGGCCGACCAACAGTAGCGGTAATTGGCAAAAAGCCAGACTGACTGATTTGAAGCCGTGGCAAAACTATTATCGCGCATTGGCGGCAACGACAAATTTGTTTTCCGTTGCGCCGCAGCCGGAATCGCCGGCGCTGGATGTTCTGTTGGCGTTGAGTAAATACGATTCAACGATTGAAGAATTGCGGCAGGCGGGCCAGCGGCCCTATTCGCAGTTTCCGCTTTATTCCAATCCGGATCATCCGTTCGATACTCTGCTGCCGCATCTGGCGGCATTGAAAAGATGCACGCAGGTCTTGCAGTTGCGCACGATTGCCGAATTGCAAGCGGGTCAAAGCGAAAAGGCATTGGACGATGTGAAACTCATGCTGCGCCTGACCGATGCGGTCCGCACCGAGCCGTTTTTGATTTCGCATCTGGTCCGTATTGCCATGGTGAGCATAAACCTGCAATCAATCTGGGAAGGCTTGGCGGAACACAAATGGACGGACGCGCAATTGATCGAACTCGACGCCGGTCTGGCCAGATTGGATTTTCTGGCCGATTACGAATTGTCCATGCGCGGCGAACGGATCTGCGCGATTTCGGCGCTCGATTACATTCGCCGCACACATGACACAACTCAATTGCAAGGGGGCGACGAACGACACCATCCGGTCAACCTGGGTTGGTTGATCCCCAGCGCATTGTTCTATCAAAACGAATTGACCATCGCCCGGATGCACCAGCAATGGACCTTGCCGCTGGTTGATCTTGAAAGTCGAACGGTCTCTCCTGCCACAGTGCGCCGGAGCCAGCTCGAAGCCGACCAACAATTGACTCACCATTGGTGGCCGTACAAGTTCGTTGCGCGGATGTTGTTTCCCGCGTTTGAAAAAGCCGTCGAAAAATTCGCCTACGCCCAGGAATCAGTGGACCTGGCGCGTGTCGCCATTGCGCTGGAGCGTTACCGGCTGGCGCATGGCGAATATCCCGACTCGCTTGACGCGCTCGCGCCGCAACTCATGCAAAAAATTCCGCACGACATCATCGGCGGCGGGCCGCTCCATTACCGACGCACGGACGACGGGCAGTTTGTGCTTTACTCCGTCGGCTGGAATGAAACCGACGACGGCGGCGTGGTTGAATATTTGCGGAACAGCCAGAAGATGGTGGACATTGATCGCGGCGACTGGGTCTGGCGGTATCCGGCCAAGTGATTTTCGATTTACGATATACGATTTACGCGCTGACGGGAAATCAGGGAACGGCTCGTCAATCGTAAATCGTATATCGTAAATTCAGTCAGAGTCTCGTTACCTCGACTCCTACAATTTTTATCTGTGTCCATCCGTGTCCATCCGTGGTTAAATGCGTTTCGTGAACATCACCAACCTGAACCCCGACACGGACATCGGCGCGAGCGCGTGGCTGGTCGAAATTGACGACCACCGCATTCTGCTCGACGCCGGCATGCACCCGAAACGCGAAGGGCGCGCAGGACTGCCGTTGTTCGGCAAGGCCGGCCATGCCGAGGTGGACGCTATTGCGATTTCGCATTGCCACCACGACCACGTCGGCGCGCTGCCGGTGGCGTGCCGGCATTTTCCCAGGGCGCACGTCCTGATGAGCGAGTTGAGCTACTTCATCGTCGAGCGCGTGCTCCACAATTCGGTGAACGTCATGACGCGCCAGCGCGACGAACTGGGCATCCGCGAGTATCCGCTCTACTCGCACGACGAGGTGGACGACCTCGCGCCGCAGTTCCAGGGCTTCAGATACAATCGCGAAATCGAATGGGCGGCGTTCCACAAGACGCGCGCGGGGCGGCCTTCGCCAACGCTGGAATTTTTTGACGCCGGCCACACGCTCGGCTCGGCGGGCATCCTGATTCGCGGCAAAAAGGAAACGCTGTTTTACACCGGGGACGTCTGCTTTCACGACCAGACCCTTTCGCGGGCGGCGCGGTTCGAGGACGTGGAGGCCGACGTGATGATCATGGAAACGACGCGCGGCAACCGGGAAATTCCCAAAGGTTTTTCGCGCGAAAAGGAAATCGAACGGCTCGTGGCGGCGATTCACGGCGCGCTCAGGCGCAAGGCGTGCGTGCTGATTCCGTCCTTCGCCCTGGGCCGCACGCAGGAGATGCTGGCGCTGCTGGCGCTGCTGATGCGCGAAGGGAAATTGAAGGAACAGCCGATTTTTATCGGCGGGCTGGGCCGGGTGTTCACGGAAATTTACGATCTGGAGGCGCACCGGACGCACCGGCAGCACACGAATCTGCAACTGCATGAGGCGTTGCAGCTTATCGTGCTCGAAAAGGGCCAGGCGGAGAAGATGAAATTGAGCGGCGGGAAAATTTTCGTCATCACCGCCGGCATGATGAGCGAGAACACGGCGGCGCACGATCTGGCGGTGCGGATGATCGGCGACGAGCGGCAGGCCATTTTCTTCGTCGGTTACGCCGACCCGGACACGCCGGGCGGACGGTTGAAGCGGGCGAAGCCCGGCGAAACGTTTGTGTTCAGCCCGGGCGCCGGGCGGGTCACGCGGCGTTGCGAGGTGCGGGATTTCGATCTGACGGCCCACGCGAACCGGGAGGACCTGCTGGAGTTCGCCGGGCAGGTCGCGCCGCGCGCGATTTTGCTGGGTCACGGCGGCGATGATTCACGCGCCTGGTTCGAGGGGCAAATCCGCGCGCGCCGGCCGAAAACCAAAATCCTTCAGCCGCAGCCGGGCAGGACGGTGTCGGTGTAAAAGCAAACCGCCGGCGGAACGGGCCGGCGGTTTGCAGCGGGGCCTGGATTCAACGCGAATTCTGAAGTCGGGGGAGCACACCCGCCCCGGGTGTGGCTGGACGCGCCTCGCGTCCAGCGGTTTCGCGTGCGGCGTTGCTTGAAACATCGGAAATTTTTGGTGCGCGCGAGGTTTTCCGCGCCGCCGTCGCGCTGGCGCGCTTTGGCGCGCCGCGGAAGGGCGCGGAAAACAGCACGCGAAGCGCGTGCGCTCCCCATCTCATACCGACGTGCGTTCAAAATGCCATAAATCGGCAGGATGGGCAGTGCCGTAAATCGGACTGCGCAGACACGTCTGCGCTTTGGAACGACGTGACATGTCGCGTCGAGGAAAGCGGCGA
>JBEKEJ010000108.1:0-10409 GCA_050013895.1 Verrucomicrobiota bacterium | reverse complement strand
GTTCCCGGTTTCATTAAGCATCGGATCAATCTGCGGCGGCGATTTTTTCCCGGTGGTCGCGACGGCGGCGTTGGTTTCGCCGGTCGCCGCGACTTCGTTCGTCTGGCCGAGGGGAGGGGGGAGACCGGGCTGGTCGCAGTTCTCAACGGTGAGTTCGTAAATCTTTTCGCCGGGCGCCTTGCGTGTTTCGAGCTCCGCCTCGCGCGCCTTGTTCAGGGCGGCGTTTTTTTCACGTTCCTTGATCGCCTCGCGTTCGTTGAGCGTGGCGACATCGCCCGCCTCCAAGGTTGGGGGTCCAGCCACGCCTGGCGGACGATTTTGCGTGCCGCGGCTCGGTTTGTCGTCCTGTGTTTTTTTAAGATCGGCGATGTCCTGTCGGATGTAGGTAAAATCCTGATTGGTGGCGACCCGCGCATCCGAACGTTCGCGCAACAGGGCGAGATAGGGTTGCACCAGGTTCAGTTTGGTGTAGTTCACCTGCTGTATCACGTCCCACGGCAGGGCGTTCTCCAAGGTGCGTTCACTCACCGCGTCCGGCCGGTAACTCAACAAGTCCGGCAGGATGATGTCCGGTACGACGCCCTTGAATTGCGTTGAAGCGCCGGTGATGCGGTAGAATTTTCGGATGGTGATTTTGACCGTGCCGGGATCGTTGGTCGCGGACGCGGTGGCCGGCCGGACGAACGGATAGAGCGGATCCAGGGTTTGCACCGTGCCTTTGCCGAACGTGGAGGTGTCGCCGACGATGAGCGCGCGCCCGTAATCCTGCAACGCGGCGGCGGCGATTTCGGAGGCGGACGCGCTGTAACGGTTGACCAGCACCACCAGCGGGCCGTCGTAGAGCGCGTCGGGATCGGTGTCCGAATCGACGGAAACACGGCCGTAACGATTGCGCGCCAGCACGACGGGACCGTCCCTGATGAACAAGCCTGTGAATTTGATGGCTTCATCGAGCGAACCGCCGGGATTGCGCCGCAAATCGAGAATGAGGCCGGCAACTTTTTCCTGTTCGAGTTTCTTGATCAATCTTGCCACGTCAACGGATGTGTATTTCGGTGTTGAATGTCCTTCGTTGCCGCCCAGATCAACGGTTGCGTAGAACGACGGCAAATCAATGACGCCAATCCGGTTGGTGCTTCCGTGTCCGTCGGGCAATTCAATCAACCGGGCTTTGGCCTCCTGGTCTTCCAGCTTGATTTCGTCACGGGTCAAAGTCACGACGCGGCGCGCGGCGCGGTCCTCCGCCGGGCTGATGGTCAGCCGGACTTCGGTTCCCTTGGGACCGCGGATCAGCTGGACCACCTTGCCGAGATCCATGTCCACGACATCCACGGGCGGCTGATTGTTCTGGGCGACGGCGACGATGCGGTCTTTTTCCTTGAGCAGCTTGCTTTGGTAGGCCGGGCCGCCGCGAACCAGCGAACTGATGGTGCAGTAACCGTCGTCCTCGGTCAGTTGCGCGCCGATACCAAAAAGCGAGAGGCTCATGCTGATGGAAAAATCCTGCGCGTGCTCGTCGTTGAGGTAATCCGAATGCGGGTCGTAGGCGTGCGCCAGGGCGTTGAGGTAGGCTTGCAGGACATTGTCGCTGCCCCAGTTTGTGACCATTTGCAAACTCCAACGGAAATGTCTCGCCAGCGCGCCGGTGATTTCGTCGGTGGCGGACTTCGGCAGGTTCAAAATCACGGTGTCATTGGTCGGAGAAATTTCGCGGCTGAGTTTTTCCTGCAGATATTCGAAGCGCAGGCGCTGCCGCCAGAGCTGCCGGGCCTCGTCGAGGTCCTTGGGATAAGGCGCGTGGCTGCGGTCGAGCAGGATGTGTTCGTCGGTGTTGAATTTGAATTTGTCCTGTTGGAGCAGTTCGTCCACGTAGGCGGCGTGCTGAACAAAGCGCTCGACGAACCGCTGGTAGATGGCGAATGCGGGGGTCAAGTCGGCGGTCTCGTGGCGGCCAAGCGTGAGCGTGTCGAGGTTGGTCCGGTAATGCGCGAATTCGGCGAGGTCCGATTGCAGGAAATTTTCGCGGCGCGGGTCGAGCGCTTCCAAGTAGCCGTCGAAAAATTTACCGGATATCTCCGTGTCCAACGGCCGCTGCGAGTAATGATATTCCTCCAGCAACCGCGCCGTCCAATAGGCGATGTGACCGTCGTTCGGGCCGGGCTTCAGCCTGGCCGGCGCCTGCGCGGTGGGCGGCGGCAGCGGGGTTTTCCGGGTGGTAACGCAACCGGCGGCGATGAGAAAGCAGAACACCGCCGCGAAGGCAACAGGCCCGATGTGTTTGAATTTCAAATGGCGCATGATGATTTGCACAACTTCGACCAAACATAGCCTAATTCGTTCAGCGGCGAAACCATTTTGAGCGCACCAAAGCCGGGTTTTACCGCGGTCATGGGCGCAACTTTGCACGGCCACCAACCCGGACCAAGGCCACGGAAAGGAACGCCGTTCAAGCGGCAGCATGGCAGCAAAGGAGCCTCTGCCGTCCCGCTTGGCGGGACGGCGTTCCCCGGCGGTGGTGTCAGGCTGTGCGCCTTGCAAAATCGGATTGCAATTTGGCGTTGACTGGGTCAAGATTTCACCCTGTAAAATGAAACTATGAAAACCACCATTTGGACTGTGATCATTTGTCTGGGCGCTGCCGCGCGGTTGTTCGCCGACGACACCAACCTTTTGAACAATGAAAAGGCGCGCGTCAGCTACGCCATCGGCATGTCAGTGGGCCACAGCTTGCAGGACGTGCAGAACCAGGGGATCGAAGTTAACACCGACCTGGTCGGACGCGGCATCAAAGACATGTTGTCCGGCGGCACGACGCTGCTCACGTCGAATCAGATGCAGGCGACGGTGATGGCGTTCCAAAAGGACCTGGCCGCCCGGCGGCAGCAAAAGCGCGAGGAATTCGCCGCCAAGATGAAAGCCGAGGGCGAAGCCTTTCTGGCCACAAACAAGAACAACCCCGGCGTCGTTGCGCTGCCGGACGGCCTGCAATACAAGGTCATCACCAACGGCACCGGCGCCCTGCCTGCACCCACCGACACGGTGACGGTGAATTATCGCGGCACCCTGCTGGATGGCACGGAATTCGACAGTTCCTTCAAGCACAGCCAGCCTTCGCAATTTATCGTCGGCGGTGTCATTCCCGGCTGGACGGAAGCGCTCTTGAAAATGAAGGTCGGTTCCCGGTGGCAGCTGTTCGTACCCGCCGAACTGGCTTATGGCGACCAGGGCCGGCCCGGCGTTCCGCCGAATTCCGTTTTGATTTTCGACGTTGATCTGCTTTCAACGAAAAGCCCGCCCCCGCCCGCACCGCCGGCGGCGGCGGCGCCGCTCACCAGCGACATCATCAAAGTGCCCTCCGCCGAGGAGATGAAGAAGGGCGCGAAAATCGAAGTCATCAAGCCCGAAGACCTGAAGAAAATGCAGCAACAATAAGTGTTCCAACCGGCCGCCCGATGAACATATGCGCCGTTGCGGTGTCAATTTGTGGAGAGTAATGAAATCGATATTGAGATCGCTGGCCGGGTTCTTCCCGGCGCTGGTGGTTGCGTTGGTCATCCTTGGCGTGTTTCACCTGCCTTCCTGGGGCAAGGACGTCGGCCCCGCCATCAAAATTGACACCACGGCGCTCGAACGCGGCCCCCAACTCGGCGCCAGTTTCGCGCCCGTCGTCAAAAAAGCCGCGCCGAGCGTAGTGAACATTTATTCGACGCACACCGTTCACCTGCGCCAGTTTCGAAATCCGCTGTTTGACGACCCGATGTTCCGGCAATTTTTCGGCGACCGGTTCGGACCGAATGACAACCGTGAAATCACGCGGAGACTGCAGAGCCTTGGCTCCGGAGTCGTCGTTTCGCCGGATGGTTACATTTTGACGGCCAACCATGTCGTGGAAGGCGCGGACGAAATCAAAGTCGCCATTGGCGACAATGAAGACGACAGAAAATACACCGCCAAAGTTGTCGGCGCCGACCCGCCGACGGACGTGGCCGTGCTGAAGATTGACGCGAGGGATTTGCCCGCCATCACGCTGGGCGACAGCGGCGGATTGGAAGTCGGCGACGTGGTTCTCGCCATCGGCAATCCGTTTGGCATGGGCCAGTCGGTTACGATGGGCATTATCAGCGGGTTGGGACGTCACTACAAGGAAATGGGTGGTTATCAAGATTTTATCCAGACCGATGCCGCGATCAACAAGGGCAATTCAGGCGGGGCGCTGGTGGACGCCGAAGGGCGGCTGGTTGGCATCAACACTTGGATTGCCAGCAGCAGCGGCGGCAGCGAAGGCGTCGGCTTCGCCGTGCCCATCAACATGGCGCGGCGCGTCATGCAAAGCCTCATCGCCGGCGGCAGGGTCTCCCGCGGCTATCTCGGCGTTAATCCCGAGGACATCACCCCGGGCCTGGCCAAGGAATTCAAGCTGCCTAATCAAAACGGCGCGCTGGTTGACGAAGTGGAAACCAACACGCCCGCGCAAATGGCCGGCATCAAATCCGGCGACGTCATCCTCGAAATCAACGGCAAAAAAGTGAATGACGCCAACAGTCTCCGCCTGATGGTATCCGAAATGGCGCCGGGAACCAAGGCGACCGTGAAGTTGCTCCAGGACGGCCGCGAGAAAACCGTCGTCGTTGTTCTCGCCGAGCTGCCCGGCCAAACCGCGAATAGTGAGAATGGCCAAAACAATTCCGGTTCGGGCCAGGCCAATTCAAAGACGGACGCGCTGGACGGCGTGGCGGTGGCGGATCTGGACCAGCATGCCCGCCAACTATTGCGGCTCCCTGACAAGATCCAGGGCGTCGTGGTCACGGATATTGACCCGGACTCAAATTCCGCCGAGGCCGGCCTGCAAAAAGGCGACGTCATTGTGGAAATCAACCGCCACCCGGCCAGCAACGCTGACAAAGCGGTCGAACTTTGCAAGCAGGCCAAAGGCAGCCAGATTCTTCTCAAAATCTGGAGGGAAAGTGACGGCTTTGCCGGCACACGCTACCTGACCGTGGACAACACGCCGAAGGAAAAATAGCGTGCTGGTTATGTCAAGGCGCTTGCCGCGCACTGCTCCCGGACGCAATAAGCAGGGAGCGCGGCTGGGTGCAACAGCACCGGCCGCAGCGCGATAAAAAGATCAGCGGCATCAGGCGCATTCCCGCCGGCAGGTTTTGCGAAGCTGTTGCGGCTGGCCTTCAACCCAGCCGCGCTTCTGGGCAATGCGCGGCCACGCCCGTTCTGTCGTCGCCGGCAAAATTTTGACAAAACTCCCGCGCGGCCACATTCTTACGCAACGTCGCCGTGACCGGCGGCGATGGTTATGCCCGTTCAATACAAAGATTACTACGAAATTCTCGGCGTGACGCGCGGCGCGGGCGACGCGGAAATCAAGAAATGCTTCCGCAAGCTCGCGCGCGAATACCACCCCGACGTCGCCAAAGACAAAAAGCGCGCCGAGGAGAAATTCAAGGAAATCAACGAGGCCTACGAAGTCTTGAGCGACCCGGCCAAGCGGAAAAAATACGACGAGCTGGGCGCCAATTGGAAATCCGGCGCGGACTTTCGTCCGCCGCCCGGATGGGAGGATCTTTCCGGCGGCCAGGCCTTTCGGGGGCGCGGCGCGGGCGGCCAGGAATTTGAATTTCATTTCGGCGGCACCGGCTTCAGCGACTTCTTCGAGCAACTCTTCGGCTCACGCATGCGCGGCGGAGGCTTCAGCTCGCGCGGCGGGTTCGCCGAGGACGACGAACCTGCCGAGCGCGGACGCGACATCGAAGGCGACATCATGGTCACGCTCGAGGAAGCGATGCGCGGCTCGGTGCGCCCGGTCAACGTGCGCCGCCCTTTGGGCCGCTCCGTGAAAACCGAGACGTATCAGGTGAGGATTCCGCCCGGCGTGACCGAAGGCCAGAAATTGCGGGTGGCCGGACGCGGCGAGGCCGGCAGCAGCGGGGGTGAGGCCGGCGATTTGTATTTGCGCGTGCGGCTGGCCAGCCATCCCGATTTCGAGGTCGAAGACCACAATTTGATTTATGAAGCCGAACTCGCGCCGTGGGAAGCGGTCCTCGGCGCGGAAATTTCCGTGCCTACACTCGATGGGCGGGTGAACATCAAAATTCCCGCGGGCACTCAGGGCGGACAGAAACTCCGCGTGCGCGGGCGCGGTCTGCCGACGCGCGGCGGCGCGCGCGGCGACGTGATTGTGGTCGCGCAAATCGCCGTGCCGGCCAGGATCTCGGATGCGGAAAAAAAATTGTGGGAGCAGCTTGCCAAAGAGTCAAAATTCCGTCCGCGAGATTGATTCTTAATTTGCTGTAAAGTCGAGCCTGCTTGCCGCGCCGGAGCCAGGCGCAGGCGGGTGGCTCGATTTGTTCGGCGCACAGCGCCGACGCTACAACCAAATTCGTTGCCGCCTGACTCTTTTGCGTGGCGGCTTTCGGCAGCACGCCGGACACTTTCAATTCCTGAAAGCGGCGCTCTGCCGAAGGGCCGTCACCGTGGAGCGGAGGCTTTTCAGGCGCGCTACTTTTTCAAGGCGTTTAGCTCCGCCGTGGCGCTGCCATATTCCAGGCAACCCTTTTCTCCGGTGCCGACCGATTTCTTGAACAGGGCCGTCGCGCCTTCCTTGTCGCCGGCGAGGAGATGTTTCATGCCGGCATAATAATTGGCCTGACAAAACTGAACAGTCTGTCCCTTCGGGTTCCGGGCGGAAGTTTTGGCCGCATTCAGGAAATCCTCTTCGGTCGTGGCGCCGGTCAGGAACTGCCCGATCCTGGCGGCCCAGTCAGCCGCCCGCGCGCCCTGGAGGGATTTCACGTGTTCGGCCAGTTCGCGGGTGGCGTCTGCCGGTTCACCAAGCCGGGCGCGGAGCAGCCAGATGCGGAAGCAGGGATCATCCGGCAAAGGATCGAGCTGGAGTGATTTGCGAAAGCTTTCCAACGCCGGTTGGAATTGCAACAGGTCGTTCTGGACATACCCCAGATTTTCCCAGGCCAGGGCGTTTTGCGGATCCAGTTCGGCGGCCTTCGAACAATCGGCGAGCGCTCCATTGTAGTCCTTGAGATTGTCCTTGGCCAGGCCGCGACACGAATAAGCCTGGGCGTTTTTGGGATCGATTTCAATCGCGTGATTGTAATCAGAAATGGCCGCGCCAAAATCCTTGAGCAGACGCCGGCCTTCTCCGCGGGCATCGTAGGCGTCAACATTATTTGGATTCAATTCGATCGCCTTGTCGTAATCCGCGATCGCGGCGTCGAAATCTTCGAGGACGAATTTCACCCGCCCCCGATCCACAAAATATGGAGCGAACTCAGAATTCAGCTCGATGGCCTTGCTGAAGTCGGCGAGCGCATCGTCGTAATTGTTAAGGCGCCCGTTGGCCAGACCACGAGAGTCATAAACTTGGGCGTCCTGCGGATTGAGCTGGATGGCCCTGGTGCACTCGGTGATGACGCCGTCATAGTCCCGGAGTTCATACCTGGCGGCGGCACGGGTGCAGTAGGCCGCGGCAAAATTCGGGTTCAGCGCGATGGCCTGGGTGCAATCGGCGATGGCGCCGTTGTTATCCTTCAACTTTTGCCTGGCGCTGCCGCGGGCGCCGTAAGCATCAGCGTATTGAGGATTCAATTCAATCGCCCTGGTGTCGTCGGCGATGGCCCCGGCGTAGTCGGCGAGTTGGAATTTGGCGTTGCCCCGGTTCCAGTAGGCGTAGGTGTACCCGGGGCTGAGTTCGATGGCCTGGTTGTAGTTGGTGATGGCTTCGGCGTATTTTTTGAGATTGTATTTGACGCCACCGCGGGCGCCATAGGCATCCGTGTAGGAGGGGTTGAGTTCGATGGCCCGGTCGAAATCGGCGAGGGCTCGGGCATAATCAATGCGGGCGGATTCAGCGTTGCCACGGGCGTAGTGAGCCGGGGCGGAATTCGGATTCAGTTCGATGCCCTTGTTGTAATCGAGCATGGCGGCGGCGTAATTTTTTAGCGCAGATTCGGCGTCGCCGCGGCTGAGATAGGCGTCGGCAATATGGGCGTTCAATCCGATGGCTTTGGTCTCGTCAGTGACGGCGCCAGTGTAATCTCCGAGATGGAACCGTGCGTTGCCACGGATGAAGTAGGCGTATGGCTTTTGAGAATTCAGTTCCACGGCCTGGTTAAAGTCAGCGACGGTTCCGGCGTAATCTCCCAGATGAAATTTGGCTTGGCCGCGGGAGTAATAAGCATCGAAATAGCGGGGGCTGAGTTCGATGGCTTTGGTATCGTCGGCGATGGTCCCGGCATAATCGTTGAGACGGCTCCGGGCCTCGCCGCGGTTGAGGTAGGCATCGGCATTGGCGGGATTCAACATGATGGCCTGGTTGAAGTCGGCGACGGCTCCGCGGTAATCCCCAAACTGGCACTTGTTGATCCCGGAATTGAGGAATGATTCAGCCGTGGGCTTGGCTTGGTGTCGCGAACACGAGGGGCAACAGGCGATCAAGACCAGCGGAAAGACCAGACAAAATCCCCGGAGACAAGATTTCATGGCCGGAGTTTATCACGACCATTTCCACGCGCAACCACCGTTGAAATTCACGAATTAACTGCCTGCAACGGGAACCGTTCCCGCCAGTAATGCGCGGGTTCGGTGAAGGAAGCGAAGCTGTGACGCCGCCGGGCCTGCGGGACGCCGTCAAAATCACGGTAGAGCGTGATGGCGATGTGCTCGTTGCGGCGGATGCAATCCTTGATGGCTTCGGGGTCCTTTTCGCAGTGGATGAGCGTCTTCCAAGAATAAATGTGTTTGGGCTTGTGAAAGTCGCTGCTGGCGATGAACGGCAGGCGTTTGAGGCCGATGTCGTTGAAAATGTTGTCCCGATTCGCGATTTCCCAGGCATCCAGCAGCGGCGCGAAGATGTCCTGATTTTCCCAGAGGTAGAGCGTGTTTTTGCCCCATTCGCTCTTCATGATATGCGGATGCGAAGCGATGGCGAGGCCGCCCTGCTCGTGAATTTTCCCGATGATTTTCGGAATGCCGAGCGAGGGGTCAATCGGCCTTTTGAGGTCAACGCCGAGCAGGTGCGCGGAGGTCTTCCGCGTGTAGCCGTCCTTGTTGAATTCGATGCCGGTCAGCACCAGCATTTTGTATCGGCGCCACGCGCGGCGGCGTTCGCGCTCGATCACGGCGAAATACTCTTCCACCTGTTCCTGGCCGAGCGTGCAATTGGCGAGTTCAGCCAGCTTGCCGAGCAGGCGGCTGGGATCGGCCAGATGATCGGTGATACAGATGCAGTCAAAGCCGTGCTCGCCGTAGAAATCAATGATTTCCGGCACACTCAATTTACCGTCGGAATAATTCGAGTGGATGTGGAAATCGCAAAGGAGCATCTGCGGCGGGTCGCCGCTGGCGCGGGGCGGGGCGCGCATGACCCGGTCGGGCGCTTCTTCGAATAGTTTGACGCGTTTACGGCTGGAATCGTCCGGTTCGGATTCGGCGAGCGCCAGTTCGGCGATGCGCAGCGCGGCATCGGGACGGCTGATGCGGTTGAGGTTTTCGCGCCATTCGCTCCAAAGGGCGGCGCGTTTGGCAAAAGCCTTTTCCACGCACTCGGCGACTTCGCGGTTTTTTTCGACGACGGCGCCCAGCTTGAATTTTTCAATCAACTCGGCGTTGCCCTCCTCCTGGCCGGGGATGACTTGGTTCACAATCATTGGGCATTGCGCGGCGATGGTTTCCTGAACAGTCGCCCCGCCGGCTTTGCTGATCACGAGGTGGTGCGTCATCATCAGCTCCGGCATCTGGTTCGTCCAGCCGAGGATGCGGACGCGGTCGCCGTGGTCGCGCGTGCGCTCGGTGAGCCTGGCGCGCAGCTCCGGGTCGCGGCCGACGGTGACGGTGAGCTGCACGTTGTCGAGTTGGAGCAGCCGGTCAATCGCCTTGCCGGCCTTCTTTTTGCCGGTGTTGATGACGTAAAGGATGCGGCGCGGCTCATGGCCGACGGGCAGGGGAAGCTCTTTGAGGGGCGGTTGCGTAAAGGCGAGATGGACGGGGAAACCGAACGCCTTGATTTTTTCCGGCGGCACGCCGCCTTTGCGCATCACCTCGGCGGTGGCATCGTTCGCCACGCAAAAATAATCGCTGGCCGCGCGGAACCACGCGGAGTTGACGGTGATGGAATCGGTGACGACCGTAATCAGCCGGAACGGACGCTCGTGGTGGTGCTGATAGATTTTTTGGATGACGTGGGCATAGACCGGGTAGGTGGAAACGACGCAGTCCGGTTGGGCCTCGCCGAGGATTCTTTCCAGCGTCTTTTGCAGCCGGGCGAAGTTGCCGAGTTGTCTTTCAACGAGCGGCGATTTGTCGAGCAACGAATAAATGCCGCCCCAGAGGCTTGGCGCGTATTGCACCACGCCGAGATAGGTTTTGCAGGCCAGGGTGTTGAA
>JBEKEJ010000107.1:0-10417 GCA_050013895.1 Verrucomicrobiota bacterium | reverse complement strand
TAAAATCCAGATAAGGAATGTTGCCCGTGTGCGTCATTCCACTGCGCGCGAACACCTGCCCGAAGATGAGCAACCAAAGCGCGGGTTGGAGGGCGCGGGTGACGAGTTCCGTGAAATCGTGGCGCAGCTTGCGCAATTCAAACTCGGTGATGACGAACGTCTTCTCGATGAAGCCGGTTATAGGGTGGGTGAAAGTGGTGGTCATGGTTTATCCCAGGCGCTGGGCCGTGGCACGTTCGGCGGAGACATTGCGAAAGTTGCCGCCGGAATCAAGGGCGCTGCCCGCATAGTGCACGAAGACCTCGCTCAACGTGTGATCGCCGCCGCCCAGCGAGGCTTCGAGTTCTTTGCAGGTTCCCAGCGCCGCCACCTTGCCCAGATGCATGATTGCCATGCGATCACAATGGCTCTCCGCTTCCTCCAGGTAATGCGTGGTGAAAAAGAGAGTCGTGCCATGGTTGGCCCGCAGGTCAACGAGATGTTTCCAGACCGCGTCGCGCGCAATCGGGTCCAGCCCGACCGTCGGCTCATCCAGGAAGAGCACTTTGGGACGATGGAGCGTGGCCTGGGCAATTTCCAAGCGGCGAACCATGCCGCCGGAATATTCGCCCACCAGGCGGCCGCTGTCGGCGGTCAGGCCCATGAATTCCAATGCTTCGCGGATGCGGGCCTGCCGCTCGCGGCGCGGCAGGTCATATAGTTTGGCGAAGATGAGCAGGTTCTCGTAACCGGTGAGCGAACCGTCCACGGAGACTGCCTGCGGCACATAACCAATGACGCGGCGAACGCCGACTGCCTGGGTGATGATGGAGAAACCGGCCACGCGCGCCTCGCCCGAGGAAGGCGGCAACAGCGTGGTGAGCATCTTGATCGTGGTGGTCTTGCCCGCCCCGTTGGAGCCGAGCAAGCCGAAGACCTCGCCGGCGTTGACCGAAAGGGATAGGGAATCCACAGCCTTAAACGCGCCGAAACGGCGGGTTAAGTTCTTGATTTTCAGAACCATGTCACTCATCATCCCTCTGGAAAGTATATCTTTTGGAAGCGAGAAACGAATGGGGTGAACACCCCATAAGATTCAAAAAAGGCGTCACATTTTCCGCCGATGGCATCCCCTATTTCTGCTGCTGTCTTTTGAGAAAAAGACGCACCCAATATCCATATACTGAATGTCTGAAAATCACGCCGAGAACCACGATGGCTAATTCCACACCGAAATACCAACTGTCAGAAGAACTGTCAGAAGAAAATAGTGAAAGGCACCGTTCGGCACGTGACAGAAACGGCTTGAAAAGCGTCGCAAGTCGTTGTAAACACGTGCTGATAACTGAATAAATTTGAGTGTTAACAGCGCCGAGCCCTGCCTCTGGAGCCAATTTGAAGTGTCTAGACGGCAAAGGCTTGTGGAATTTGGCAGGCCCGACCTCCAGTAAAAGCTTCAGCAAAAGAGCCAGGCGGCCAGAATTTCACACTCGGCTGCGACTATTGGCTAGAATGCGCTAACGCGACTTCTTCGCTGCGAGGCATCCTTAACCAAACAGGATGCCTATGACACGTAAATAACATGAATTTCGCGAACGATTGCGTGTAGCAACTCCTTCTGTTCGTCAGGTGGAAGATTTTCCACCACCTCTCCAAGCGTCGGGCGTTATATTTCTTTCGGTTTCAGTCCCTGTGGGGCAACCCCCGACCTTGAGCCAAGGCGGATCATTTTCCAGGATCATTTTCCAGTTGTTGCTCCGACGGTTCGGAGCGATAATGGAATACACGGCGAATGGACTTCACCTCCGCCCCGCCACCCGGTGGCGGGTCACGGTGGAATCCCGGCTCCGCTGCCAGGGCTTGATCGTCATCCGCCAACGCCAGAATGTGTCAACCACTTTTCAAAAGTTTGGTCTCACAATTAGAATTGGGCGTGCAGCGCCAATCGGTCTGAGTGCCCTGAACCGTTACCCAAAGCAAATTCAAGGACAATCCGGTTAGATCAAGCGCTAATTGCCATCGGACAAATTGAGCAGGTTTGTTAATGAAACATCTATTAATCATCGTTAGTTTTTTGTTCGGCTTGGTGTCGGCCAATGCGCAGCAGCTTTCATTCAAGGAAGTTCGCACGGCTTCGGACACCGTTCTGGTGGCGTTTTTCAAAGACGCATGGAGGGATGCTTCCAACCCTGGGCTAGTGGTTTTTAACACCAACCAGGTGGACATCAGCAATCCTTCCTTGTGGAAGCTCAACAGCCAATCGGTGTCTTCCATTGATGAATTCGTGACCGAGGCGGATGCCGTTGATTACCACATCTACCTGCACGTGCCAAAATTGACCAATGGAATGGCCTACACGTTGCAGACGCCCTACGGCAACACGAACTTCGTCTTTGATGACACGAAGATACGGTGTGAAGCGATCAAAGTGAATCAGAACGGTTACAGCGCCTTGTCACACGTGCGCTACGCCAACTTCGCCATCTGGCTGGGCACCGACGGAGCCGAGCAGATCAGCGGATCCCTGCCGACCTACACGGTGTTCAAGCAATTCACGGGTGAGCAGGTCACCTCGGGGACGCTGCAACCGTTCGGCGGCGGAGCCCAGGACTTTTCCTCGAGCGATTATGTTTATCGGATAGATCTGTCCGGGGTGCCTGAAGGCGGGCCTTACGTGATTTCGGTGAGCGGGTTTGGCTGCTCGTATCCGTTTGGTGTGGGCGGGGATTTTTCGCGCCGCCTGGGGTATGTGGCGTTCCGGGGTTTGTATTATCAGCGGTGCGGTTGCCCGATCGTGCAGCCGTATGCGTGGGCGAATATTCGGCTGAATCCCTGCCACACGAATGTGTACGACGTGAACAAGGCGCCGCCCAGCCAGGATAACGTGGTGGTGAAAGGAACCGAGCCCAAAGTGCTGCATTTTGGCGAGTGGCACGATGGCGGAGACTGCGACCGTCTGGTTTGGCACATGATCGTGCCGATCACACTGATGTGCACTTATGAGGCGTTTCCACAGGATTTCACCAGCAATCAATTCAACATTCCCACCAAGTTCGATGCGACTTACCACATCATCGCCGGAAACAATGGAATTCCCGACATCCTCAACGAGGCTGCCTGGGGCGTGATGTATTGGGAATACATGCAGAGCACCAGCACCGAACCCGCCGGCGCGGTCCATTGGGGCGACTCGATGAATGGATATCCAAGCTGGGGAATTCCCTTTGATCAGGACAACAGCCTCTATGGCACCCTTACCAACGTCCCCGAATCTACCGGATTTGCGGCCGGGATGTTCATGCACCTGGCCCGGCTCATCGCGCCTTACGACGCTACAAAGAGTGCGGATTTGCAGTCCCGCGCAACTGCGGCCTACAACGCTGTCGGTTCCGGGATTCCAACGGATGCCAAGCTCTACTATAATATCCAGAAGTATTTGTTGACCGGGGACGTGGCCGCCAGCAATCTCATCAATTCTCTGGCCTCCTCCTCCAGTGCACTAACGAACACTTATAATCGTGACGTTGGGGGCTTTATCGGAACCGGCAACATCTGGCAGGCGTCCTATTTCATGTCCTACCTGTTGGCGACAAACCAGCCTGTCAACCCGGCCGTTGTTCAGCAGTTTACGAACGCCCTCAGACGTGCCGCCGACCGCGAAATTGGCTATCTCAACGGCGACGCCTATCCGGTTGGCTGGCCGACAAATATCAATCCTGCCACAAGTTTGTCCTTCAATTACGGGGCTTACACGTCCCAGGGCGAACTCGGCTATCCGTGTTTGATGGAGTGGAGGGTGACTGGGGAACAGCAGTACATTGACGCGGTCAGCCAGCTTATGGACTACGATCAAGGCCTAAACCCGATGGGCAAGTGCTACATAACGGGCATCGGCTTCGACCGGGTGCACAATCCGGAGTCGCTGCAGTCCGACTATGCCGAACGCATTCTGGGAGTAGGTGGTCCCGAGCCTGGGTGGACAGTCTTTGGACCCAGCACTGTGGGCAGGGCGGTCAAGCAGATTCCCCCTTTCAGCGGATTGCCTCGCGAACGTCTTTACTTCGATGACATGGGCTATTGGGAATATAACGAGAACAGCCCTTGTCAAGGCAAGGTTTGGCCGGCGGCAGTTTACCCGGTGCTGGCACAGGGCGGCACGTGGAGCCCGGCGCGGGAACCGTTCATCAACCTGGCTGCCTCCGTCTCGGTCACCAACGGAGTGCGGGTCAACCTCGGCGGTCTGCCGGCCCAGCCCTATGTACTGCAACGTGCCACCGCCATTACTGGTACGTGGACCACGGTGACCCTGGCCGGGACGACGCAGCCCGACAGCACGGGACTGCTGCATTTTACGGATCCGGCGCCAGTTACGGGGACAAAGTTTTATCGAGTCCAGATGCAAGGGCACCCGGGACAGGTTTATTAGAGCATCTTCAACAAAACCGTCGCCGCAATCTTCAGAAACGGGTCGGTTCTAAAAGGGGTCGGTTCTTAGTTTTGACACATTTCCACCCCCAACCCTCAACTACACCCCCAATGTCTTCGGGGCTCAACCATCAAGAATCCACCCACTATTGCCGCTCGAAAAAATCCTGGTCAATCCCCACCGGCTCGGTGCAGCGCGGATCATCCGTTTTCGGGCTGGGCATAAAAAAAGTCTGGCCATCCCCATAGCCAGACTCTTCAATGCAAACCCAAACCTAAACCTATGAAAATCCCAACGCTATTTCAGACCACGCCGTCGCCCATCCGTTCAAACTGAATTTTCAGAATGGCTGACCCGTTTCCCAACCCTCCGTTTTCCGTATTCTTGCATTTCAGGTTTCCGCTTTCCAAATTTCAGCTTTCCCCCTGTCCTTCATTGCGGTTCGCGAAGGAGGGTCCACCTTCATCGCTCAACCCTCAACCGTATCGCAGCCCCAATCCGCCTCTCCGCCTTCTTGCCGGGCCGTAGCCTCCGAGCGAAGGCGTGTTTGATGGTTTGCTTCGTTGTTGTTTTCAAGGTTTGTGCAGCCGATAGAACCGGTTGCCGGTGGGCGGATTGACGATGAGCGTCTTGGTCGTGCCGTCGTCCTGAATGGTGGCGGTGAGGTTGCTCCAGTTCAGCGAATTGACGCTGTTGGTATTCTGTTGCAGGGTCCAACCTGTCGAGGGCGATGGCCACGAGACGGCCACTGTGTTCGTGGTCGTGCGGAAGATGGACAACACTGGCAAAAACGGTTCATGCCAGATCCCGAAACGGTAGGACGCATTCCAACCCGCCGTCGTGAACGCGCCGCCGACATAGACTTCGCTGCCGCTCGCCGCGGCCGCATAAACATTATCATTCAGCCCGCTCCCGAGCGGCGACCAACTGCTGCCGTTCCACCGGGCGATGTAGTTGGCGACCATCCCGCCAATGCCGGTGAACTCGCCGGCCGCATAGACATTAGTGCCGCTCAACGCGACGGCATCCACCCGGTTGCTCGCGCCCGTGCCAAGCGCGAACCAATTGTTCCCACTCCACCGGGCAATATGATTAACCGTCAGCGCGCCGGCGGTCATAAAACTGCCGCCCACATACAGGTCACTGCCGTTGAAGGCCAGCGCGCGAGCGGTGCCGTTGACGCCGCCGCCGACCGCGAACCAGTTGTTTCCATCCCATCGGGCCAGGCACGTGGCGTTGACCGGACCGGCGGTCGTGAAATAGCCGCCCGCATAAACATCATTGCCACTGACCACAATCGCACTCACTTGGCTATTGGCCAGACCGCTGACTCCGCCACCCAACGCCGACCAACTGCTGCCGTTCCACCGGGCGATGTTCGTGGCGCTGCTGCCGCCGGCGTTGGTGAAAGCTCCGCCCACGTACACATTGCTCCCGCTGACGGCAATGGCATAGACCACGCCGTCAACACCGCTGCCCAGGGCCGACCAAGTGTTGCCGTTCCAACGGGCGACGCGGCTGGCCGCCAGCGCGCCGGCATTTGTGAACGCGCCGCCGACATAGACGTTGGTGCCGCTGATCGCGATGGCGTTGACCACATCTCCGACGCCGTTGCTCAAAGCCGACCAACTTTCTCCATTCCATCTGGCGATGTAATTGGCGCTGCGCCAGCCGGCTCCGATGAAATAGCCTCCGGCATAGACATCGCTGCCGCTGACCGCCAGCGCAGCGACCGTGTTTTCCATTCCGCTGCCGAGCGCAAACCAGTTCGTGCCGTTCCAGCGCGCGACGTTGAAACCGGCGACATCGCCCACCCAGGCGAAATTTCCTCCCATAAAAACGTCGCTGCCGCTGATGACAATGGCCCGCGCCGCGCCGTCGGCGATCCCCGTGCCGAGCGCCGACCAACTGCCGCCATTCCATTTGGCAATGTTGCTGACTGACAGCGAGCCGGCCTTCGTGTAATAGCCGCCCACATAAACGTCACTGCCGCTGGCGGCGATGGAGAAGAAATCGCCGTTGATTCCGCCGCCCAGCGCCGACCAAGCGCTCCCGTTCCACCGGGCAATGTTCGTGGTATTGACACCACCGGCCTTGGTGATCGCGCCACCTACGTAAACATTGGTGCCGCTGACCGCAATCCCGCTGATTGAGCCGACGATTCCGGTGCCCAGTGCAAACCAGTTGCTACCGTTCCACCGGGCGATGTTGTTGACGGTAACGTCAGTGGCGGAGAAGAAAAAGCCGCCCACATAAACGTTGGTGCCGCTGATGGCAATCGCATTTACGCCCTCGCTGACGCCCGTGCCGAGCGCCGACCAACTGCTGCCGTTCCACCGGGCAATGCGGTTGACCGTCAGCGCGCCGGCGTTGGTGAACGCGCCGCCCACGTAAAGGTTGGTGCCGCTGACGGCGAGGGCGCGCACGTCGCCATTCACGCCGCTGCTGAGTGACGACCAATTGGTTCCATTCCACTTCGCGATGTGGCTGACGCTGACGACACCCGCGTTGGTGAAAAGGCCGCCCACATAAACATCGCTGCCGCTGACCGCGATGGCCAGGACCGTTGTGCTGACGCCACTGCCGAGCGCCGACCAACCGGTGCCGGGATTCCACCGGGCGATGTTGGTGGCGTTGATGTCGCCGGCGGCCGTGAACGTGCCGCCCACATAAACGTCGTCGCCACTGACGGCGATGGCGGCCACCGTGCCGCCGACCCCGGGCGGGCCGAACCGGCCATCCCAATTGTCATCGGCCGCCTGCGCCCCGGCACTCGGATACCACCCCATCACCACTGCACGCAGGGTGACCACCCAAACTGCCAGCTGTCTTTTCATGTTTTAAACATCCTCCGCACCCCGGCGACCCGGACCGTTCCGCTCAGGTGGTTCAGGGTATGAGCGTGAAGGGGTCGGTCAATAGTAATGAAGGGGTCGTGAAGGGGTCGTGAAGGGGTCGGTCAAAAGTATTGTAGTATTGCCGGTGTCACTCATTCATCCACCCACCATTGCCGCTCGAACATATCCCGCTCAATCCGCACCGGCTCGATGTAGCGCGAATTATCTGAGAGGCAGGATTTCCCGCTGCGGACAACGGTTGCAAACCAGCACCACGGTCATTTCACCGGCCTCCTCATCCATTTGCGCGACCAGCCGCAATTGATACGACCCGCACGCCAGACATTTCACATCGAACTTGCGAAACGGACTCTCCGCCGCTGTTTGGCGCGGCTGATAATCTTCACGGCGCTGAAACCATCGTGCGGCATTCATGCCCGCAATTTAGCACGAAGGGTGGACAACGGCAGTCCCACCTAAAATAGTTGGGCCGTCGGGAAAAATTCATCGGGAAGCCGCCGGCAGCAACGCGGGAACAAGCCCGTGTTTCAGCAGGACGGCTTTCAGTTTTTCAACATCGGGCGGGCCGCCGGCATTCACAATGGCACCGGCCTCCCGGAAGAAATCAGGGCCGAGCAGCGCTGGAGTAATCGTGGCCAGCGCCTTCACATCGGTCTGCTTCAGGTTGTTGAAACCGTGAACCGCCCCGCGCGGAATGAAACAAGTTTCCCCCGGCCCGATGTCCACCGGCTTTCCCTCTACGGTGAACGTGACCACGCCTTCCACTCCGTAGATGGTTTCGTCGTATGCCTTGTGATAATGGGGCACCGGCACCTTCGCTCCCGCCGGCACAGTGAATTCGAACATCGCCACCGAACCGTTCGTATCGGCAGCTTCAAGTAAGAATCTAATTCCGATTTGCCCGACGCGGATGATTTCGTCTTTCATTGTGGCTTCATCTCACTGGAGGGGTGGCCCGACGAACTCGATTCCATACTTGGCTGCGGTCGCCCTCAGCGCCTGCATGGCGTCGGCGGATGGCAGTCCTGCCGGCTTTGGCAATTCCGGGCGTTCCGCCGGGCGGCTCATCGCTCGCACAAAGCGTTCAAACTCCCCGCGCACGGTGACCGTCAGGCAGCGACCTCCCTGTGCGGATTCAACCCGGTAGGTGTGCGGCACGCCCTTCCGCGCGAGCACTATGGTGCCGGGGCCGACGCGCTGCTCTTGGTCCTGAACTTTCAGACGGTATTCGCCCTCAAGGATGTGGAAGAGCTCATCCTCCGTGCGATGAAGATGGAAAGGCGGCGAAGAACCATACGGCATCCGATGCTCAAGGACGGAGATGCCATCCGGGCCTTCCGACGTGGACACCCGGATTGTGACGAGTGAGTCGAGAAACCATAATTGATTTGCTGACATGGGCTTCCTTTGGCCTAACAGTGATTACACGACCGGGCGCGCACGACCGCGTGCACGGTTCTTTTTGCCGCCTCCTTTGCTTGCATGGGCTTATCAATGCCGATTCGCAGGTTTCTTTCAAGAATTATCTCCGAACCGCTCCCCGCTCTTCGTCCTTAGTATGTATAGCGCGAACACATTCAAATCAAATTCAACACCCCCCACATTATCACAAGACCGGAACAAACGCTGTCCAACCGATTTTTATTTTTTATTGCCGCCGCAATACCCCTACGCCGGACGGTTCAATTATTTGGCGTTTCGCCCATCGCCGCCGGATTGTCATCCGTCGCCGGTGAAAAGACTTTTGGCCCACTGCGCCGGGCACTGTCAGTAAAAGCGGTGGAGTGTTGTAAAAAATTCTAACGGGTTAGAGCGAATTTCGTTGCATTTACAGGGCAATTTGATAAATTCTTTGTATCTGAATTGGCCAATCAGTCCGAGCCCTGCCTCTGGCAGCCAATTCTTTCCCCATGGAAAGAACCTCGTTTCTACGGTTGCCAGTCAGCCCAATCGGGCAAGTATATTCGATTTCGGCCTGTGAATGGGGCAGAGCGCGGAAGCCGAGTTCGCCGAACCAACTAGCCAAGTTGTTGCGCCGCTTCAATATCTCGCCGCGCACAATCAAATTGCCGGACGGAACCACGGTCAGGGTACTCAAAAGACGGCGGGATGACATTGTCCAAACCCCGATGGGGCCGCTGCCAATTGCGATGATGTTCAATCCTTTTGAGCGGGTGGCGGAAATGCCCTTCGCCCAGCAGAATCAGATTGTCCAGCGTCTCCCTTGTCTCCCGCACAAACCGCTCCGCGTAAGCGTTGCACATCGGTGATTGCGGTGGCGTCAGGATGACCTTGATTCCCGTCGGGCGCAGCACGGCATCGAGCGGGAAAAAGGCACCGTCGCGATCATGGATGAGACAGGATGGTTGCCGGGCGTTCTCGCTCCTGATTACACCCAGCACTTTCACAGTGAAAGGAACCGCCAAGGAAAGGGGAATGCGATTCTGTTCCCCGCTGCGGCGGACGGAATCGGCGAATCGTCTGGTGAGATCCGCACCCGTGAGCGCCTGGGCGGGTTGTTGAAACTCTACTACCGGAACGCTGCATGATTTTTTGACCATACGACATTCCCGTCGGGAATTGTCCCCGCTGAACTCCCACGGGTAAAGTCGTCCGTCTACAGCGTTCCGGTCGCGCTGCCCGCCGCCAGCAACACCCCGGCAACCTTAAAATGATCCGTGTTTCTATTTCAAACTTCCCAAAATTCCATTTGGGTTCATTTGTCTATGGCGACGGCGACCAGTTCAACCGGTAGAACGCTTGGGGCGGCGCGTTGCTGCCCAGATCGCTGAAGTAGTCCGTCACGTTGATCACGCCGTTGGTTGCCGCCGTGTTCGTCGAGATGTTCACCCACACGACCGATTCCAGGTTGGTCGCCCGCTGCGTCACATAGCTGTATCCGGGAATCCCAATCCCGTAGAAGCTCAGACTCGAACTCCCGTTGCTGATGATCGGAGCGCTGATTTGCGACCCGGACACAAAGGGAGGCGTCTGCGGGTTCACCGTCACGCTCACCGTCGCGGTGGCGGTGCTGTAATCCGTCGCGTCCGTCGGCGTGAAGGTCACCGACACATTCGTGGTGCCCGCGTTCGGCGCGATGCCCGGCGTGGTGAAGGCAAAGCTGCCGTCAACCGCGGCGCCCGCCGCATTGGTC
>JBEKEJ010000106.1:0-10418 GCA_050013895.1 Verrucomicrobiota bacterium | reverse complement strand
GGTCATCGGACTGGAAACGCACGTCCAGCTCAAGACGAGGTCGAAGATGTGGTGCGGTTGCGCCAACACCTTCGGCGCGCCGCCCAATACCCACGTCTGCCCCGTCTGCCTCGGCCTGCCCGGCGTGCTCCCCGTCGCCAACGAGGAGGCGCTGCGGCTCACCGCGCTCACCGGCCTGCTGCTGAACTGCCGGATCCCGGCGCGCGCGAAGTTTGACCGGAAGAATTATTTTTACCCGGACATGCCGAAGAATTACCAGATCACCCAATACGACCAGCCATCCACGGCCAACGGCCATGTCGAGTTCGAGTTCGGCGGCGGCCTGGCGCGCGTGCGCATCACCCGCGCCCATCTGGAGGAGGATGTCGGCAAGAGCATCCATTTCGAGCGCAACAGCGGGGTGGATTTCAACCGGGCCGGCGTGCCGCTCATGGAAATTGTTTCCGAACCCGACCTCACCGGCGCCGACATGGCCTACGAATACCTCAACGCGCTCAAGGACATCCTGGTTTACGGCGGTGTGAGCGATTGCGACATGGAAAAGGGCATGGTGCGCTGCGACGTGAACGTGAGCGTGCGGCCCGCTGGCGCGAAGGAACTCGGCGCAAAAATCGAGATCAAGAACATGAACAGCTTTTCCGGCGTGCGCCGCGCGCTGGAATACGAAATCCCGCGCCAGATTGAAGTGCTGAAAAAGGGCGGCCAGCTTGTTCAATCCACGCGCCGCTGGGACGACGCGGCGGGCGTGACGGAGGAAATGCGGACGAAGGAACACGCGCATGACTACCGTTATTTCCCCGAACCGGACCTGATGCCGTTTGAGCCGACGGAACAATGGCTGGCGGAAGTCAAGTCGCGCGTCGTCGAACTGCCGCTGGCGCGCAAGCAGCGGTTCATGCGCGATTACGGTTTGCCCGCGCCCGACGCCCAGGCGTTTGTGTGTGACGTTCCGCTTGGAAATTATTTTGAAGGCATCGCCAGGCAGGCAAAAAACCCGAAGGCCGTGGCCAACTGGGTCATCAACAATCTGCGGGCCAAGTTGGCAGAAGCGCCCCTAACCCAGTCCCTCTCCCCATCCGATGGGGAGAGGGTGGCGAAGCCGGGTGAGGGGTTGGCCGACCTCAAATTTAGACCCGAGTCCCTGCTTGAGTTGGTTGGTTTGGTTGAGGCCAAGACCATCAGCAGTTCCGCCGCTCAGCAGGTCTTTGCCGAAATGTTCGCAACCGGCAAATCGCCCGCGGCGATTGTTCAGGAAAAAGGCCTGGCGCAGGTCAGCGACACCGGCGCGATTGAAAAGTTCTGCGACGAGGCGATCGCCGCGAATCCCGGTCCGGTGAACGACTTCAAAGCCGGCAAGGCCGCCGCGCTGAATTTTCTCAAGGGGCAGGTGATGAAGTTAAGCAAGGGCAAGGCGAACCCGGCGCTCGTCGGCGAGATTCTGGAACGGAAGCTCAGGGCGTAAATGTTTTCATCGGAAATCAACCCGGTACATTTTACCGGCATCCGCGGCACCGCCATGGTCTCGGCGGCGGCCATGAAGTAATGGGGCGCGGGCTTCAGCCCGCTTCATCTCCCGCAATGACCAGACACTGAAATCGCCCGGCCCGCTTTCACTTCGCTCGTCGAAGCGGCGTGAACGCCGCGCGCCGTTTCCAGCGGTGGTTCGCTACCCACTTGCGCCAGATTCAATGACATCACTGGAGCCACCGCCCTTTCAGTTTTGACCGAGACATGGAATTCGATTGTCACATTTGCACGGTTGAACTTGCCGCGAGTGGGTGTGGCCAAGCTGATGCTGCCGCCGATTTCAGGAACAATTAATTATTGGTTCCCAGCACGCGGTAGAAGCCGGAGGGTTCAACCATCGGAGCAAGGTAATAACCCTGGTTGCCAATCTGCCGGACGTCACCCGGCGCGGTCAACCATACTGGATCGTCCAGATTGGTCTTGTATTGAACCTGATAACTCATGCCCGGCGCTGCCAGCCAAGTCAGGTCCATCGCGCCGCCGGCCGGGACGCCCGCCCAAAGCCGGAACACGGAGTTTGGATTGGTGGGATCCGTGCCGGCGAGATACTCCTGCAGGTTGGACACGCCATCGCCGTCGGCGTCATCCGCAGCCAGCGAAAGGTCGTCCGCCTGCCCGGTGGGATGCCCGAAGTATTTCATCATCCACCAATCCGGAATGCCGTCACTGTCGCTGTCAGCCAAATAAGCGTTGATATCTATTGAGGCCCCAAAAACATCCGGCATGCGATTCAAATCGCCGCTGACCAGATCGGAACCCAGGTCCAGGAAGGCTACCAGCGTGCCGTCATAATTGATCACGGGCCGGGACACCCAGGGAATCGGGCCGGACCCGGCCTGCCCGACGGTCAGCACCACGTTCGATCCCGTCAGACGGTCGAAGAGGAGCAGGTTCGGTGGCGCGCCGTTGACGCCAATGACCGTGTTGCTCGCGATGCTGCGATACGCCACAAACCGTCCGTCACCGCTAACCGCCGGTGCGTCGTACGTCGTCGGCAGGCCATTAGTGGCCGGGCCGGCGATGCCGACAAGGGAAAGCGTGCCAATCTGGAAATCGCGCAAGTAAACCCTGTTCGTGTTGTCGTATCCGAGTCCCAGGTTGGTGGTGGATAAAAAGGCCAGCCAGCGGCCGTCATCGCTCCAACAGGCGGCATTCCGGATGGAAGCCTGGCTCAGGATTGAGAAAAGATTCGTCCCAGTGACGATGTTGTCCACGTAAATGGTGGAGGTAGTAATGGGAAAGGTGGAAATCCAATAAAGTATTTTTGTTCCGGTCGGATCAATGGCCGCTGAAGTTAAATATAAAGTTGTATTGGTGTAAATGTTCCTGCCGAGCTGAGTGTCCCAGATTTGCAACCACGCTGAAAAGGCGTTGCCTCCGAACGCGTAGGCAACGTAACGGCCGTTGTCGCTCAATGTAGGACTGAACACATGGGAAGCATTGGCGCTGCTCAGTCCCACGGTCCGCCCCAGATTCATGTCACGCCAGTAGGTGTTCAGCCCGCTGGTCAGGTTCGTGGCCAGGTTCGACGCCTGGCTCATAAAGACAACGTACCGTCCATCCGGGCTGATCGCCGGATAGGACGCGTCGCCGTTCCCAAAACTGACACCATCGGTTCCCACGCTCACCAGCTCGGTGGTCCCAGTCTCAAGGTCCCGGCGAAACACATTCGCTTTGGAGTTGAGATTGAACGGGGACGAGTTGGTGAACAGGTCGTTTACCGTGCTGAGGAACGCCACGTAACGGCCGTCCGCGCTGATCACTCCGTTAAAGGAGTTTCCATTCGTTGTTGGCGCACCGTCGGTCGCAGCACTCACCAGAATATTGGTGCCGTTTACCACGTCGCGCACAAAAACATCCAGCGACCGATTCGTGTCGCCGAGCACGAGGTTGTCCGCCCAACTGCTGAAAGCCACCCATCGTCCATCTGAACTGACCGATGGCGGGGACAGCGTGCTGGATCCGTCCGCCGCCTCGGGATTCCCCGTCGCAATCCGTTGAGAAACCATGTCCGTGGCGCCTGCGACCATGTCCCGCACGAAGACATCCTCGGCGCGGTTGTTGTCCAGGCTGGTCAGCCTGCCATCCGGAGCGCTGAAGGCGACGTAGCGCCCGTCCGCGCTCAGGCTCAAGGTGGTCGTGGAGGCGGTCACGATGTCGTTGGTCGGAAAGTTGTAGGTCGAGCCGGCGCCGTTGGTGTCCACGTCCACCAATTGTATGACGTTGGTTTGGAGGTCGCGCAGGTAAACGTGAAATCCGGTTGTCACGACGTTGCTGGCCAGATCACTGGCGTTGCTCAGGAACGCCACGAACCGGCCGTCGGAGCTGACATTGGGCGTGTGCGAGGTCGTGTTGGCCGGCACTCCGCCGCTGTCGGCGCTGACCAGGGTGTCCAGGTTCGACCACGTGTCCCAAACGTGAACGCTGGAAAAACCCGAATTGGCGGCGCCTTCATGCTGGACGAACGCGATGTAACGCCCGTCCGGGGTGATTTCCGGGCCGCAGGCCTCATCCAAGTTCACCAGCCCGCCGACGCCGTTGGTGTTGATCACCGCAGTGGTTGCATTGGTTGAATTATATTCGAACAACACCGCGATGTTCGTCGAATTTGCCACCGCCTTGAACGCGACGTAACATCCGTCATCGCTCAATCGCGGGCGGTAAGATGTCACGATGTTCGGGTAGAACTGGAAATGGGCTGAGATAATCGGCCCGGCATTTGTGCTGGCCCAGATCGTCGTGCCGGCGAGCCGGTCGCGCACATACACATCCCCTGCATTAGTGCCCGGGACCGTGGGCACCAGGTTTGTCGCCAGACTGAAAAACGCCACATACCGGCCGTCCGGCGTGATGACCGGCGTGGCCATGACTGTGAGTGCGATGCTGACGTTCGGAGGAAGTAGCGCGTTCACGCTGACCAGATCGTTTGTGCCGGCGACCAGATCCCGCACAAAAACGTCCGCTATGCCGTTGGTGTCTCCGGGAACCAGGTTCGAAGCCCGGCTGATGAAGGCCACATAATGGCCATCCGGCGTAATGACCGGGTCGGTCGAGGCCCCGTTCGCCGGACCGCCATTTATCGAGGCGCTCACCAGGGTGGTGGTCCCCGCCACCAGGTCGCGAACAAAAATGTCCGTGACGTTATTCGTATCGTTCGCCACGAGATTGGTGGCGTCACTTTGGAAGACGACGAATTGCCCGTTGGTGGAGGCCTGGCCGAACATGGAACTGCCGTTGCCGCCGCCGGTCCCGCTCAGGTTGCCGCTGACCAGCGCCGTGGTGTTGCTGGCGCGGTCGCGCAGGAACACGTTCAGGCAGTAATAACCGTTGCCACCGGGCGTGAGATCGTTGGCCGCGCTGGTGAACACCACGAAACGTCCGTCCGGACTGAGGCTGGGAGCGATGGAATTGTCGTTGCCACCCGCCGGTACGGGCAGGAGGGAATTCCGGGCCGAAAGCAAATGCACCTGCGCCGCATTGGCCGGAAGACCAAATATGGCCAGGGCCAGAAACCAGACCACCACCGCGAAGCTCCCACTGAAAATCTTCCGGGCCGCTGGCATCATCGACGGGTCTTGATTTGTGAATTTACACCGGTCAACAATTCTGGTTTTCATGGTTCCGGGAGGTTGAAGGTTCTAATTCTGTTCATCGTGCTTGGAAATTATTTGGAGAATGGCATCGTTTCAGTCATCTGGCACAGCCGTCCACATTCCCAGTGGATTAGCAAATTTGGCCTTCAAAGAGTTCGACGACGGTGTCTGATTTGAACGGTCAGAATAGACTGATACATTCACAAGCATCAACATCTTACACAAAATAACTCAAAGGAACAAGAACGATCTTATCAAGAATCTTTCGTAAATTTACTTTACACACATCAAGCTGGCTGGCAACGACTTACACAGACAATGACCCGGCAGACCAGTGGTGGGTGTGTTTCAGCAGCCAGTTCAGCCGCCTGAGCATTCCGGCAATAACAGAAAGGCCGGCGTAAGAAATGGCGGCGCTGGATGGCCCGGGGCAGCCGCTGACAGACTTTGGGGGAATTATTGGCAGTGGGCTGATTTGCGGAAGGTTTGGAGTTCCGCCTTCAGGCGGCCCGCGTAAACGCGGAACTCCAAACCAAAATGACCCGCCTCCGGGTTATATTCAACGTTGCCTTGTGCCAGTGAATTTCCGCTTCACTCATCCAGCAGTTCCTTTATCTTCGCCTGACCATGTTTTCATCGGCAATTAAGTCGGTTCATTTCGTCGGCATTTGCGGCACCGCCATGGCCTCGACGGCGGCGGCCATGAAAGAGAAAGGTTATGAGGTCAGCGGCTCGGACCAAAATGTCTATCCGCCCATGTCCACATTCCTGGCCGCGAAACAAATCGCCGTGATGAA
Organism: Verrucomicrobiota bacterium; assembly: GCA_050013895.1. GTDB lineage: Bacteria > Verrucomicrobiota > Verrucomicrobiia > Limisphaerales > UBA11358 > UBA11358. Next base: position 4,501 of record JBEKEJ010000106.1, on the reverse strand, counting down.
TGGTTACGCAGAGCGAAATCTTGCGCCCCAGCCGGACCTCGTCGTCATCGGCAACGCCATTTCGCGTGGCAACCCGGAGGCGGAGTTCGTGCTCGATCACAAGCTGCGTTATTGCTCGCTGCCGGAGCTGTTGAAGGAATTTTTCATTCGCGGCAAACGTTCCATCGTCGTCGCGGGCACGCACGGCAAAACCACCGCGACTTCGTTGCTCGCCTGGGTCTTTGAGCACAACGGACTGAATCCGGGCTATCTCATCGGCGGCATTCCCAACAATCTCAGCCAGGGCGCGCGGTTCACGGACAGCGAGTGGTTCATCATCGAGGGCGACGAATACGACACCGCGTTTTTCGACAAGCGGAGCAAGTTCATCCATTACCAGCCGGAAATCGCCGTCATCAACAACCTCGAATTCGATCACGCGGACATTTTTGAAAACCTGGACGCGATTAAAAAATCGTTCTCCCATTTCATCCGGCTGATTCCGCGCAACGGCCTGTTGCTCGCCAACGGCGACGACGCAAACCTTGCGTCGCTGCTGGACGTGAGTCATTGCCCGGTGCAGCGATTTGGTCTTGGAGAACACAACAAGGTCCAGGCCTTCAATCTCCGCTGCGGTTCGACGGCAACCGGGTTTGAAATCCCCAGCTTCAAATTCCATTTGAATCTGATCGGCGAATTCAACGTGCGCAATGCCCTGGCCGTCATTGCCTGCGCGAAGCATTGCGGGCTGAAAAACCATCAAATCCAGTCCGCGTTCGACACCTTCAAAGGCATCAAACGACGGATGGAAGTGCGCGGCATCGCGGGCGGCGTGACCGTGGTGGACGATTTCGGCCATCATCCGACGGCGATTCGCGAGACGCTGAAAGCGCTGCGGCTGAAATATCCGCACGAGAAAATCTTCGCCGTCTTCGAGCCGCGCTCAAACACGACCCGGCGAAATGTTTTCCAATCCGAACTGGCCGGCGCCTTTGCCGATGCCGATGCGGTGGTGGTTTCCGAAGTCGCGCGGTTGGAGCAGATCACCGCCGGGGAACGGTTGAATCCCGAGAAGTTGATGCAGGATTTGAGAACAGCCGGCAAGGATGCCGCGTATTTGCCGGATGTGGATTCGATTGTCATGCATCTGGCAAAAAACGCACAGGGGGGTGACATTATCTGTGTCTTCAGCAACGGCGGCTTCGGCGGAATTCACGGCAAACTGCTGGAGCGGCTCGGTAAAAAGAGTAACAGCTAATTCACCAAATCTCCATTTTCCCGCCACAAACCTGTTCTATTTTCTGGCACATGAATTGCGGTATCGCACGCATGGCCAAAAAGGCAAATCCAGCAAGGCAATGGCAAGAGGTGGTCGGTCAAGCCGAAGTAACCGACCGCCAGCCCACCGCTACTGCCACTGCACTTTATTTGATGCAGTTGCGTGCCGCGGCGCGCAAGATTTCCCCGCCCCGCCGCCGACTGGCCGTTGCCGTGGAGCATAAGGACGATGCGGAAAAGCCGCGCCCCGTCAAAATCAACCGTCCGCGCTGACTTAAATCAGGGCACTGTCCCGTGAAGGATGGCTTACCCGCTGAAGATGGACTGTTTTCAGTGGAACTCCACGTGTTCAAAACCCGCTTCCCGGAGAAATAATTCCAGCTCCAATCGCGCCCGTTGCTCGGCGTCGCTCAGAATCCCGGCGTTGCGTGCCGCGCGGCGGATGTCGTCCACGGCATTTTCGCGGGCGGTTTGTTCCAGGTCCTTGTCGAACACGCGCAACAAGCCGGTCGTGTGGTCAATCACCTGGCTTTGCTTGTCGTCGAGGTAGGCGTCGGTGACTTGCGGCGGCGGCAATTTGATCGAGATGCTCTTGCCGGAAATCGTCACGTTCTCCGCCGTGATGCGTTTGAGGTCTATCCCCGCCTTGACGATGCCGTGCGCGAGCAGGAGCACACGGCTTTCGCCATACCATTTCGCGTCCTCCAGGACGACGACTTTTTCCATGACGTATTTGACGGTGACGAGGTCGGACAGCGTCTGCACCTGTTGCACGACCGTCGCGGTGTTTTCAAAGCGCAAACCCGAACCGGTCTGGAACCAGTGCGAGACGGTGAATCCGAGATAAATCCCGAAAAATAAAACGGCCAGCGCAATGGCCGTCCAGAAAATCTGTTTCAACCGCCGCATGAGGGGAATGTAATCCGTCCGCGCCCGTTGCAAAGCCCATTTTAACCGGTCAATTTCGTAGGACAGGCATCGCGCCTGTCTTGCGGCTCAATTCGCGCTCCCGAAATTTCCAGCACCGCTTTTTCTGGACAAACTTTTTTGACGGGCGCAAAATCTAACCTGCGACCATGAATTTGCCTGAATTTCCCGTTTATCGTCCACGCCGGCTGCGGCAGTCGCCGGCGTTGCGGCGCCTGGTTTGCGAAACGCGGTTGAGCGTCGAGCAGCTCGTGCTGCCGCTGTTCGTTCGCAGCGGGCGCAAGTTGCGCCACCCCATCGCCGCCATGCCCGGAGTCTTTCAGTTTTCGCCCGATGAACTGGTGCACGAAGCGGCGCGCGCCCACACCCACGGCATCCCGGCGATTTTGCTCTTTGGCCTTCCCGACAAAAAGGACGCGAGGGCTTCCGGCGCTTATGCGAAGAATGGCATCGTTCAGCAAACTGTCCGGTTGCTGAAAAAAGAAGTGCCGTCGCTGCTGGTCATCACCGACGTCTGCCTGTGCGAATACATGGAGCACGGCCATTGCGGTGTGGTTGGTGGCACGGGCGTCCCGCCCGTGAGTCTCAAAGCTGTTTCGCGAACGGGCGGGACGCCCGTGCCACTAAAAATCCTGAACGATCCAACCTTGAAGCTGCTCGCGCGCACCGCCGCCAGTCACGCCGAGGCCGGCGCGGACATTGTCGCTCCGAGCGATATGATGGACGGTCGCGTCCGCGCCATCCGCGCGGAGTTGGACAGAAACGGTTTCGCCGACACGCCCATCATGAGCTACGCGGCGAAGTTTGCCTCGGCGTTCTACGGGCCGTTTCGCGAAGCCGCAGAGTCCGCGCCGCAATTCGGCGACCGGCGGAGTTATCAAATGGACGCCGCCAACGCGAGCGAGGCGTTGCGCGAGGTGGCATTGGACATCCAGGAAGGCGCGGACATTGTGATGGTCAAGCCGGCGCTGGCGTATCTGGATTTGATTCACCGCGTTAAAACGGAATTCGGCTACCCGACCGCGGCCTATTCCGTGAGCGCGGAACATTCAATGATCAAGGCCGCCGCCGCCAACGGCTGGATTGACGAACGGGCGGTGACGCTGGAATGTCTGCTGGCCATGCGGCGGGCGGGCGCCGACATTCTTATCACTTACGCGGCCACGGACGCGGCAAAGTGGCTGAAACAATCGTAATCCTCCGGCCCGTCGTATTCCTTCTCGATTGGCAACAAGTTTCGGGGACGAGGACGGGCAGGAGAAGGTTGTCGGGCGCATCCAACTGCCTTCCCGCCAAACCCGCCATCGCTGGCCGTTTTCCCGGTCAAGGCTGGGTGATCTTCAGCCGATAGAACCGGTGCGACGCGCCATTGTTGTCGTCATTGACCGTCAGCGGATTTCCCGTGCCGGGAATGGGTGACGCCAACGGAGTCCACGCCGGGTCGCCAAGGTTGTCTTTATATTCCACCTGATAGGTCTGACCCGCGATGGTCGGCCAGGCAAGGGTGAAATGATTTTTGCTTGCGCTGATGCCGCCCAAAGCCGGCTGCGCCACCACTGTCAACGTGCCGCTGACATAGCCGATGGTGTAGTTGGCCGCCACTGCCCCGCTGGCTGTGATCGGATAAGTGGTCGCAGCACTGTCCACATTGGCTGTTGTGCTCAATGCCGCTTGTGTCGTCAGCACATTGGCGTTGTCGCCATTGACAAAGCCGCTGTAACTGGCTGTCAGGGGCGGATTGGGCAATCCTTGAGTCTTGCTCTTGTTGTCCGCCGTGATTGTCAAGGGGGCCCGGATGACGTTGATTTGCGCGCTGGCGCTGGCCGGCGTGTAATTGAGTGAGTCGATCGGGGTGCAGGTGACGCCCAGGCTCTGGCCGTTGCCGGCGTTGAGCACGGTACCACTGGCCGGGCTATAGGCGAACGCACCGCCCACGTTGGCCGTCGCATTGAGTTGTGTGCCGCTCAAGGCCGTGCCATATACGATGTCCGCTGGATTGTTCCAAGTAATCACCGGGGTCGCCTTGGCTATGTTGATCTGCACGGTCGCCTTGGCCGGGGTGTAATTGAGTGAATCAGAGGGCGTGAAGGTTACGCCCAGGCTCTGATTGTTGCCGGCGTTGAGCACAGTGCCGCCAGCCGGGTCATAAACAAACGTTCCATCCACATCGGCGGTGGCATTGAGTTGCGCACCGCCGAGGGCGGTTCCATAGACCATGTCCGCGGGATTGCCCCAAGTCAGGGTTGGCGTGGCCGGGTTGATGGTGAGGGAACCATCGGCAAAGGCGATGGCGTAATTGGCGCTGGTCAGGCCGGCG
>JBEKEJ010000105.1:0-10488 GCA_050013895.1 Verrucomicrobiota bacterium | reverse complement strand
AAAGTTGGTGATGAAGAGATCCCAATCCGCGATGTTTGTCGGCGCATTGCCGCCCGCCCAACTTGGACCCCCGCCGAAACAGTGGAGAAATTCGACATTTAAATTCGTGACCGCATTCACTGCCGCATCCATTGCCGCCCAGGTAAAAGTTCCCTTTGACGGCTCAATATCTTTCCAGTTGAAGTTGCCAATTCCCCCCCAGTGGTCCCAATCTCTCATTAAGCCCCAGGGCTGGTATGGAACTGGATACGGAGAGGTCCCATAGCCCATGGCATGCAACCCAAAAAACATCCTCGGAATAACAACATTAGTCACAGTCGAGGTGGGCGGTCCGGAAACCGGGTTGTTGTAGAACTCAATGTTGTCAAAGGCAATGTTCATCATCGTGGGCGTACTGTAAGCGCCATCATACACACCCAAGTTTATCCGGTTGACGTTATTTAACAAAGATTGCGAGGAGGAGAAGGCGCTCATTGGAATATCAAAATGCTGCCATCCGCTACCTGAATATGTAGGTTGAACGCTCGCTGTTTGGTAGAGCCCGGTGCCATAATTTGCAAGAGTTAATTGAATGGATCCGATTTGGTCGTTTCCGTCTGGTGTACCCTCTTGTTTGACCCAAAACCCAAAATCGGCGTATTGGGTGGCGTCAACAGAAGGGAAAGCAACCGTAAGCCCACCGAAAGTAGTACCCGGACCAAATGTGCCACTAAACCCCAAGGCACCGGTCGAATTGGTCTGGCCCGCAGGAGCGTCACCGGCTATAAAAGATGAAGTGACCGCAACAGTTTGACCCCAATTTACCCATGGGGTGGTGTTGGCAGTACTGTTGAAGCTAAAAATAACGGGGGCTTGGCCGTAACCAATCGTGGCAGTTACAGCGAAGGCCAGACATGCCAAACCGGGCCGAAACCATCGCGTTTTAAGAGGTGTTTTTAGGAGATGCATGAATGTTTTCACGAGAATGGATGTTATTGTACGATTTTACCTGTAATCCTGCATTCTTACACGAGTGCAGATCGCATTGCAAGCGGAATATTCAACCGGATTGAGCTTTTGAGCTTCGAGCGCGGATTCATTGGCCGGTTTCTGTGCGTTCCCGTTGATGCCCACCCTGGTAGATTTTTTGTTTCCGCTCGTTTTTCAGGCGGAGCCGCGCTAAGATGTCGCGGTTCCAATCGCTACCTTTTGGCCATGAAGATGATTCCAGAGATTCTCCGGCTTGCCGCGCCGTTGTTGATGATGGGTTTTGCGGCTGCGTCCCCGGCGGCAGTCCACGTGTGGGAAAAACAGGAACTGACCTTCAGCGCCGCCCGCTCCTACACGAACGCCTACACGGACGTGACGGTCTGGGTGGACTTGACCGGGCCGGGCTTCAAAAAACGCGTTTACGGTTTCTGGGACGGCGGCTCGACTTTCCGGGTGCGCCTGGTGGCGACGGAGCCGGGCGCCTGGCGCTGGCGCAGCGGTTCGACGCCGTCCGATCCGGGCCTGGCGGGGAAACGCGGGTCGTTCACGGCAGTTGAATGGACGGAGGCGGAGAAAGAGCAGAACCCCCTGCGGCGCGGTTGTTTGCGCGCTACGCCCAATCATCACGCCCTCGAGCAGGCCGATGGCACGCCGTTTTTCGTCATCGGCGACACCTGGTATTCCGTCGGGGCCAACCGGTTTCTCTGGCGCGACGACGACCAGGAGCGGCCCATGGGCCCCACCGCCGGGTTCAAGGATTATGTGCGATACCGCAAGGCGCAGGGTTACAATTGGGTCAATGTCATTGCCGCGTTTCCGAACTGGATGACGGATGGCCAGCCGTGGTATGTGGTCATGAACGATCCGGCGAAGACCGTCGTGCGCTCGGCCTGGCTCGAATTCGGCGCCAACACCGCGAAGAACATGGACAACGAAGGCGGGCGTCCGTTCGTCTTCCCGGGCAAAGTTCCCGGGTTCGAAAACATGTTTCCCGACGTGAACCGCGTCAATCCGGAGTATTTCCATTACGTGGACCGGAAGATTGATTACCTGAACGAGCAGGGGTTCGTCCCGTTCATCGAGGTGTCGCGCCGGGACGCGAGCGTCTGCTGGAAGAAGTATTATGGCTGGCCGGATTCTTACGCGCGCTTCATCCAGTATATCTGGTCCCGCTATCAAGCCAACAACACGGTGTTGAGCCCGGTCCATTTGGACACCATCTCGGATTCGCTCGGGCCGGATGATTTCATCGCGGCGATCAACGTGGTGAAGGAAAAGTACGGCCTGCCGCCGTTCGGCAGCCTGTTGTCGGCGAATGCGAATCCCTCCACGCTCGAAAACTGGGGGGATGATTCCTGGGTGACGCTGCACCAGATCGGGAACCGGCGCGAGCACAACAATTACTGGTACCTGACGGAAATCTACCGCCAGCCGCATCCGAAGCCGGCGCTGAACGGCGAGCCGTATTATTCCGGTTACGTGGATGCGCGCGGGTTGAACGGCGGCTATCGCTATGGCGCGGCGGGCGGAACGGAGAAAGACGACCAATTCGTCCGTTCCGCGATGTATGGGAGCTTCCTGTCCGGCGGTCTGGCGGGGCACGTTTATGGAGCGGAGGGAATCTGGGGGGCGGACATCGAACCCGCGGCACCGATCAAGATGTGGGACGCGTTCCAGTGGAATTCCGGCGCCCAAATGCGGCACCTGCGCACGTTCGCCATGTCACTCGGGAAACGTTACCAGGAACTCGCGCCGGATGCGGACCTAGTTTCGCCGAATAAGACCCAGAACCTGCTTTCGTATGAGGGCTGGGCGTATTGCGCCCGGACCCCGGATAAGGAGAATTTCCTGGTTTATTTCGAGAAAGGCTGCGGGCTGAGCCAGGTCCGTGGGGCAAAGCTGCTGGCCACCTATCGGGCGCAATGGTTCGATCCGCGGAATGGCACCTGGCAGGACGTTGGCGATGGAATGCTGCGATCCGACAATGTCGGCATCATCAAGCTGCCCGCGTTACCCGGCGACAACGACTGGGGCCTGCGACTGACGTGGGCCGGGAAGGACCCGGCACCAGCGCCGGCCAGGTGATCGAGATGAAGCAGCCGGAAGCCGCCAGCCCACCGCTGCGGTGGTGACGGGATTTCCAGGAGGTGTAGCGTCGAGCCTGTGGCTCGATTGGGGTTCGGCGACGGGTTGAACACCACAACCTGCGGCCAGGCTGACCGGCAGCTCAACCCTGCCAAATCGATCGTGCCTTCGTGAAAACGGATTCGACATTCGAACCGCGAAATCTGAAATTAGGGCCATGCGATTCCTCCTCGCGAACCTGGTCGTATTGGCATCCACCGCCTGCGCGTCCTGGTGGTTGAGTGGCTACGATCCGGGGTTGACGGGGCACAATGAGAAGCTCGATTCGCTCCGCCGGTCCATCCGGTGCGGCATCACCTTGTTTCTGGTGGAAGCGGCTTTTTACTGCCTGTGGCAATACCGGCAATCCAATGACCCGGCGAGCGGAATGGCGTATCTTGTGTTTGCGCTGCCCCTTACCTTGGTCTGGTCTGGCTGCATTAGTGAATTGTTTGCGCACGGATTTCACCGGATGATTGATCCCGAGGATGACCGGGAATTTGATCGCAAAAAGGGACTGCGGGAGATGGACGCGATCGGCGACCTGATCCGGAGCGGCCAGAAGGACAAAGCCATCCAATTATGCCAGATGTTGAAACAAACGGGAGATGTCAGCCCGTCCGTGCTGGAGATGACGCTGGAACATCTCGGTGTTCCGCAGGAGAGCGTTCGGAGACCCCAGCCGCTGATCAAGGCGGACCGCCTGCGTTCGCAGGGCAGATTCCGGGAGGCGGAATTGATTCTGAATTCGTTGCTGGCGCAAAACCCGCGCAATCTGGATGCGGCGATGATGCTGATGCGGCTTTACGCTCAGGATATGCACCTTCCAGAAAGGGCCGGGGAAATCCTGCGGGCGCTTGAACAACTGCCTCGTCTTCCGCCAGACCAGCTTGAATTTGCGCGCCGTTCCATCGGTGAATGGGACCTGAGGAAACCCCGGACAGAGGAAGTTACGGTTCAACCTGAATCCATTGATGAACTGCTGGCCCAGGGATATTTCGGCACAGCCATCGAAATACTGGAACAAAAGATCAAGGAGCAGCCGCTGGATTTCGGTTTGCGGCTGACGCTGGCCGAGGTTTATGCCCGGCATTGCGGCGACGATCACCAGGCCAAAAAAATCGTCCAACAGATTGAAGCCAATCCGGCTTTCAGCCCGGAACAAAAACTATCGGCCTGGCCCAAGCTCGAAGAATGGCGAAAAGCCCGAACAACGTAGCGGCTCCTCGGCAGAGCGCCGCCGACACTGCAGCACACCCATTTTATTTCAGAATGGCGGCGCTCTGCCGAGCCGCCGCTACGGTGGTTCAATCTCAGCCCGAACTCCGAGATTGGGGAGCACACCCGCCCCGGGTGTCGCTGAACGCGCCTCGCGTCCAGCCTCTTGCGGGCTTGATGGACACTGGAATTCGGGAGGATTCGATGCGTCCGATATTTTCCGCGGGGGCGCGGAACACCGCACCCGGGGCGGGTGCGTTCCCCATCCGCTTCGGATTTCGGGTTCAGTTCAAATCGCGAAGTCGGTGTACTCGGGCTTCACGGGTTCGGTGGGGGCGGTCAGCATGCCGGCGCCGACGGTGGCGTTGGAGCCTGGTTCAATCAATATGAACGAGCCGGTGAGCCGGTTGGTGGTGTAGCCGTCGTAAACCAGCGGTTTGGCGGTTTTCAGCCGGACGACGCCCACATCGTTCACCGCCAGGGCAGCTGGCGCGGCTTCCGGTTCAAGCGTGGCCATGTTGATGCGGCTTTCCACTTCGGTGACGACGGCCTGGACGGTTTGCGTGGCGTGCTTGAGAAAATATTTTTTGCCCGCCTGCAACTTCTGCTGATGCATCCAGCAGACGTGCGCGTGCAAATCGGAGCCTAGCCCCGGCAGGTTTTCCAGGCCCACAATCATGTCGCCGCGGCTGACGTCAATGTCATGTTCGAGGCAAAGGGTCACCGACTGCGGACAAAAGGCCTGTTCGAGCGGGCCGTCGTAGGTCCAGATGTCCTGCACGGTGGATTTGATGCCGACGGGCAGCACGGCCACCGTCTGGCCCTTGCGCGCGATGCCGCCGGCGATTTGTCCGCTCAAGCCGCGGAAATCGTGCAGCTGGGGGTCGCGCGGATTGTTCGGGCGATTGACCCATTGCACCGGGAAACGCAAGGCGCCCAGATTCCAGTCGCTGGCAATGTGGACGGTTTCCAAATGACCGAGCAGCGTCGGCCCCGGATGCCACGGCATTTTGTTCGACGGGGTGACGACGTTGTCGCCGTTGAGCGCGCTGAGGGGAATGAATTGCACGTCGCGGAGCACGTCGAGTTTCGGGATGAAATCCTCCATCTCATCGCGGATCTCCCAGAAGCGTCCCTCGCTCCAGTCCACCAAATCCATTTTATTGATCGCAATGACGATGTGCGGAATGCCGAGCAGCGCCGCGAGATAGGTGTGACGGCGGGTCTGCTCGATGACGCCCTGCCGCGCGTCCACGAGGACGATGGAAAGGTTGGCCGTAGAAGCGCCGGTGACCATGTTGCGCGTGTATTGCACGTGGCCGGGCGTGTCGGCGACGATGAACCGCCGTTTGGGCGTGGCGAAGTAGCGGTAGGCGACGTCAATCGTGATGCCCTGTTCGCGTTCGGCGCGGAGGCCGTCGGTGAGGTTGGCCAGGTTGATTTGCCCGCCGCCGGTGATGTCGGCGGAACGCTCGAGCGCCTCGAGTTGGTCCTCCATCAACGACTTCGAATCGTAAAGCAGCCGTCCGATGAGCGTGGACTTGCCGTCGTCAACACTGCCACAGGTGTTGAGGCGCAGGATTTCGATGGGATGTTGGGTGTGGGGCATGAAATCTATTGGGGTGGGCAAATCAAAGGAATAGTCTCGCGTTTGTTGCGCCGATAAACCCGAAAATCTTCACGGTCAACCGTGACGACCGGATGTTTTGGGAAAAGCTCACTCATGCGAATCAGGCATAAATCCGCAAAATCAGGTTTGCGATCGGCATAACGATCCGCAAGAACTTCAAGTTGCGTCAGGTGTTCGTTGCAATCGAAAGCCAGAACAACGATGCCATCTTTCAGCAGATGAAAAACCGATGAGCAGTTGCCAAGATGAAATGCCGTTTCCGCCAGAACCGCTTCGCAAGTCAGCAAGGGTGCCGTCAGTCGTTCCGCGATATTCTTTGCCCAGCCATGATGCTCATCGTTGCTGCTGAGAAATGCGACGAGAAAGCCGGTGTCCGCGATGCCGATCATGACCGCGAAAATCCCTTTCGACCGGACAAATTTCGCGGCAGTCCGTGGAGGCTTCCGGCAAGGCGCATAAATGGCTTGCCGACTTTTGTTGATTTTGCCTTTTCGAGCTGCTCGCGAACAATCTGGCTTTGCGACAAGCCGGTGCGCGAAGCCGTTTCTCCGAGCCACGAAGAAAGCTCTTCACTAATACGAACTGTAATTGTCTGACTCATTTGCCAAAAATGTAATCACTATCTGAGAGTTTGCCAAATTAAAAATAGCCCGCCTTCTTGCGGTCTTCCATCGCGGCTTCGCTGGCCTTGTCGTCGGCGCGGGAACCGCGCTCGGTCACACGCGCGGCGGCGATTTCGGCGATGATGTCATCCACGGAATCCGCCGGCGATTCAACCAGGCCGGTGCTGATGATGTCGCCGATGGTGCGGACGCGCACGATCAGTTCCTTGACCTCATCCTTCGGTTTCAACGGGAGCAGATTGCTGACCGGCAGCCATTGGCCGTGGCGTCGGACGCATTGGCGCTGGTGACTGAAATAAATCGTCGGCACGGCAAGCTGCTCGCGTTTGATGTATTCCCACACGTCCATCTCCGTCCAATTGCTCAAGGGGAAGACGCGCATGTGTTCACCGGGATTCACGCGGGGGTTGAAAAGATTCCAGATTTCCGGGCGCTGATTTTTCGGATCCCACTGTCCGAAGCTGTCGCGGAAACTGAAAAAGCGTTCCTTCGCGCGGGCCTTTTCCTCGTCGCGCCGCGCGCCGCCAATCAGGCAGTCAAATTGGAATTCCTCAACCGCCGCCAGCAGCGTGGGGATTTGCAACTGGTTGCGGCTGATTTCGCCGGGCCGGGGCACGGCGATACCCTTGGCGATGGCGTCTTCGACCGTGCGGACGATGAGTTTCGCGCCGAGTTCCTTCGCGCGCCGGTCGCGAAATTCGTTTAATTCCGGGAAATGATGGCCGGTGTCCACGTTGAGCAGCGGCATCGGGATGTCGGACGGCCGGAACGCCTTTTCCGCGAGCCGCAGCAGGCAGATGGAGTCCTTGCCGCCGGAAAACAGCAGAGCGGGCCGCTCGAACTCCGCCGCGACTTCACGCATGATGTGGATCGCCTCGGTTTCGAGATACTGCAGGTGATCGAGATGGTAGCTGCTCACGTCAAAAATTTAACCACAGATGAACACGGATGGACACGGATTCCAAATGAATTTTATCCGTGTGAATCTGTGTCCATCCGTGGTTGGTTCATGTTTTCGCCACGGCGCTGCCGCCCCAGTCCGTGTGCAAACCGCACTCGCGCTTTTCGTCGGCCTTGGCCGGGTCGAAATAATCCCACTCGTTCGGCAGGCCGTGTTGCTTCAGATAATATTCCATGTCTGCATCACTCCAATAAAAGACCGGATTGACTTTCAATGCGCCAAAATTTTTGTCCTCGGAAACCACGTCCAGTTCGGCGCGGTTTGGATTCTGTACCTTGCGCAACGCCGTGAGCCAGACCGTGGGCGCGAGTTCCTTCATGCCGCGCTGGAACGGCTCCAGCTTCATCAACGCGCTGAATTGTTTCAAACCGGCCTCATCCTCGGTTGACGGGATTTCGCCGTAGAGGGCATCGCGATGCGCGGCGGAAATTTTCGGCAGATACGGCTTCAGATTCAATCTGAGCAGTTTTTTCAATTCCTCGGCGTGTTTGTAGGTCGCCGGGCGGTTGTAACCGTGATCCACCCACAACACCGGAATGTCCGGCTGCACTTGAACGCACAAATGCAGAATCACCGCTTCGTAGGGACGGAAATTCGTCGAGACCAGCGCCCGGCCATTGGCCTGGGCGATGGCCCAGCGGACGATTTCGAGCGGCGATTGGTTGCGCAGCCCGGCGTTGGCTTGGGAGATTTGGTCGGGGGTCATAGTTCTTGAACAGCAAAGCAACCGGGTAACAACGAAACATTGTCGCCTGGTTTCCTGGTTGTTAATTCATTGTCTCGTTTAGAAAAACCCGGTCGCACCAGTCGCCGAAGCGTTCGCCGGCGTTGCGTTCCTTCGCGTAGCGCGCGAGGACGGGGCGCAATTCCTGTTCGATATTTTCGTCCTTGACCACGTCCTTCCAGACGCGATTGAGGCGGGTGCCGGCCACGTCGCTGCCGAGCCAGATCTGGTAACGTCCGGGTGACTTGCCGACGAACGCGATCTCGGCCAGGTAAGGCCGCGCGCAGCCGTTCGGGCAGCCGGTCGAGCGGATGATGATTTCCTGTCCGGCCAGCCCGACTTCGGCGCAAAGTTTCTCGATGCGGTCAACCAAACCCGGCAACATGCGTTCGGATTCGGCCAGCGCCAGACCGCAGGTGGGCAGGGCGGGGCAGGCCATCGCCGCCGCGTGCAGCGCGCTCGCCTGATTTTCCGTCTTCACGCCGTATTCCGTGAGCAGCGTGTTGATGCCGGCCCGGTCGGATTCCGCGACGTTCGCCAGAATGACGTTTTGGTTCGTCGAGAGGCGGAATTCGATTTTCTGGAATCCTTCCGCGACCTGGCGCAGCGCGGTTTTCAGGCGGCGTCCTTCCACGTCCTTGACGCGCCCGGTTTCGATGAAGAGGGTCAGAAACCAGGTTCCGTCCGCGGCCTGGTGCCAGCCGTAAAGGTCGCCCGTGCTGGTGAATTTGAAAGGCCGGGCGGGTTCGAGTTTGAATCCGGCACGTTGCTCGATCTCGGCGCGCGTCCAGTCCACGCCGCGTTCCTGCACGACGTATTTGAGGCGCGCGTGCTTGCGATCGGCGCGGTCGCCAAAATCACGGTGAATCGTCAGCACGGCCTTCATCGCGTCCACGACTTTTCCGGGCGGGACAAATCCGAGCACGTCCGCGAGGCGCGGGTAAGTGGCTTCGTTACCGTGACTGCGGCCCATGCCGCCTCCGACGGCGAGGTCGTAGCCAGCCAGCCCGTCATTGGCGACGATGGCGATAAGGCCGACGTCGTTCGCGAGCACATCAGTGTCGTTGTTCGGCGGGATGGCGAAGGCCACCTTGAACTTTCGCGGCAGATAAGTTTTGCCGTAAAGCGGGTCCACGAAATCCCTGTTCGCCGGATCGGCGGGATTGAGCTGCACGCCTTCGATCCAAATCGAGTGATACGCCCTGGTTTGGGGCTTCAAGGCGTCCGCCACGCGCAGGCAGTCCGCATAAACCAGTTCGCGCGCCCGGGTGGCGGCCGGCGTGGGCGGAGCCAGCGTGTTTCGGCTCACGTCGCCGCACGCCGAGAGCGTCGAGAGCAGCGTCTCATTGACGCCTTTCACCCGCGCGCGAAGGTTGGACTTGGCGATGCCATGAAACTGGATGGTCTGGCGTGTCGTGACGCGCAGCGTGTTGTTGCCGTATTGGGCCGACAAGTCATCGAACACACGCCACTGGCTGGCCGTCATCACGCCGCCGGGGACGCGGGTGCGGACCATCATGATGTAATGCTTGCCGGTCTTGCGCAGGTCGCGGTCGTCCTGCTGATAAACGCCGTGAAATTTGAGGAATTCGTAGTCGTCCTGGGTGAAATGGTCCACGTTCGCGTCGGCGAGGGTCGCGGCAATGCTGCCCGCGAGGGTCGGCGTCGCGGCCTTGATCTCCTCGTTGTGCGTCCATTTAACTGGCGCTTCAGTACTCATATACGAACGAACAGCATAACCGAGGATGATTACATGTTCAAGCGCGGCTTGTAGGAGCCTGGTTCAAGCCGGAAGCAGTTCGCAGCCGTGGACGAAATGCGGGCGGATATTCCCTCGCCCGCAGGAGCGGGAGAGGGTGGCGGAGCCGGGTGAGGGTTGTGGGGAATTGACCATTTTCCCGTTTCATGCGCTCAACTTTATTTCATGCCCTGCGAGAAAGGCTGTCCAAGCGAATATCTCGCTTCCCTTGGCCCGTCACGTTTCGATGTCCAAGCGCGTCAAGAACACAGACATCTGACCTTGAAATTGCATGTCCCCAAACAAATTGCCGGTAGGCAACGCTGGTAAGTTTTCGAAACCGGCGGCCCGGATCAGGAAATTCGAGAAAGCATCAACCGTCTTGTTTGTGACCGTGTCGTTGACACAAGTAATTTCCCCAAGGCTGAATTGCGTCCAAGACCTGACCAAATCGTAGATATCGCTGAGGAAGGTTACATTCCCTAGAAATGCCAATCCATC
>JBEKEJ010000104.1:0-10663 GCA_050013895.1 Verrucomicrobiota bacterium | reverse complement strand
ATCGCTTACAACCTCGCGTGCTATGAATGCCAGTTGGGTGATTTGAACGCCGCCAGGTCGTGGCTGGAGAAAGCCTGCGCGCTGGGTGACGCCAACAAGGTCAATCTCATGGTACTGGAAGACCCGGACTTGAAACCGCTGTGGCCGGACTTTCGCAAGGCCGGCGCATGAAGCCATCGAGCCGGTTTCGTATTCAATGTCCGCCTCAGCCTTCGGCCGGTGACAAATCCAGCAGCCGCGCCTGCGGAATGCGTTCGGTGACGAGCAGCCGGGCCAGGTTTACCCAGCGTTGACAGCGGTCGAGCACGATGCCATCGGAGGTCGCAATGATTTCGCCGGTGTGCGACAGGACGTGGTCGGGACTGAACGTGAGTTCCACTTCCATTTTCCAACCCGCATCGGCGGCGGCTTCGAGGATGGCTGCCTTGAGGCGTCCGCTGTTCGACACGGGTTTGTCGAGCCACCAGCGACAGCGGCTCACGCCCCAGGCCGACGCGGCTTCCCCTACCATGCGCAGAACGGGAAGCGTTTCGTTCACCTTGCGATAACGCCGGTGAATGCCGGCGATGTCCCGGCAGCAACCGTCGCGGCAGAGCAAAACAATTCCGCCGGCCAGCGCGCTCTCGAGGACGGTCAGCACGTTGTAGCCGTCCAGCCAGAGTTCGTGACCCGCAAGTCGGGCGGGTTCGACGCGGAGCCGGCGGCGGCGTTGGACGTCTTCGTCCGCGCAGGCGTGGCGGGCGACGGCCATGCGCTGGCGGCTGGTGAGGTTGTGGCGGTTGCCAACGAGTTCGACGGCACTGCGCGAGGCGTAGCCGCGGTCGAGCAGCCAGCAGAGGTCGGCGGCGGCGGCGCGCAAGGCGGGAAGTTGCCGCGCGGCGAAGAGCCGCTCGTCCTGCGGTGCCAGCCCGCGATGTGTTTGATGACGTGCCACGGCAAAATATCGGTCTTCTCACGGCGCATCCGCTGCCAAAACCCGTTTTCCCCCTCGCTTCTCCCGAGGGCGGAGTGGGCCGCAGTCAGGAGGCGGTTGTTTTCAAGCTCAAATCCCCTCGCCCCAACCCTCCCCCCGCTCAAGCGAAGCGAGGAAGTCGCTGGCGATATCAATAGGCGCCCATTATTTACTTCGTGACCGGCATGGCGTTGATCTCGATCTGATTGGTGCTGGCAATCACCGCGGTCCCGACAATGCGCGAGTTGGACAGCGCTGATTGTTGCAATGCGTTCGTGGCAGCCTGCCGGAATTGAAATACTGCGCTGCTGCTGCCGCCACCGCGGCCGCCAAAACCTCCGGGGGAATGGCTCGCTCCGGTCGTTTGCGGCGCGCCGCTGTCCGCCAGAAAACTTCCGGTGAACACAACGTTCTGCTTCAATGTCCGATTCGTTCCCGCCACGCGAAAGAAATAATTTTGGGCCGCCTGCCGCTCGTTTCCGGCCGATCGAATTGATGTCGCCGGGCTTTGCGGCGGCGCGGCCCGTGCGGCCACCGTCTCCGCCGGAGCCGGCTCATTGCGAACCGTTGCCATTTCAGACTGCACGGAGCCGCGATAGATCGAGCCGTCCCGGTCCACGACGGAGACGGCATCGCCGTTCTGTTGCACTTGGAACGACTGCAAGACCGGCGTGGCTTGAGAGGCCGCAGCGCTGTTTTTGAACAGACTCTGCGGACCGGAAATGCCGGCCTGGACAAAATTTTGAGTGGCCGCAGAACTCGGTAGAACGGA
This sequence comes from Verrucomicrobiota bacterium, assembly GCA_050013895.1. Taxonomy (GTDB): domain Bacteria; phylum Verrucomicrobiota; class Verrucomicrobiia; order Limisphaerales; family UBA11358; genus UBA11358. The sequence continues at coordinate 8,939 of JBEKEJ010000104.1, read as the reverse complement.
GTTCGTCTGCGCCATTAGGCCGTCAAAAGACCGATTTTGCGCCACGGCATAGGAATTTTCGGTTACGACCAATTTTCCGGAAATGACACCATTCGCCGAGGTCGTTTGTCCAACACCGCCGAAGGAACCGGCGCCTGCGCCGATCGGCGCGGGCGCGGCAACCGGCTCCGTTTTCGCTTCCGATTCAGCGAGTTCGGGTTGCCGGCGTGCCGGTTCAAGCGACCTTCGGGCATTTACCGCCAATTCAGCGGCTTTGGATTCATCGTTGACCGGATTAATTTTGGTGTTTTCAGGGCTGGGGGGCGGAAGCGCGAAATTCGCCGAAGCGAGCGGCGCGGCGGCGGGTGGAGATTCCACGACTCTTCCACGCGCGGATTCCGCCGCCAAAGCGAGCTCGAGAGATTTTTGATTCGTCAGTTCGGCAAAACGCACGCCGTTCACAGTTTCGACGCGCCCGTCCGCGAATAGCACGGGGCGGCCATTTTTGTCTGCCAGCGAATAGGCCAGCACGACGTTGCTTTGCAAATCATCCAACTTTTTTCCACCACCGGCATAGACAAACGGTTTGCCGGTTGCCGGATCAATCAGGACCTTCCCCGTTCCCAACTCGTTCGTCATTTCGTCGAGCGAAGCTGGCAGCATGTTCTTGTTGTCTTCGGCAAACTGGCGCGTGGCGACGCCGATTTCCTTGAGATTTTTCATGGCGTTGGCGCTTTGCGCTGCCCGTTTTGCCGAACTCAAGGCCGGCAGGAACATTGACACGCCAAGAAAGACAATTGCCACAACGCAAAGCGCGAACACCAGCCGGCGCCGGAACACGGCGAGAAGAAGCAGATAAAGGCTGCCTTCGCCCGGCTCCGGCGCGCGGCGCCCGTCCTCCGTAGCAGTGCTACTGCGGAGGGTGGACGCGGCCTCGTCCAGCAGGATGCGGCGGTTCGCGGGATGCAGCTTCAGCGAATCGCCCGCGTCCGCGCGGCGTTTTTTCGCGTAAGCCCGCAACAGCTTCTCAACTTTACGTTCCGGTTCCATGCGTTCAGTCAGTTGGACGGGAAAACGCCCGGGTTTCCCGAGAAAAAATCCCGCGCGCGATTTCCTCCAGCCGGTCGAGGCACTTGCTCAGGCGCGAACTGACGGTCTTCGGATTCAACTTCAATGTCGCGCTCAATTCCTCGTAACTCAAGTCGCCAAAGTAGCGCAGTTCGACGATTTCGCGACAGGGTTCGCCCAGCCGGTCCAGGGCGGCGCGCACACCGGCCATCTGTTCGGCGTTCATCAAAAGCTCGTCCGGCCCGGGTGTATTGGCCGGCGGATCGGGCGCGAGTCCCGTTTCCGGGTCCTCGGCCTGCAATGAAAGCGTCGTCTGTCCGCCGCCGCGCTTGGCGGCAATCCGTTTCTCGCGGTAATCGCGCGCCTTGTTCGCGGCGATGCGGAAAAGCCAGGTCTGGAACCGGCTTTCACCGTGGAAGTCATCGAGATTTTTGATGACCGACAGAAAAACTTCCTGGCAAATTTCCCCAGCGTCCTCGCGGGTGAAATCGGACGAAAGCTGGAAGATGAACCGCCCGGCCGCCGCGTAATGGAGGTCGAACAACTCATCCCACGCGTCCGCTTCGCCGCGACGGCAGCGCGTTATCAATTCGCTCTCCTCCGACGGAATCATCGCGCACATCTTTGACCGGTGATGGGCGTGAATCAACTCCGATTCGTCCGGTGGAGTGCGGGGGGCGCGCTTTTACGCCGTCCCGGCGGATCGCCGCCTTCAGGCGGCAGCAACCGGCTTGGGTGCGCCGCCGCCGCGCAAACGTGAGCGCGGAAAACTCCAAGGATAATTTTATGTTGCATAGGCAACACCAAATTGTCCATACCGCATTTAGTGCTCGCGTCCTCGTGAGCCGCTTTTTGCCGGCCCACAAAGCGGTCTCGCGCCGCCAGCTTCAGGAGCCGACGCTTGCCAGTTCCTCGCCGTTTTCCACGTTCACAATTTTGAACTGTTCGGCGTGCATGCCGGCGTCGGCGCGGAACGACAGTTTGCCGAAGTAACGCTTTTCCATCTCGATGAGATGTTTTTCGTCCTCGGTGCGGAGCCGATCCAGGACAGTCGGATGGACGACGATGCGGAGTTGAAAATCCGATTCGTCGCGCTCGCGCTTCTTCAGGATTTCCTGGAGCTTGCGTTGGATTTCCACGCTCATCGTCAGGACGCTCTTGACCTTGCCGCGGCCCTTGCAATACGGGCAGTCGTCGTACACCGCCGAGCGCACGCTTTCGGTGTGGCGCTGGCGCGTCATTTCCATGAGGCCGAGTTGTGAAATCGGCAGGATGTGCGTTTTGGCCTTATCCCGGCGCAAGCCCTCCTTCACCCGTTGATACACGGACTGCTGGTCGCGGCGCGATTTCATGTCAATGAAATCGAGCACGATGAGGCCGCCCATGTTGCGGAGGCGCAATTGCCGGCAGATTTCCTCGGCCGCCTCCTGGTTCACCTTCAAAATGGCGGATTCCTGGTCGCGATTGCCCTTGTGCCGGCCCGTGTTCACGTCAATCGCCACCAGCGCCTCGGTTTCGTCAATGACGATGTAACCGCCGCTCTTGAGATGCACCTGGCGTGAGAAAGTGCTCTCGAGTTGCCGGGTGATGTTGAACCGGTCGAAAATTGGCTGCGCGTCGCTGTAAAACTTGATCTTTTTGGCCGCATACTTGGCCTTGATTTTCAACATCATGTCACGCATGCGATCGTGAGCCTTCTGGCTGTCCACGACAATGCGTTCAACGTCCTCGGTCAGAAAGTCGCGGACGGTGCGCTCGATCAGGTCGGGTTCCTGGAACACGCAAGTGGCCATCGGCTGGCTTTTGATGCGGTCCTGGATGCCGTTCCACTCTTCGAGCAGCAGCGCGAGGTCGCGCACGAAGTAGCGCTTCTGCTGGCCTTCGCCGGCGGTGCGCATGATGACGCCCATGCCGTCGGGGATCGGCAGTTCGCGCAGGATTTTCTTGAGCCGCTTGCGTTCCTCCTGGTTTTCAATTTTGCGCGAGATGCCGGACTGGTCCGAATTCGGCAACAGGACAAGATAACGTCCGGGCAGCACGAGGTTGGTGGTGATGCGCGGGCCTTTCGTGCCAATCGGGCCTTTGGTGACCTGCACGATGATTTCGCTGCCGGGCGGATACAAGCGCGGGATATCCTTCTGCGTAATTTTCGGCCGGGTCGGCCGGCGGTCCCGCCCCGCGGGACGCTCGACAATTTCCACGCTGCTGTCGAACTGGTTCGGCACGATGTCCCAGTAATGCAGGAAGGCGTTCTTCTCGAACCCGATGTCCACAAACGCGGCCTTGAGGCCGTCTTCGAGGTTGCGGACCTTGCCTTTGAAAATGCTGCCCACGAGGCGCTCCTCGGTGGTGCGTTCGATGTTGAACTCCTCCAGCTTGCCGTCTTCGGTCACCGCGACGCGCGTTTCGAGCGTCTCGGCGTTGATGACGATTTCCTTGTGGATTTTTTTCTCCGGGCGGATGAGGCGCTGGACCCTTTTGACGAGGTTGGTGGCCGCGACTTTGATGGTGTCCAGAATACCTTTCGGCGATTCCTTGATTTCGACCGGCTCAAACGGTTTTTCCTCCTCCACCTGGGCGGGTGTATCGAGATGCGGCTCGCGGAATTCCTTTTTGGCCGCGCCGGGCTCCGGCGTTTCCTTTTCCGGCATTCCCTGCACCGGCAGGCCGGCCGCGACATTCTCCGCGCGTTCAATTTCGTGAATGTGCCGTTTTTCAAAGAGCCGGTCTGCCCCGCCCTGTTCGCTCACCACGTCGGCGCGCGCCTGGCTGGCTTCCCGGTCGGATTTCTGCGGGGCCTGGCCGAAGCCGCCTTTGGGGCGGAAATGCATTCCGCGGCGCCGCCGGGAAAAGTTTTTATTGCTCATAATTCAGTATCCTCTTCGATGAATGTAAACGTTTTGCATCAGACCCGCGGCGATCAACGAGCAGAGCACTGAAGATCCGCCGTAAGAAAGCAGCGGCAGTGGCACACCCGTCACGGGCATGATGCGAATGTTCATGCCGATGTTGATGAACACGTGGCTGAAGATGAGCGTCACGACGCCCAGCGCCACGAGTTTGCCCAGGCGATCGCGCGCCTGGCCGGCAATTCTCAATCCGGTGAAGAGAACTCCCGCATACAGCGCGAGGACAATCGCGCTGCCGACAAATCCTTCCTCCTCGGCAATCACGGAGAAAATGAAGTCGTTGTGCGCCACCGCGCGCGGCAGATAACCGAGGGCGTTTTGCGTCCCCTGCCGCCAGCCCTTGCCCGTCAGCCCACCGGAGCCGACGGAGATCAACGCCTGCCGGACGTTGTATTCATCGTCCAGTTGTTGTTGATGCAGGCGCTTCAACTCCGCCTCGGTGGCGTGCGGCGGAGCGAAATCCGTGTAATCCCGGCCAAAATAAACCAGCAGCCGGTCGCGCTGATACTGCTGCATCGGAATCTGCCACCAGCCCGGTGGCAGAAACACCGCATCCACCAGAAACAGCGCGGCCAGCAAACCCACCGCGCCGGTCAGTTTCAGCAGATAACGTTTCGGCGTGCCGGCGGCGAACATCATCACCAGACCCGTTGGCAATAATACGAGCGCCGAACCCAGGTCCGGTTCCTTCAAAGTCAGCAGGAACGGCAGCAGGAGCAGGCCGATGCCCTTCCAGAAATTGGCCGGCTGTCGCAATTCGTCCGGCGGACGGCTCAGGAAATGCGCCGCGGCCAGAATGAAGGCGAGTTTGGCGAATTCGGACGGTTGAAATTGGAATGGCCCGAAATCAATCCAGCGCCGCGCGCCGTAGCGCATGGAGCCGATGTGCGGCACCAACACGATGACCAGGAGGAACACTGCCACCCAGTAGGCTACGAACGACCAGCGGGCCAGCGTGTGGTAATCCAGCAGGCATAACGCCGCGCCCGCACCGATGCCCAGCGCACACCAGAGGAGCTGCCGCGCCCAGCTTTGCTCATACCAGGGCAGGGATGCCAGCGCCGGGTTGGCCATCGTGGCGCTATACACGAACAGCGTGCCGACGAGCATCAGCCCGGCCAGCGCGGCCAGTTGCAGCCGATCAAGCTTAGCGGGGCGTTCGTTGATGGATGGGCTGGCCATTTTATTTTTGGAGAAACACCGAACGTCGAACGTCGAACCTCGAACATTCAATGAAATAAAAACAGCAAGCGCCGCCGCCGTTGGAGGTTGGGCGTTGGATTTTGAATGTTGAGTGTTTTGTCATTTTCACTTTGCCGACGCCAGATTTTTCGGCGCGGTGGAATTTTCTGTTTTCAAAATCGCCTCGTAAATGTCGTGCGCGATCGGGGCGCAAGTCGCGCCGCCGGAGCCCTTGTTTTCCGATTGAACCATGACCACGACGGCATATTTCGGATTTTCATACGGGGCGAATGACGCGAACCAGAAATTGTAACCGACCAGCTTGCCGCTGGCATCTTTTACCTGCGCCGTGCCGGTCTTGCCGCAAACGCGCAGGCCGGGAACCTTGGCATTTTGACCGGTGCCTTCCGAATCTTCGGTTTCGCCCAGCATCGCCTCGTGCAAAATCTTCAGACTGCGCGGTTTCACGCCAATTACGTCGCGCACGAGGCCGGACGGAAAATTCGTGACCGTTTCGCCGGATGTCGGATCTTGCGGCTCGATGCGTCCGACCAGCCGCGGCCAAAGCACTTTCCCGCCGTTGGCAATGGCCGAATAGGCGACGGCCATTTGCATCGGCGTCACCGCGATTTCACCCTGTCCGAAACAAATGTTCGCCGAATCGCCGTCGCGCCAGTCGGATTTGCTTATCCGTTCGAGCGTTGGGAAATTTCCTTTGAATTCCTGCCGTGTCGGCAAATCCATCGGTTCGCCAAAATGAAATTTTTCGCCGAGCCGGATGATTTTTTCTATGCCGGTGTGCAGGCCGACCGTAATGAAGTAAGTGTTGCTGGAGCGGATAATCGCGCGGCGCAGTTTGTAATCGCCCGGCGGGGCGGTATCACGGATGGAACGCACTCCGACCTTGATATAGCCGTGCCCCGGATCTTCGGGATTCTCGGGGTTGTAAATTGTCGCGTTGGTATCAAGGCCGGCTTCCAGTGCGGCAAGAGCGACGACGGGTTTAAAAACCGAGCCGGGAGTATCAGGAAAATAGCTTCCCTGGGTGGCGCGGTTGATTTGCGGCTGCAATTTTGGATCGTTCAAATATGCGGGGCTGTTCGACACATAAACCGGATTGATGGCCGGTGACGACACCATGGCCAGCACGTCGCCCGTGCGCACATCCATCACGACGACCGCGGCGCGGGCGTCAGGTCCCTGATGCTGCATCAGAGAACGTTCCGCCGCCTGCTGGATGTCGAGGTCAATTGTCAGCACTACGTTGTGGCCCGGCTCGGGCTGGCTCCACACGTCTGCCGTCTGGCGGTAGCCGAGATTGTTCACGAGCACGGCCTCGGCGCCGGCGCGCCCGCGCAATAATGCGTCGAAACCGGATTCAATGCCGACGACGCCGCGATAATCCGGCAGCCGGTAGGAGAAATACGCATCCTCGCCTTCCTCCGAACTGTCATCCCGCTGCACGTAGCCAAGCAAATGCGCCGCCGTCGTTCCGAGCGGATAGGTGCGGACGGATTGCAGTTCCAAGTCTGCGCCGAAATCGTTGGTGTAATTTTCCTCGAACCGCGCGATTTGGGCCTCGTTCATATTTTTGAGGACGGGATACGGCATCGCGAGCCGCTTTTCGTAATTGCGTTCAAAATCCGCGGCATCGAGTGTCAATGGCTGGCCCATCATGTGGCCAAGTTGTGTCACCACGCCGCCGGCCACGCTGCAACGCGCCTGCTCGCGCAATTGTTTCAGTTGCTCGGAGGTGAGCGCGTATGATTTTCGTTCCGCCTTGCTCAATGGGCGTCCGAGCTTTTTCTCCTGCGCGGTGATGAATTGGGCGCGGGCGTTGGTGGCGCGGGCGTATTCGACGGATGATTCAGCGGTGAATTTTTTCCGCAGATCATCAAGGTAAAGGCTCAGGTCGTAGCGCGGATGGTTCTCGGCCAGCACGCGGCCTTCGCGGTCGAGAATCTTCCCGCGAACCGCCGGGATGCGCACGGTGCGATACGATTGCGTCTCCAGATGGCTTTGGTATTCGCGCGCGGAGACGATCTGCACCCACCACAAGCCCGCCAGCAGAATGCCCAGACCGGCGGCCAGCACGACCGCCACGAGGCGGAGCTGCGGATCGTTCTTTTTTAGTTCGTCAAGAATCAGCATGGCAGACAGGCGATAGTCCACGGTCCACAGTCCACAGTCCTGTCGTCGCCGGCGCAGCGGCATTCCGACTGTGGACGGTGGACTGGAAACTCTGGACTCATAGTTTTCCCCGCCGGATTTCGCGGTCGGGACGGAAACTGGTTTCGGTGTGCGGCGGATATCCCAGCGTGTGGCGGCACCACTCGAACAGCACAAAGATGACCGGCGTGGCCACCGCGCCGCCGGCGGTCATCACCAGCCATTGCCAGAGCGAGCCCCAGCCGAGCAGCGGCTGCTGGCCGACGGTCAGCAGCACCAAAATGGACAGCACCGGCGCGGCGGCGCTGGCGATGGCGCCCAGGACCAGTTGCGCGAACGGCAGTTCGCGCAGAATCAATTCGCGTTGCAGCCAGATCACAAAACCGATGGCAAACAACGGTAGGATGCTGACGCCCGGCGGATTGGCCGACAACGCGTCGAACCACAAGCCGCCGAACACGGCAAGCAGCGACACCGTTACGACTTCCCCGTTCAACGCCGCATACACCATCAGCGCCGGCAGCAGATCCACCTGCGCGCCGAGCCACTGGCGAAGGCCGCCCAGAGTCGCTTCGCCGAACACGGCGAGGAACGCGGCGGCCAGAATCAGGATGGTTTGCAACAAATTCATGGAACGGGGAACATCGAACATCGAACATCGAACATCGAACGCTGAACGATCCCGGCGTTCTGTCGCTTTTCATTCGATGTTCGGCATTCGATGTTCGATGTTGAATGTTTCTTCATTTTTACGGAAACAAAACCGAGACTTGTTCGAGGGAACCGAGGTTGACCAGCAACTTCACCCGCGCCGCGGTGTAAAGGCCGAATTCAACCGGACGCGCGTCCACAATCTGGCCGATGGGAATGCCCTTTGGGAAGACGCCGCCGAGGCCGCTGGTGATGACCTTCTGGCCGGCCGTCAAATTCGCGTTGCCGGACAGGTAACTGAGTTCGACGAACGAATTGTCGAGCGGACCGCCCGGGCTGATGATGCCCACGTCGCGCGCCTGATTGTCGACGACGGCGGACACCTTGCAGTTCGGGTCGCCGATCAAAACCACCTGTGCGTGCGTGTAGCTGACCGACGAAACGCGGCCCACCAGACCTTCGGCGGTCAGCACGGGCAGGTTTTCGCGGACGCCGTCGCGGCTGCCGAGGTCAATCTGCACGGTATGCCACCAGTTGGCCGGATCGCGCATGACGACGTTGGCGAGTTTGAGTTTCCATGGCATCTGCCGCTGCCAGCCAAATAGTGCGCGGAGTTGGCCGTTCTCCTGCGCAGTGGCGGCAGCCTGCAAGGCCTGGACGCGAAGCTGCTCGTTGTCGTGGCGGAGGATTTCCAACTGGCGGAGCAATTCGCGTCGCGGCAGGGCCGCGTCGGCGGCGGTGGCCGGCAGTTGCTGGACGGTGCCGGCCAGCCCGAGCAGGGGTAAGAACCAGCTTCCGACGGCGAGTTTCAACCGGGAAGCGGCGCGCGGCGGGAGGCTGAGCAGCAACAGGGTTGCCAGCGTCACCGCGGCGAGCGCAATATAATGTTTTTGTTTGAACATGCCTGCCCCGAAATTTTTCGGGCGCAGGTGAACGGGGCGGAAAATCAGTATTTCGCGTTGGTCGCGATACGCCGGACAA
>JBEKEJ010000103.1:0-10702 GCA_050013895.1 Verrucomicrobiota bacterium | reverse complement strand
TGTTCGCTACAATCCGGTCGTCTTCGATAATGAGGATTTTTTTCATGGGTGGGTAGCGGCCGGGGTTGGGGCCAAAGCCGGCAGCGCCGCCAGAAAATGTTTGATGAGATTGAATTCGCGCGCGGCGTTTTCGCAGATCTGCGCGGCGGTGGTGAGCGTCCCGGACGCGCCCTGTTTTTCCAGGTCACGGAGCATCGGCACAAGCCGGGTCATGCCGAGGGTCGCGCTGGCGCCGGCGCAACTGTGCGCCACGCGCCGGACGGCATCGGCCTGGTTGGCGCGGACGGCGGCCTCGAGTTGCGCCAGTTGCTGTGTGGTTTGCTTGAGGTAAAGCTTGACGAGATCGCGCAGGCCGTCCGGGTCGCCGTCAACCAGGCTGTTGAGGCGGTCCATTTCCACCGGCGGCTCCTCGGCGGGCGGCGGCGCGGCGGCATTGACGGCATCAGCGGCGGTCGCGGATTTGGCCGGGTGCGCCGTGCCGTTTTGAGGATTCCAGCGTTCGATGACCTGGCGCACATCGGCGGGGCGGATGGGTTTGGCGAGGTAGTCGTCCATGCCGGCGGCGAGGCATTTTTCGCGGTCGCCCTGCATGGCGTGCGCGGTCAGGGCGACGATGACGATGCGTGAGGAATAATTGGGGGCGCCGCACTTCTGCCGTTCGCGAATGAGGCGCGTGGCTTCCAATCCGTCCATTTCCGGCATCATCACGTCCATGAGAATCAAATCATACGGCTGGCGGTCAAGTGCGTCGAGCGCTTCGCGTCCGTTACCTGCCAGACCGGGTTGATAGCCGAGCTGTTGCAAGATGCGCGCGGCGACTTTCTGATTAATAGCGTTGTCGTCGCACAACAGAATGCGCATCGGTATCCGCTCGACCAGCAGTGGGTTCGGTTTGGGCGGTGAGGCCGGGGGCGCGGCGACCTTTGAACCGAGCAGGGCGCGCACGAGCACCTCGCAAAGTTGCGCGGGCTTGACGGGTTTGGCGACGGTGTGTCCGAATATCAGATGGGTTTCGCTCGGCGTTTCCGAGTGTTGACCCACGGGCGCGAGCAGCACCAGCGGCATCATGGCGCCGGCGGGCGATTTGTGAATTTCCGCAGCGAGGGCCACGCCGTCCATGCCGGGCATGTTCAAATCGAGAATGCCGAAATCAAAGGTTTCGCCGCCGCGGAGCAAGTCGAGCGCCGCGCGCGGATTTTCAGCGATGCGTGAAAGCATTCCCCACCGGGCGGTTTGTTCGGCGAGGGCCTGGCAACTGGTTGCGTTGTCATCCACAATCAAAACCCGCAGGTCGGCGAGCCGGGGATGGCGGGCGTTGAGCACTGACGGCGTGGCGTTCGGCTCGGCCCGGGCATTCGCGGTAAAATGGAACGTCGAGCCTTTACCCGGCACGCTTTCGGCCCACATTTTGCCGCCCATGAATTCGACCAGCCGCTTGCTGATGGCCAGTCCCAAGCCCGTGCCGCCATAGCGTTGCGCGGTTGTGGCATCCGCCTGCATGAATGGTTTGAACAACCGCGCCAGGCGGTCGGGCTGGATGCCGATGCCCGTGTCGCGTACGGAAAAGTGCAGGTGCAGGAGCTCGCGGTTCTGGCTTTCATCCATTTTGCTTGAAAGTAATTTCAACCGGACGAGGATGTCGCCGTTTTCGGTGAATTTGACGGCGTTGCTCAACAGATTGGTGAGCACCTGGCGCAGGCGGAGCGAATCGCCTTCGATGGTGGCGGGGACGTCGTCGTCCATCTGATAAACCAGGTCGAGTTTTTTCTCAAAAGCGCTCCGGGCCAGGAGGTCGAGTGAATCCTCGACGCACGCGCGCAAATCGAAGGGTCGTGAATCCAATTCCATTTTGCCGGCCTCGATTTTGGAAAAGTCGAGGATGTCGTTGATGATGGTCAGCAGCGCCTCGCCACTGGTGTGAATGGTGTCGAGGTAGCCGCGCTGCTCGGCGGTCAGCGGCGTTTCCATGAGCAGGCCGACCATGGCAATGACGCCATTCATCGGGGTCCGGATTTCATGGCTCATGGCCGCGAGAAAATCCGACTTGGCGCGCAGCGCCGCCTCGGCGTTGAGGCGCGCCTCGTTCAAGTCAAGTCGATACTTGTCCAATTCATCGTGCCGGCGCTTCGTGTTCAGGTAGGCCAGCAGGCACGCGCGGGAGATGGCGTCAAATGGTTTGGTCAGGCATCCGGTTGCGCCCAGTTCAAAGGCGCGCAACTGGCCCGCCGTGTCGTTCCCGGCAGTGAGAGCGACGGCGACCGTGAAGGGCAGCGAGGGTTCACCTTTGAGCCAGTGCAACAAATCGCAGCCGTTCCAGTGCAAAGATTCCAAATCCACCAGCACCAGGTCGCGGGGTTTTTCGTGAATCAGCCTGAATGCGTCGTTCGCATTTTGCGCAAAGGAGAGCGCAACGCCGTCATTTTCCAAAAGTTTGGACAACACCTCCGGCATCTGCGGGTCATTGCTGGCCAGCAAAATTTGAAACGCGGTTTGATTCACAATTGACTGTCCGGTTGTAACCTGTGTTTCGTATGTGTCTGAACCAGAACAAATACAGCAATTTTCATGCTGAGCCAACCTGAATTTTGCCGCCGCCGGAGCCGGTTTTCAAAGAAGTATTGCTGGCCCGGCGCAGTGGCGATAAACTGCGTCATGCTCGAAACGGTGCTAGAGCCAGGCACAGCGGACCCTGTGGCCACTTTTCACGAGAGGCAGGTTGCCGCCTACCGTTTCATGCTGCTGGCGCGGCTGCTGGACGACAAACTGGCTGCACTTTACCGCGCCGGCAAAATCCACGGCGGGGTTTTTCTCGGACGCGGGCAGGAAGCCCTGAGCGCCGCGCTCGGCTTGTCGCTGAAGAAGGGCGATGTTTTCGCGCCGCTCATCCGCGACGCCGCGGGCCGGCTGGCGTTTGGTGAACCGGTGCTTGACACGGTACGCACGCATCTGGGTTCCGCGCTCGGCCCGATGCGCGGTCGCGACGGCAACGTGCATCGCGGGAGGCCGAAGGAAGGTTACCTCCCCATGATCAGCCACCTGGGTGCGATGATTTCGGTCGTAAACGGAGTTTTGTTCGCGCGCCGCCTGAAGGGTGTCGCCGGCACCGTTGGCGCGGCTTCCGTCGGCGATGGCGCCACGTCCACCGGTTCATTCCACGAGGCGCTCAACCAGGCCGCCATCGAAAAATTGCCGCTCGTGCTGGTCGTGGCCAACAATCATTACGCCTATTCAACGCCGAACGAGCGCCAGTTCGCCTGCCGCGATCTCGCCGACAAGGCCGTTGGCTACGGCGTTGAAGTCCAGACGGTTGACGGCACGGATTTGTCCGCGTGTTTGAATGTGGCCGGCAGTGCCGTCGGGCTGGCACGCGCCGGTCGCGGCCCGCAAATGATCATTGCCACGCTGTTGCGGCTTTGCGGCCACGGCGAGCACGACGACGCGGGTTACATTGACCCGAAACTGAAGAAGTCGCCGGCGGGCCGCGACTGTCTGAAGGTGGCCGAGGAGCAACTGCTCCGGCAAGGGCGGGCCGACACCGCGCATCTGGCGGCGTGGCGAAATGAAGCCCTTCACGAAATCGAGGAAGCCGTTGCCCGGGTGCAGCATGAACCGGCGCCGGATCCGTTTGCCGAGGAGTGGCGGGCGATTTCCTCGAAGTCATTGAGCGAAGGACATGAATAGATTTTTCGAAACATTCAACGACCAACCTTCAACGCCCAACCTTCACTGGCGGCACGCACCCAGGCATTGGGCATTCGAGGTTGGCGGTTGGCGGTTGGCGGTTTGCCTTTCCATCCCGCAATGAGCATCACGTATTTGGAAGCCATCCGCGAGGCGCAGGCCCGGGCGTTGCGCGACGACCCGCGGGTCTTCATTTACGGGCAGGACGTCGGCGCGTTCGGCGGCGCGTTCAAGGCCACGAAAAATCTGGCGAATGAATTCCCCGGCCGCGTGCTGGATTCCCCCATCAGTGAGGACGCCATGATCGGCCTGGCGGTCGGAGCGGCGATTGAGGGTCTGCGGCCAATCATTGAAATGCAGTTCGCGGATTTTTCCACCACCGGTTTCAACCAGATCGTCAATCAGGCCGCAACGCTTTTCTGGCGCACAAAAGTGCCGTGTCCCATCACCGTGCGCCTGCCCGTCGGCGGCACGCCCGGGAGCGGGCCGTTCCACAGCCAATGCCTGGAATCGGTCTATGCGCAATATCCGGGCTTGGTCGTCCTGGCACCGGCAACGGTCGAAGATGCCTACAGCATGCTGCTCGAAGCGGTGGCGATTGACGACCCGGTGATTTTTTGCGAGCACAAATTTTTGTACTACCATCTCAAAGCCGAAAAATTGCCGAGCGAGGCCCTGCCGGTGGGCAAGGCCCGCATTGCGCGCGAAGGCCGCGACATGACCATCGTGGCCTACGGCGCGATGGTGCAGGATGCGCTGGCGGCGGCGGTGGAGCTTTCGCCCGAGGGCTGGGAAGTCGAGGTGGTGGATTTGCGTTCCGTAAAACCGCTCGATACCGACACGGTGATGGCCTCGGTGGCGCGCACGGGGCGGCTGCTGTGCGTGGGCGAAGCATGGCCGTGGGGCGGGGTGACGGCGGAAGTCATCGCGCGCGTCACGAGCGAAGGCTATGATTTGCTGGACGCGCCGCCGCAGCGGCTCAACGCCAAGGACACCCCCGTGCCGTATCATCCGAATTTGTGGACGGCGCACCGCCCGACGACGCGCAGCATTGCGGCGGCGGCGAGAAATCTTTTGAGGCTCTGAAAAATTATGCCGCAAATTTCCATCATCATGCCGCAGCTCGGCGAGTCCATCGCCGAGGCCAAGGTCGTCAATTTTCTGGTCAAGCCGGGCGACACGGTCGAGGCGGATCAGGATTTGATCGAAGTCGAAACGAACAAAGCCACCATGGCGGTCACCTCGCCGTGTCGCGGCCGCCTGGAACGGCTTACCGCGCAATTGAATGAAAGCTACACGGTCGGCGCCGTGCTCGGTCGAATTGAGGCGACCGACGAAGAAGCCGCGCGGCTGGGTTTGGACGTCCCGGCGCCGGCAAAGATCTCGGACACCGACCGCGTTTCAAAATCGGACGCGAATGGCGGGAAACAACGCGTGCAACCGACCGTGCGCGGTTTGCCGGTGCCGGCAAACGCGGCGGGGGCGAGTTATCTCTCGCCGCGGCTCAAGGCGCGGATGCATGAACTGGGTTTGAGCGCCGCCGACCTCGCGGGCATCCCCGGCAGCGGCGCGGCGGGCCGCGTGACCGTTGAAGACTTTGAAAAATTCATCGCGCACATCGAGAAACACAAGATGAGCCAGGCCTCGACGATGCGTGTGACGGTGGCCGACGCCATGCGGCGCAGTTGGACGCGGCCCATCGCGCACGTTGGTCTGCCGGTGCGCCTCGATCCGCTGTTCGCTTATCGGAAAATTGCGAGGCCAAAGCCCGGTCCGGCGCTCTGTGCGTTGCGCGCGCTGGCGGTGGCACTGGCGGAAAACAGCGCGCCGGCGGGGCGCCTGGTCGGCACCAAAATCGTGCATCCGTCTTCAATTGACATCGCCTTTGCCGTCGAAGCGGAGGACGGCGTGTTTGTGCCGGTGATTCGCAACGCGGACAAACGGTTGTTAAAGGATTTGATTGCGCCTTACGACGAACTGGTTGGCCTGGCGCGCGAGCGCAAATTGCCGCCGGACGCCACCGGCGGTTCCATTGCCACCGTCACGAATTTCGGCACGTTCGGCCTGGAATGGGCGACGCCGATTCCGCTGCCGGAACAGGCGCTGGTGCTGGGGATGGGCGCGGCGCGGCACCGGCCGCATTGGGACGGAGTCAAAGGCCAGTTTGTGCCGGTAATGGAGGCGAACCTGACGTTGAGCTTCGACCATCGCGTGCTCGACGGCGGGGCGGCGGGCCGGTTGCTCCAGCGCGTCTCGGATTTGATGGCGCACCCGGAGAAGTTGTGAACTTATCCGCGGACGACGCGGCTTTGCGGATTTACCCGCTTTCTCCTGTCTTGAATGCCGCCACGATGGGCCGGTGGTCGGAACCGACACCCCAGTTTGGAATTATGGGAATGTAAGTTTCCCGTTTTACCCGGTTGCGCGTCATAGCCGGACTCAGAAAAATGTAATCCACGCGGCTGTAAGTGTCTTCTTTGCCGTAATATTCCGTCCAGGTGACGTTGCGCGGTTCAAAACGCGAATCGGTGCCGGCCGGATTGTCGCCGTTTCGTTCAGCCGGACGTGTGTCGGTGAGTTTGAACCGTCCGCGACCGATGACGGCTTTGACCGCATCGGAATTCTTCACGTCGTTGAAATCGCCCAGCACAATGAGATTTGCATTTGGATTGTTCGTGAGCCGCGCGTCAATGATGCCCCGCAGGATTTTGGCTTCTTCCAGACGTTGCTCGGCTTCATCGGCTTCGGGTACGGGACGGCGCGATTTCAGGTGCGCGGCAATGAGCGTGAAGGTGAAGTTTGCGTTCGCTTGGATTTCCACCTCGGCGAAGCCGCGGCTGACGCGAAAGCGGCGTCCGTCGAGCAGATAAGTGTCGTTCGTGTGCGGATGGCTGGCGAGGATGGTGAACTTGCTCAGGACGGCGACGTGGATGTTTGTGTCCATGCCGCAAACGACTTCCCAATGCGGATAATCCAGTCCGCGGGCCTTGAGCGCGTCGCGCAACTCCAGCAGCTCACGCGCGCCGCCCATTTCTTCGAGGGCGAGCACGTCCGGGTTGAGCGCGCAGATGCTTTCACAGACCTTGGCTTTGGCCTCGCCGGATTTTATGCGCGGGCGCGATTCCGTCGGCTGATCCAGGTAATTTTCAACGTTGTAAGTGGCGACCCGGAAGGTTTCGGCGCCGGACGAAACGAGGCAAACCATCGCCAACGCCAAGCCGGGGAGTCGCGGTAAAAACCGTTTGGACATGAACGGCTAATAATCGCCGCGTTGCGGCATGTCAAAGAACTTTTCCATGTGGTCGGTCAAGGGACCAGCCCTTTTGAAGTTCAGGCATGAAATTTGCGTTATTCTGGAGGTCGGGTTAGATGTATATGCGGCTCATGCAAATGACGTAATGAAAAAAGGCTTCACACTTTTATTCCTCGCGGGCGTGTTTTCCTTGCAGGCGGGTGATTTGGACATCATTGGCGTCACGGTTTTGAGGCAGGTTGACCCAACGCTGACCGGCAGTGGTGTGGAGGTGGCGCAACCCGAAGCGCCGGTTTCGACGGATACTCCGCCGCCGTTTGAGGTCAATCCGGCCGCCGTCGGCCAGCGGACAAATTTGTTCACTTGGATTTCCAGCATTGGTGCAAGGACAGTTTTTACCAACAATGTCGGCGCTGAATCCTGGCATGCGGACATAGTCGGCGAAAATTTCTATGGTGTTGCCGGTGGGGCGGCCACCAATGTCGGCCATGTGTACAATTACGAAGCGTATGATTTTTTTAACGAGTACATTGATTACCCTGGAACTTCAATACCGGTCCGCGTCGTGAACCAGAGTTTTATTTTGGTTGATCCTTCCGAGGAACTCCGGGTGAACACAAACTACGATAACTACGCCGCCCGGTACGGGACGATTTTTGTTTCCGGCATTGCCGGAACCAATAACTTCGAACCCATCTGCGCGCCGGGTTCCTGTTACAATGGCATCGGCGTAGGCGCGTATTACGCCTTCAGTCTTCCCGGTCCCACGGACGATGGTCGTTGCAAACCGGACATTATCGCTCCCGACCTGGCGCAATACCCTGAAGGCGCGGTGAGTTATGCCACGCCTTACGCCTGCGGTTCAGCGGCGATTCTGGTGCAAGCCGCCAATCGGGGTGACGGTGGCGCGAACACGAATGCGGCAGGCGACTTGCGCACCATCAAGGCGCTCCTGCTCAACGGCGCGGTCAAACCGAACGACTGGACCAACGGCACGGCCACGCCGCTGGACCCTCGTTACGGCGCGGGCATGGTGAATGTTTTCAACTCGTGGGAGCAATTGAAAGGCGGCCAACATGCCTTTATCGAATCCAGTTCCGTTGGCAGCGGCGGAGCGCATCCACCCGGTGCGAACACCAATAACGAACCAACCCTCGTCGGGTGGGACTACAATACGAACTCGACAACGACCACCAGTGACACCGTCAATCATTACTATTTCAATTTACCCGGCAGCAATGTTTTCACGCTCACAGCGACGCTGGTTTGGAACAAACAATACAAGGCGACCAACATCAACAATTTGAATCTGTTCCTATACCGCGCGGCCGACGGCAATCTCATCACGTGCAGCACGAGCCTGGTGGATAACGTCGAACACATTTTTCAGCCAACGTTGCCGTCGGGCCGATACGATTTACAGGTGTTGAAAAGCGGGAGCGCCACCCAGGTATCCGCGGCTGAAACCTACGCGCTGGCCTTTGAGATTTTTAACCTGCCATTGAGCGTCAGGTTGACGAACAGCAATGCAGTCATTTCCTGGCCGGTGGCGCCGACCGGTTTCCAGCTTCAGTCCGCCACGAGTCTGGCCCCGCCGGTTTCGTGGACGTCCGTCACCAATGCCGTTTCCATCGCCAACAACCAAAACGTTGTGACGTTGCCCGTCGGCAGCGGCAGCCAGTTCTTCCGTCTGATCCGTCCCGCGTTTTAGCCCGAAGACCGGGACGGCGGCGACGCGGGCGCCCGCCGCCACGCGCAACGCCGGTTTTCCGCGGATCTTGTTCGGAGTTCCGCGTTCACGCGGCCTTCGGACCGCCCAAAGGCGGAACTCCGAACTTCATGACGAGTCACTACCCTTCCGCAGAGAAATTTTGCCAAGCTCCATAAAGCTGCTAGTATTCTTCCATGCTCAAAATCAGGCGAAACCGACTCGCGGCGAAAATGAACACCGCCGTGAAACCCTTGCACGACGTGCAGAGCAAGCGCGACAACCGCGAGCTGCCGATTGACAAGGTGGGTGTGCGCGGACTGCTTTTCCCCATCCAGGTGCGCGACAAGGCGCACAGCATTCAAAACACGGTGGCCACCATCGGGATGTTCGTGGATTTGCCCAAGGAATTCAAAGGCACGCACATGAGCCGCTTCATCGAGGTGCTCAACTCGCACGGCAACGTGATTCACGTGGAAAACATCGGAGAAATTCTTCGCGCCATGCAGAGGAAATTTCACGCGGCCACATCGCACCTGGAAATCGAGTTCCCCTATTTCATGGTCAAGCAATCGCCGGTGTCGCGCCTGGAAAGTTTGATGGATTACCTGGCGCGGTTCGACGCGGCGGCGTGCGGGGCGGAAATTGATTTCGTGCTGACAGTCAAGGCGCAGGTCACGACGCTGTGCCCGTGCTCGAAGGCGATTGCCCGATACGGCGCGCACAACCAACGCGGGCTGGTGACGGTGGCGCTCCGGTTCACGAAACCGGTCTGGATCGAGGACGTGGTGGCGATGATCGAAAGTTCGGCCAGCACGGAGCTTTACGCCCTGCTCAAACGGCAGGACGAAAAGGCCGTGACCGAGCGCGCCTATGAAAATCCGGTGTTCGTGGAAGATTTGGTGCGGAACGTGGCGCTCAAGCTCAAGGCGCATCCGCTGGTGACCTGGTACAAGGTCGAGGCGGAAAATTTCGAGAGCATCCACAATCACAACGCCTACGCCTGCATTGAAAAGGGCTGAAGCTTTTTGGCGCAAAAGTTTTGCAATATTTTTGTGGCGTATTTGATTTTCTTTGCTACATTCCCGCGCCTTTGATGGACCGGAAATTGCTAAGCAAGCCGGAAAGCAATTTTGAAACTGTGACTGAAATGAGTAAAACGATGAAAAAGACGATGTCCGCGATGCCGCAAACCCCCGCCACGGCGGCAGCCATCCTTGGCCGGCCGATGGCGAGAAAGAGCGCCACCAGCGCCGGGCCAAAAAGAATCAAGCCCGAGTGGCAGAAGTATTACCAGCGATTGCTCGAATTACGCGAGCAATTGCTCCGCCAGATGAACGGTTTGGCCCAGGAATCCGCGCAGGAAGTCGCCGGTTACAGCCTGCATATGGCCGATTCCGGCACCGACAATTTTGACCGCGACTTCGCCTTGAGCCTGCTTTCATCCGACCAGGACGCGGTTTATGAAATCGAGGAAGCGCTCAAGCGCATCGAGAAAAAGACCTATGGCGTCTGTGAATTGACCAACAAACCCATCCCCAAAGCGCGCCTGGACGCCATTCCGTGGACGCGCTTCCGCGTCGAAGCGCAGGCGCAGTTGGAACGCGATGGCGCCTTGCGCCAACGCCGGTTGGGCGCGCTGGGCACGATTGACAGCGCGGCGGTGGCTGAAGTGGAAGGCGAGGACGACGAGCCGGAGGAAAAGACCAAGGAGAAAGAGTGATTTATGCCGCGTGAAATCATCACCATTGAATGCACCGAGGCGCGCAAGGAGGGCAAATCACCCTCGCGCTATACCACCACGCGCAACAAAAAGACGAAGACAGAAAAGCTCGAAATCAGAAAGTATAATCGTTTTTTGCGCCGCCACACGCTCCACCGCGAAATCAAATAATCATGCCGCGCAAAACCCACACCGACAAACCCGAACGCCGCGGCCAGCGCCGCGGGACGATGGAAACCCGCACACCCCGGCCCAAGCCAAAGATTGACTTCATCGCCGACGCGCTCGATTTCAAAAACACCAACCTGCTCCGGCAATACGTGACCGACCAGGGCCG